>NZ_JAQPOK010000148.1 GCF_030068445.1 Roseofilum halophilum BLCC-M91 | reverse complement strand
ATGTTATGAGGTACAGTTATCGAAATTTTAAGGGTTGAGTGCCTTCCCATGAAAAGCCTGAAAAATGGGGATTATAGCGTGAAAAATGGTTTTCCCATTACCAATTACCCATTACCCTTCTGCCGCGCGAAGCGCTGTATTTGATATTACTGGAGTGGGAGCATCTTGCTCCCTACATTTTTAATTATGGTATTCAAGCGGATTTGATATTAGATCCAATCCGGCTGAATTGGATCTAAGTCTCCGATTTCTGATTTAACGTTTCAGAGCGCAAGGCTTGTAAATCCTGAACTTGTGCCGTTAAATGAATTAAGATTTGATTTAAACTGGTGAGGGACTCTAGCTCTTTGCCCGATAATTGGGTATCCCCATGGGCGCGATCGCGCAGATCGTTTAACTTCTTCTGTAACTGTTGGGCGATCGTCAAAGCATCTCTACCCATGGTCGCGATCTGCTGTCGTTGGTGAAACTTCAAAGCAGCTCCGCGCAAAACTTGTAGGGTTGCATCTTCCCCATGTTTACCCGGCATCACCCGCAAACGCAACAATAACCGCTCTTGATGATAATACCGTTCGAGTTCCACCTCTTTGAGAGTTTTCACCGGAATTAACGGTAAGCGGCTGAGTAATTTCAGCTCATGAATCACCCCCTGAAACCGGTCTAAAGGTAAATTATCTAACACAGATTGGACGACACCATTTAAGCTCCATAACACTCGCCCATGGTGAGGATGACGTTCAAAAAACAGTCGCCCAATTCCTCCGACTAACACCCGACTGAGCAATTCTTGCCAGAGGATCGAGGGGGGTAGGGTAGCCAGGCTTGCCACCGGACTGGATAAATACTGAGCTTGAATATTTAATTCGGGTAACCCTTGAGTCCGTTTTAGGGGAGTGACTGAAGGGGGAGGTTTAGCGGTTGAGTCCGATTCAGATGTATCTTGCTTAACTAAATTGATGACCTCGTCTGCATCTAACACTAACGTCGGTCGATTTTGCCAATGGTCTGATTCCGCATTTCCCTGGGAGCGAGAAGGAGGGGGTGGCGAGGGGTTGGGTAGGGCAGGAGGCGCTTGTTGTTGGGAGCTAACATGATTGAGATAGGCTTTGAGGCTCGATTGATGTAGATCCGAGGAAATTTTCTGCGTCACAATGGAGCATCGCAGGTAAGATAGAATTTGACGGCAGTAAGTGAGGGCGCTATTATCTTCTGGATCGACCATTCCTAGTCTGAGCCGACTCCCTTCTAAGGCTAGGGGAAGCACTTGGTGATAAAGACAGGCTTCAAAGGACAGGGCGCGATCGATCAGGGGGAAAATGCGATCGCTGTCAATATCAAGATGAGAAATGGAAGAAGAATGAAAGGAAGGAGAGGGTAAGCTCATGATCGGTGCTGGCAATAATGATGAGGACGCTGGGCAAGGGTAAGGGATAGTTGAGTGTTGACAGTGAGTTATCCATTCAAGCAGATTGCACAACTGGGATCGATGCCCTGATTTTCCCGATCCAAGGGTCGAAGAATGGCGAGTTAATCAGACTGTAACGCACCCTTGAGAACTTGCACCCCGATCGCATAACTGAAAGGGTTAAGGTAAAAACGCTTAGGGATTCCGGAGAGATTGGGCGGCTAAGTATAGCTTACTCCATTCTGCTATGACTTGACTGGTTTTCCAGTTTAAGATTTCGCCAATTTCATGGGGTGGGGTTTGCTCTTTGAGCAGTTCGAGTAACTGTTTTTGGGTGGGGGTAAGGCTGTCCCAATAGGTTTGCCATTGGCTAGGGGTTAAGCCTAGAGTGTGATCTTCCAAGGAAATTTCCAGCCAATGACTGACTAATTCGGGTTGCTGTTTAAGGGCGAAGATGCGAATGGCATGATAGCTTACTTTTTCTCGTAGGCGATAGACTTGTTTAACCGAGAGGTCGAGTAGGGTGGAAATTTCTTCTTGGGTGCGTCCTTGAAGATAGAATTGCAGCCAATTGGCCGCTTTTTCACCTAGGGTTTCGTATAGGTAGGCTTGAAATTCTCTGGCGACGGCTTTTCGATAACGTTGTTGTTGCAGATAGGCTTGGGTGTCTTTGTATTCGGCGATCGCCTGCCGATCTAAGAGACTGATGGGATCGTCACTCTCTTCTGAGGTGAGTTCTTCAGAAATTAGCCGCACCAAGTTACCGGTGGGAATATTGGTCATTCCTCCGCGCTGGCTACGCCGCAGATAGTTGAGAAACCGATAGAGTAGCAGGGGTTGATTCCGAATCGGGCGCAGGCAATATTCTTCTAAGGTAGCTAAAATCAGGGTGTTTTGTAGCCATCGTTGGGGAGTAATCTGTTGGATTAAACCCATTTGCTCTTTGAGATAGTGATCGCTCTGTAATAATTCCTGGATCACTTCTTGCAGCACATCGACGACGCTGCGTTGGCGATCGCGACTTAAGGCGACCCAGGTGCGAATTTTGTTACGAATTAAAAATAAGCTTGCCAACCGCTTCATCAGCTTTTTGTAAGCGACTTCCGGGGCCACTCCTAAGTATCTCTTTTGTAAAATTCGATAGCGATAATCCATGGCGGCTACGGCAATTTCCCAATCTTCTGGATCGAGATCCAGCAAGCGATCGGGATTTTCTCCGATCAACCAATCAATAATACTCTGATGAACCTCCTGAGAATAATCAGAACATTCAACTTTAAGACGCGATCGCCAATCATCTGTTAATTGTTTGAGAACGCTCATCAGACTCACCGCTTAGAGACGTTTTTGCAAAAATAGACGCTTCGGTTTCCCCAGCAACAGGGTACTCCAACTGAGTTCCACCTGGTGCAGACGATAACCCACCTTATAGTAGAGACACCGCGCAGGATAGTTATTCTCCAAAACATGAAGATAAATTTCTTCACATCCCCATTTCAACGCCGTTTGTTCACAATGCTCCAGCAGTTGTTGAGCTAACCCTTGATGGCGGTCTTCTGGTTTGACCGCTAAATTGGAAATATAAGGATATTTAGACCATTCACTCCAGTTTGACCAAGACCTTAAGGAGACTTCCACCATTCCGGCTAACCGCTCCGGTTGCTCTCGACTCACGTCCGGTTTACCTGGCTGTCTTTGATATACCGCTACCCAACAGCCATAGTAGGGGGAAGCTGTGCGCCATCGTTGTTTCAAATCTTCATAAATCCCCCAACGCATCAATAGACTCAACCAACGAAACCAAATTTTCCACCCTTTGAAAGTGTGGAAACATTCAGCTAATAGGTCACTAAGACCTTTAAGATCTTGGATTTGAGCCATACGGATGGCATAGAGATCGGGCATTCAGAATTAGAAGGTTATGGCATTGTAACCGGGGATCGGGAGGAGGAAAAATTAGGCGTTAGGCGTTAGCTCTTGTTCCAAGGCGATCGCCAGCATATGACAACGCAGGGGTAAACTAGAGTCCTGAAGTTGTTCTTCTAGGGACTGCCCGACCGGCCGACCGGGTAATCCTAAAGGAAGACTACCATAATAGGGTAGGAGTAATCCGATCACCATCAGCCACAAGAGGGGCGTAAATTCTAGTCGAGCAGAAGAGGGTATTCTAAAAGGTTTGCATCGGTTCAGGGGTGGGTGAAAAGTTAGGGGAGAAGGATTCATCAGCAGTTCCTGACTCTTGAGAGTTTACGTTATCGTTTACGTTTAAGTATATGGTTCGGATATCGGTGGGTAAAGCAGCTTCTAGGGAAGCAAGTCCTTGTTGCAAGTGGGTTTTGACCTGGAAGGGAGAAATGGATTCTCCTTCCGCTTGTAAATAAGCAGCTATCCGGGTTTCACTCCAGTGGAAGGTTTGAGAGAGCAGAATCATTAGCCGTATCATCGGTTCTAATCGATCCATGGCTTGCTCCACATAACACCAGAGGGGGGGAGAACACTCCTGAAGGTTGTAATAAATCGATTCAACCGGAGGCAACTCCATATTGTTTATACAGAAGGCAGTGAAGTTAATCAGTGCATTTTGTAAGGTCAGAGGTGACTCACCCGGTTGAGGGGTGGCTCCATGTAAATGGAGTCCTCCGAGTTCATAGTAGATGTGTCGCCAGGTGCAAGCAAATAGATAATCGGCTTGTACGGGCGATCGCGCCCAATGGGAAATTAGAGTATAGACAATGGGGTTATACCGACAAAATATGGCTGTGAAGTATCGCCCTGACTCCGGATGGCGCTGAAATAAGGTGAGCAATTCTCGATCGCTGTAGTGAGCCAGGGACTCAATTAGGGGATGCTGGGTTTCAGTAAACTGGGGCAAATCCATTGCTTTGTTGCTCTCAAGCTTGCAAATAGGGAATGGGGAATAGCCAATAAACTATGGTAGCTAGGTTTCTCCGATTAAGCCATGTTGCTTTTAGTCCTTACATTTTTGGAGGTTGCTATAGCTCATGGTTTATTGTATCGCTGAGGACTGAGGATTGGTAATCGATAGGCCAACGAAAGGGGCGCTTCCTCTCCAGGTATGACAGGAAGCGCCCTTTACAAGCTACAGGTGTTATGCGTTAGTGTTGATTAAGTTTGGATATCGAATCCGGTAAATGGGTATAACTAGCGGGCAAGATGCCTGCACTCCCTCAATTGGTTGATATTACTGGAGTGGGAGCATCTTGCTCCCTAGGTTTTTAATGAGGGTATTTCCGCTTTGCGGACAATCAAGCCTTACCCTAGATAGTCAGCTTCAGCTTCTAGTTGACGGACTAAAGACATATCGCCTTTAGTACGAGCAACTTCTAATCTGTGCTGTAAGTTCTTGCGTAGGTTATCTTGATGGGCTTGTGCAGCCTCTTGGAGTTTTTGACGTTTTTTGTTCATACTAAACATTTTTTTTTGCTTTGATAAGGTATTGGTGCTTTCTTTTAAGATAACTGATTTAAACTCAAACCGTAGCCTAAGTTACAAAAATTTAATAAAAGTCCTATCCTATTGACTGCCTGTACAAACTATGCAACCAAGCAGACCGATGAGTGAGGGGAACGGGGTGAGTTGAACTATTGGCTTAAACTGAGAACAGTTGGCTGGGAAGGATTAATCACGGGTAGTAGATGTTGAAGCTCGATTTCCTGAGCCGCCAATAGGGTATTTAAATTCAGGGCAATGCTAGGGTCATGGGGATAAGCTTCGATGAGGGTTTGCAGGAGGTCATACCAGATGCCATTTTGGGTATAGAAGCGAATTTTATCAGCTTTAGCCCCTTCTCCTAATTCTTGTTGTTGGCTTGTCTCTAACGGAATCCGTTTGATTCCTGTCGTCACATAGTCTACCAATTGTCCGTGGCAGTTTAATTGGAAAGAGACAGCATAAACCCGGTTAACATCCAATGTCGGTGAATTCGGCAAGTCAGCGAGATTAACTGCGACTAATCCGGAGTGTTGTTGAAGAGCTAATTCTACTTTATCAATCCGATCGCCCATTTCATCCTCCAAAACGAACTCAGCCACTTCTACTTGATTGGGAGGAACATAGAAATAAAAGGTAGGAGAAGCTTGAGTCGTCAAACCAAAGACATTCATGGGCACTAGGGAAGTCAAGGGTTGATAGTCATGATTGGCTGTTCCCACGCACCCGGTACGACTCCCCGCAGCACCGCGACGGCCAGGTAGACCTGGAGGGGGGTCTTCCCAGTTTTGCAGTTGGGGAGCATAGACCACTTGTTCACCTTCTGAAGAGGATTGGGCGAATGTTGGAGATATATCCAAGGTTAAGGATAAACCCACTAGGGACGAAATAGTGGCGATCGCCATACCCCGTCGGCATAAGGTTGAGGATAAAGTAGGGAAGTCAAACATAGGTAGATTTCCACCAAGCAAAAGAAACACAACTGAAGCGCATAAATCCTGCTAACCCTGGGGTCTTTTCCAGTGTCAGCACTGAAGCGTCTTTAATCGCTAACTACAGCACTTCCCCGGAGAATTACAGGATTTTACTCAAACGTTAAGGATCTTTTTAGAATTGGAGGGCAAGAGAGTCAAGCCTTTTTCCCAGGAAGGGCAAAAACTTCTAAAATAAGAAGGGCTTCTGGGAAAACTCCATAGACTGGCCCAGGGTTCGTTTCTTTAATTGTGACATAAGGGTAATCATAAATGGCGATCGCAATCAGCCAATTGGTGAAACGGAAACGTCAAGGTCATCCCCTGGTGATGCTGACAGCCTGGGATTATCCGTTTGCCCAATTGCTGGATCGAGCTGGGGTAGATCTGATTTTAGTGGGAGATTCTCTAGCCATGGTGGCGTTAGGTCACCCAACGACCCTACCGGTAACCTTAGATCAAATGATTTACCATACCCAAGCCGTCTGTCGAGGAGTAAAAGAGGCTTTGGTTGTCTGCGATCTGCCGTTTATGAGCTATCAAGAAGGCCCCATTCAAGCTCTAAGATCGGCGGGTCGGGTGTTGAAGGAAACCCAAGCGGGGGCAGTGAAACTAGAAGGGGGCTATCCGGAAATGATCGAGGTTGTCCACCGTTTAAGTTTAAGCGGTATTCCAGTGGTGGGCCATGTGGGGGTAACGCCCCAGTCTGTTCATCGACAAGGGTATCGCCGACAGGGAAAAGCTCAAGCGGAAGGGGAACGGATCTTACAGGAGGCGATCGCCCTTGCGGAAGCCGGAGCGTTTACCGTTATTCTAGAAAACATTACCCATGATTTAGCCAAAAAAATTACTGAAACGCTTTCTATACCCACCATTGGCATTGGTGCTGGGCCCCATTGTGATGGCCAAGTCTTAGTCACCAGCGACGTTTTAGGACTCTCCAGTTGGCAACCGCCGTTTGCAAAAGTCTATACGAATCTCCAGGAGAGCATTACCAATGCGGTGAAAACCTTTAGTCAGGAGGTGCGCGATCGCCAGTTTCCTTAACTGGACTGTCAAAGCAGGGAGTGGGAGCATCTTGCTCGCTTGTTGTCAAGGAGTGGGAACATCTTGCTTGCTTGTTGCCAAGGAGTGGGAGCATCTTGCTCGCTTGTTGCCAAGGAGTGGGAGCATCTTGCTCGCTTGTTGCCAAGGAGTGGGAGCATCTTGCTCGCTTGTTGTCAAGGAGTGGGAGCATCTTGCTCGCTTGTTGTCAAGGAGTGGGAGCATCTTGCTCGCTTGTTAGTTCTAGCGAGCAAGATGCTCGCATTCCCCTAAAATGCTATACCTGTTAATCGTTAACTATTACTCTACTGACTTAATTCTTGCTCTGCTCCAGTCCATTCCAGAAGCCGATCGCGCCAACCTGAAAATTATCATTGTCAACAACTCTCCAGGCGATCGAACCCTGCAACCCCACAGCGCAACCCATCCCAACTTAACCCTGCTCACTGCTCCCGAAAACCTAGGCTTTGGGGGCGGTTGCAATTTAGGATTAACTTGGATTTATGAACGCGATCCTCATAGCTTAGTATGGTTAATCAATCCCGATACCACCCTAGCCGATGCTGCCATTGACTACATTCAAACCTGCTTTCAAGAGCATCCCCACTTAGCCATTTTAGGCACTCAAATTCAAGACACCCAAGGTAACCCCTGGTTTACCCAAGGAAAATTCAATCCCTGGCTGGGATCGCTCCCCCATCAACACCCCATTTCCCCCTCAGAAAACCCCACCGCTAAAATCATCCCCTCTCGCTGGGTATCTGGATGTAGCCTGATTCTCAACTTAGCCCAATTTCCCTCCTGCCCCCAATTCGATCGCCATTACTTCCTCTACTATGAAGACAACGATCTATGCGAGCGCTATTTTCAGCAAGGATACTCTATTGCCGTGACTGAAGCCATTTTAGTCACTCATCAAGTCTCTGCTACGAGCCAAAACAACCTCAAAGCCAAACTTCATCACGCCACCTTTAGCAAACTCTACTTCTTACAGCAACATGGAACCCCTTTAGCCTTGCTCCTCAATTTAGGGTATCTTAGCCTAAAAGCGATCGCCGATTGGATCAAACAAAACCCCGATGGCTACCAAGGACGTTGGCAAGGATTACAGCAATTTTTGCAAGCCAAATCTTGCCATCAGAGTTGACGGTTCATTTCAATTGCTTCATCAATCGCTAACTTTAACGCTTGCGGTTGATCCGTTCCAATGCGAAAATAGGACTCAGAATCCAACTCAATCTCCACCGCATCCAGCCCCGAAACATTAAACATCCATCCCCTAGGAGTCAGGCGAATACCCCAGCCATAATACCAAGGATTTTGGACGATCGCGGCATCAGTTATCCTGGACAAGGAAAAACTTTTATGAATCAAACCCACTCCAAACGAACATTTGATTTGAGCTGTTGTAATCGTCACCGTTAACGTGCTAAACAAAACCGTAATCACTAAAATCCCGATCAAAATACTCGCTGCCATCCCCACAAAGCCTTTGGAGAGATAGAAAAAGACTAAAGGCAGCAGAGCAGCCAAGAGAACAAGAATAATTGTACCAATTTGAGTATGTTTGTATAGGAATGTCATTAGAGTTTCCCTCAATTTTTCAGTAAAAATTCAGAAGTTAAAAAATTAGGATCGACTGGCTGTTCGCGCGGTAAATAAATCGCCACGTGAATACCAATATCGCATAAATAGCGACACATCAAAGGGCCAACCTGTGACCATTCCAGTTTTCCTAATCCACATTCTCATCATAAATAGGGGTGAATTCAACCTGGGAATCTAAAAGTTGTTGATGGCACAAGATGCCGTTTTCTAAAATAGACGGTATATTATTAATGTGAGTGATGTAATAGAGGTTTTTGATCTGGGGTTGAGTCATACCTAATTGTCTAAATTCTTATAGTTTTTAATATGATGAACGATCGCCTTTTAATTAACTTAGCCGTGCTAATGGACAAACCGACAGGAATTAGCACCTATGCTTTGAATATTTTACCCTATCTGAGAGAGTTACATCCCACTCTGTTAAGTGCCCAGAAGTTAGAGGGATATTCCCATTATCCAATTCCAGGGGGACAAACGCCGGAACAGGGGGCTAAGGGACATCTCAAGCGGTTGCTTTGGACTCAATTTAGGTTACCTAAAATTTATCGCGAGCTGCAAGGGGGTTTACTGTTTTCTCCTCTACCGGAAGCGCCGTTATTTCAGGGATGTCGGTTTGTGGTGATGGTTCACGATCTGATTCCGTTGCGGTTCCCCGAAAGGCGATCGCCTCTCACCCTCTATTCCCGGTATTATCTGCCACAGGTTCTCAATCAGGCGACTCATATTCTCTGCAATTCCCAAGCAACCGCCAATGATATTATGGATTGGTTTTCCATTCCTGGCGATCGCATCACCCCCATTTTGCTGGGCTACAATCAGGAGCAGTTTAAGCCATTAAATTTACCGACTTCTAACTATTTTCTCTATGTCGGTCGCCATGCAACCTATAAGAATCTGCATCGGGTAATTGAAGCGTTTGCAAAAGTCCGCCAAAATCAAGACTATCAGTTGTGGTTAGTGGGGACAAGCGATCGCCGCTATACCCCCAGTTTGATCGCTCAGATGAACGAATTGGGATTAAGCGATCGAGTCAAATTTATTGATTATGTGTCCTCAGAAGAGTTACCGGTGCTGATGAATCAGGCGATCGCCCTCATTTTCCCCAGTCTCTGGGAAGGCTTTGGTTTGCCCGTCCTCGAAGCCATGGCTTGCGGAACTCCTGTCATTACCTCCCACTGCTCCTCCCTTCCCGAAATTACCGCCGATGCCGCTATCTTAGTCGATCCCTACAAAGTGCCAGAAATTACCGCCGCCATGGAAACCCTGATTCAAGATCCGCAAGCACGAGAACAGATAAGTCAAGGGAGTCTGAAAAGAGCAGCACAGTTTAGCTGGTGTCGCACTGGACAGGCGACTTGTGAGGTTTTGAAAGGTTATAGCGCTTTCTGCTTCGCAGACATGAAACGCGCGGTAATAGGTAAGAGGTAATGGGTAATTGGTAGTCAGGTCTCAGAATGGGATCGCGCCTTGCTATAGCTTTGATATCGAACAAGCGGGCAAGATGCCATTTTCGAGTATTTGTAAACACTATTGTAAAGTATATCTACAAACTCTTCCCAAACCCTGCCTTTATCAGGTAAGACAAGATCAGATTCAGTGAGGGAAGAGAGAATGGCTCGTCGTCGCTCCATACTCGGAATGAGACAACTGCGCCAATTGCGTCGTGGGATTGGCCAGTATTACCGTAAGCATAAAGTATTCGTGTTGATCTTGCTCTTTGTGCTGACATTGACGGGATGTAGATTCGCTGGGATGCGATCGGGAAATCAACCCCTTCCTAGCGTCTCTCCCCTTCCCTTAGCCACTCCTCCCGCTTGGATCGAGAACATTAACCCCACAGAAGAAGCCAAACCCCTGAATCAAATTAATGTTATCTTTACCGATCCTCTCATTCCCCTAGAAAGTCTCGACTCTCCCCAACAGCGAGATCTGCTCAACAAATTTGAAATTACCCCCAGAATACCGGGAACGTTTCGCTTTTTAACCCCGCGCATGGTAGGATTTCAAGCCGATCGCGCCCTTCCCTTAGCCACCAGGGTACAAGTGACGCTCAAACAAGGCTTACAAGACCTGAATAATCATCAATTAGACCGGGATTTTGCCTGGACATTTAACACCCCTCCCATTCAACTGTCTAATCTTCCGGGGACGAATGTGGATCGGGAAGGAAACCCGGAACCCGTAGACATCAATCCCGAATTAAAGTTTACCTCTAACGTTGCCTTAGACCTGAGATCCTTAGCCGAACATACCCGGTTAGTGTCTGCGGGGAGCGATCGCGATATTCCCCTAAACATTGCCTTAGATGAAAATAGCGATCGTAATACTCCCCAAACCGCATTCGATCCCTCCCAACAACAGTACGATTACACGATTACCCCCCAAAAAGCCCTCGAAAAAAACACCCCCTACAGCCTAGAAATCTCCGCCGGATTAGAACCCGCTAACGGCAACTTAGCCAGCGAAATCCCCTTTTCCAGTCAATTTAAAACCTACAACGCCCTCAACTTTGACGAACTCGAAACCACCGGCGAACCGGGCCCCGGAGGAGCCTATGGGCGCTTTATTAAAGGTAGCCCGCAACTGAGATTTAATAATCCCATTGTCGCCGAATCTGCCGTTAATAGCATTACCATTAATCCCCCTCCTCCACCAAACGCCCCTCCCCTGGTGCGATTCACCTATGAACCCAACCTGATTCAGCTTAACCCTTGGGCCCTAGAACCCGATACAAATTATACGATTACGATTGGGACTGAGTTAGAGGATCGATTTGGTCAAACCCTCGATAATCCAGTCACCCTACAGTACAATACCGGTAATGTGGCAGCAGATCTCTGGGTGCAAAGTGGATTAAATATATTACCCAACACAGAAGATTTACAGCTTGACATTTCCAGCGTTAACCTCCCCGATAGAGAATATCAAGCCGCATTTCGTCGCCTAGAACCGACAGATTTAGTCTATGTCGATTCTGCCTATCCCCAAGGAAATGGCAACGATATCTTACCTTCACAAAATCAATGGCAATCCTATCAAGTTTCCGGGCAACAAAACCAAACCGTTATTAATGCAGTCAACTTAAAATCAGAATTAGGGGGCGAATCAGGACTACTCGCCTATGGAGTGAAAGCCAGAACCAACTCCTATGAAGAAAATGGGGAGCAGCAATGGAATACCCCCACCTATTACGGATTAGTCGAACTGACGAATCTGGGGGTATTTGCCCAATGGTTTCCAGAGTCGGGTTTAGTGCGAGTCAATCACCTGGATAATGGGCAAGCCGTTGCCGGTGCTACGGTGGAGATTTATCAATCAAAATTGGGAGAAAAATCGAGACCCAAACCCAGAGCTTGTGCCACGGGACAAACCGATGATTTAGGATTACTACAATTAACGGCCCAAAACTTGCGAACTTGTATGGGAGGAAGTCGGTTTTCTGAAGCTCCAGAATTGCTCGTTATTGCCAGAGAAGGTGATGATTGGGCATTTACCCGCACTGAGTCCTATAGTGGCGCTTATGGTTATGGCATTTATGCCGATTGGGAAGACACAAAACCGGTTTCTAGGGGTACAATATTTTCCGATCGCCAGCTCTATCAACCGGGAGAAACAGCCACGTTTACCGGTGTTGCCTACTATCTGGAACAAGGAGACCTGAAAACCGACGCGCGAGCCAATTATCGGGTGGAAATTCAAGACCCCCAAGGCAATGAAACGGACTTGGGAAGTTATAAAACCAATCAATTTGGCACGTTTTCGGTCGAGTTTCCCTTAGAAGATAGTCAGGAAGTCGGAGAATATGTGATTCGCGCTCAAGGTTCTGGAATTACGTTAACTGGTAACTTCCAGGTGGCTGAATTTAATCCGCCTAACTTTAAGGTGGAAGTCGGCTTAAATCAAGAGGTGGCACAACCGGGAGATGCTATTACAGCGACAACAGAGAGTAATTATTTATTTGGCGCTCCTGTCATTGGAGGTAGAGCCGAATATTATGTCACTCGTCGGCAAACCCAGTTTACGCCCCAACAATGGCAGGAGTATCGTTTCGGCCCGCAGTGGTTTTGGCCGGAAGAAGCGCCGGTGGTGGAAACGGAAGTATTGCAAACTCGGCAAACCCTGGATGATTCTGGGGCAGGCACACAAAGATTTAACCTAGATGCAGATCTGCCCTATCCTATGACCTATCAGGTGGATGTGTCGGTTTCTGATGTCTCGAATTTGTCGGTGAGTGACTCGCAAACCCTGACGGTGTTGCCGAGTGCCAATATCATTGGTTTAAAGAGTAACTTTGTGGCTGATGCGGGGCAAGCGTTCCCCGTGGAAGTGGTGGTTACCGATGCACAGGGGAATGCCAAAGCGGGAGAGCGGGTGAGACTGGAATTGCAGAAAATGACCTATTCTAGCGTAACTCGCGTGGTGGAAGGGGGACGGAGCGATCGCACCCAAGTGGAGTATGAAACGGTAGGCGAAACCACCGTCCGCTCCGCTCAAACTCCCACCACGGCTGAACTCACGCCCCCAGACTCCGGCTCCTATCGCATCCGTGCTAACTTTGCAGGCAGTCAAAATAGTGCCGCCCCTACCGACTTGCAAATCTGGGCAACCGGAGGCAGTGGGGTGCGTTGGGGTAGAGGAGATGAAGATAAGCTAGAAATAAAACTGGACAAAGAGACCTATAAACCCGGAGATACGGCAACCGCGCTGATTCAGTCTCCCTACGAACAAGGGCAACTCTACTTTGCCATTATCCGCGATAAACCCATCTTCCAAGCCTTGCAACTGGTGCAAGGCGGGGCCCCCCAAGTGCAGTTTGAAGTCACGCCAGAGATGCTACCAAATGCCGCATTCGAGGCGGTTCTGGTGCGTCAGGGACGCTCCCTGAGCGAAGTCGAAGGGAGCGAAGTCGAAGGGAGCGAAGTCGAAGGGAGCGAAGTCGAAGGGAGCGAAGTCGAAGGGAGCGGACTAGAAGGGGACTTAGATAACTTGGTTAAAGTCGGGTTTGCACCCTTTAAGATTGATTTGAGCGATCGCCTCTTATCCGTTGAAGCTACCCCATCCAACGCCCAACTGCAACCGGGAGAATCCCAAACCCTGCAACTGCAACTGAGGGATAACACTGGCTCGCCGGTAGCCGGAGAACTGACGGTGATGGTAGTCAATGAAGCCATCTTACAACTGACGGGCTATCGCGCCCCCAACCTCCTGGACACCGTATACGCCGAGCAACCCATTTCTACCCGGTTTAGCGATAACCGTCCCGATGTTGTCTTGCAACCCCAAGCCTCTCCCCTTGCCAAAGGTTGGGGGTATGGCGGCGGGTTTTCAGCCGGAGCAGCCGACACCCGCACCCGTCGCGACTTCCAACCCCTGGCCTATTACAATGGTTCTGTCCTCACCAATAGCCAGGGACAAGGCAGTGTCACCTTTACTCTACCCGATGACCTGACCACCTGGCGGGTGATGGTGGTGGCCAAAGATAGTAATCTGCGCTTCGGCAATGGGGAAGCTACGTTTATTACCAGTCAGCCGATCCTCACGAATCCGATTTTACCGCAATTTGTGCGACCGGGCGATCGCCTCAATGCTGGTCTCTCCATCACCAATACCACGGAAGCTACCGGTAACTTAGACATCACTGGAACGGTGAGCGGTGGGTTAACCTTCGAGTCCACCAACAACAGTATGGACTCCAGACAGGTGAAAGCCAGTCAGGGAACCATGGGCGAGAGATTCCCCCTAGCGGTAGGGGCGGGTTTGAAACCCGCCCCTACGGAACCGGGCACAGCGACGGTCACCTTTGCAACTAATTTCAACGGCCAGCCCGTGGATGCTTTTGAAGTGCCCTTAGAGATTAAACCCCTAGAGGTGACGGAGCGGGTGGTTGAGTCGGGAACCAGCACCAACACCGTCACCCTGCCAGTGAATGTTGCCCCCGATACCGCCACCGATACCGGTGGGTTAGACATTAACCTTGCCAGCACCCTGATGCCTCAAATTCTCGCCCCCGCTCAACAGGTGTTTGCCGACAATCCCCTACCTTTTGCCGAACCGATGGCGAGTCAACTGTTGATTGCGGCGAGTTTGCAAACCCTGGAAAGCCAATACAGAAGCTCCCTGAGCGGAGTCGAAGGTAGCGGAGTCGAAGGGAGCGGAGCGGTCACCGAGCGAAGTCGAGGTGTCAATCTCCCTGCTAAAACCAGTGAAGCACTAAATCAACTCTCTAGCCTGCAACGAGAAGATGGCGGATTTAGTAGCTATCCAGGCGTGCGCCGGTCTAATCCTTATCTTACGCCCTATGTGGCAGAGGCGATCGCCAAAGCCTCCAATGCTGGCTTTGCCCCCGAAGGTATCCAAGTTGACCAGCTCAAATCCTATCTCCGAGACCTCTTAGCCGACCCCGAAAACGAGGATTTCTGTACCTCTGCCCTTTGTAAGAGTACCCTGCGCCTAGAAACCCTCATCGCCTTGGCTGCGTGGGGCGATGTGCGAAATGAGTTTCTCTCGGATATCTACAGCGTCCGTAGTGAATTCGATCCCGTAACTCAAATTAAGTTAGCTCGCTATTTGGCCAATTTCCCAGAATGGAAACAGGAAAGCCAAAGCCTGTTGAATGAAATTCGCGAGTCCATTTATCAGACGGGACGCAGGGCAACGATTAATCTACCCCAACGCTATCAATGGTTGTCCTCAGCAACCACGGCACAAGCGGAAGCACTGCGCCTGTTCATTGCCCAAGATGCTTCCCCCGCAGAAACCGGGCGGTTGTTAACCAGTTTGCTCTCCTTGCGTCGTAATGGCACTTGGGGCAGTACCTATAATAATGCCCAAGCGCTTGATGCTTTGGTTGCCTATGCACAAACGGAAAGCACGCCGCCTAATTTTGGTGTCGGGGTGACGTTTGCGGGTCAAAGTTTGGGCAACACCCAGTTTCAGGGTTATGAGAATTCGACTTGGAGTTTAAGCGTCCCCATGGCTCAGTTACCCAAGGGAAATAGTGAGCTGGTGTTACAGAAATCTGGCTCAGGAAACCTGCATTATCTCGTCTCCTATGGCTATCGCTTAACTGGCAATCAACCGGGACGCTTAAATGGTTTGCGGGTGGTGCGTCAGGTGCGCCGAGCGAATGAGGAGGAGGTGTTGCGAACCACGGGACTCTACGATCTAGACCAACCCTTTGAGGTGCAAACGGGTCAAGTGTTTGACGTGGGCTTAGAGATTATCACGGATCATCCCGTGGATCATGTGGTGATTACTGACCCGCTCCCGGCTGGTTTGGAGGCGGTGAATACCCAGTTTGAGACCGCCAATCAAGCGGTACAAGCCGATAGAGATAGCTGGCAAATCGACTACCAACAGGTGTATAAAGACCGAGTGGTGGCTTATGGCGATCGCCTCACCCCTGGGATCTATGAAGTGCATTATTTGGCGCGATCGGTTACACCGGGTTCCTATCTCTGGCCGGGTGCAGAGGCGCACTTACAATATGCTCCCGAAGAGTTTGGCCGCAATGCTTCGTCTACGTTATTGGTGGATAATTAGGGGGTATGTCATCTCCTGTCCAGGGTATACCTAAAAAACACTCGATCTAACGACTATGGCTTCTCAAAATCCCAATCAATCCCAGGATTGGCTATATCTTGCCAAGGAGCGAGCCAATGATGCAGACGCGATTTACAAAGCTAGAGCTACCTCTATCGGCTGTGTTTATATGGCTGGATATGCGATAGAATGTAGCCTAAAAGCATTACTGCGCGATCGCAATGTGGGATTTCCCAAGCATGGTAATGAAGGACATAACCTCCGGGGTTTATGGGAAGCTGCAAAATTTCGCCTCTCAGATTTGCACGACTCTAAAGGAGCAAAAGCATTCTTTATCGAATCCTGGGATACATCCTTACGGTATCAACTCAGTTGGGATAATAGTGTCTCTATTGCAGAATTGCTAGATGGAGCCAAACAATTAACCGGATGGATACAGCAGCAACTTCGTCGTCAATCTAGGAGGAAAGGTCGATGAATCACCAAGATATTAAACAACATATTCTTGATAATATGTCATCGGCTACTTTAGAGGTTCAAGACTTGCGAGTTCAACCCGATCGCTTTATGGGTTGGCGTATTGCTCTCATTTCTCCAGGATTTCAGGGAAAATCACCCGCAGAACGCAAGCATCTAGCCTTAAAAGGACTGGAAGACTTGACTCTTCAGTGGTGGGATTTGCTCACTCCTGAAGAGCAAGAATGGGCCGGTTCTCTCCCTCTAGACTCTACCTTAGAAGACTTACCCCTGTGGCCGGAAGCCTTAGCCAAATCTCCCGATCCTGAAGCGATCGTATTTCCATCAGATCTTGATGATGACCTCGAACTCCCCATTGTAACCACATTCTATTCTCTCAGAGGTGGCGTGGGGCGATCGACAGCCTTGGCTTATACTGCTCAAATTCTGGCTAGTCGAGGCAGAACTGTACTCTGTGTGGATCTGGATTTAGAAGCACCAGGATTAGCCGCTCTATGGGGAAAAGAAGATGAAATTAGGGATGGACAGGGCTTAGTCTCTATTTTATTGAGTTTGGATCGAGGGGAAAATCCTAACATCCAAAATCATATTATTAGAGTGTCAGAAACAGAGGAAATTTATTGTCTGCCAGCAGGATTACCCAATGCGAATTATGCTCGTTTGCTCAACTTTATTGATCCAGGTGCATGGTATCGTGAAGACCAGAACCCATTACGGCAATTGATCCAGAGTTTAAGCCAGAATCTAACCTTTAAACCCGATGTGATTTTACTCGATGCTAGGACAGGTATTACCCCCCTCAATGCTCCTCTGCTATTTGATTTAGCTGACCTAGCTATTATTGTATTTTTCCCTCACGCTCAAACTCGACGAGGGACAGGTGAACTCGTTCGGGCGTTATTGTCAGCAAAGACAAGACGGACAAAATTATCTTTAACACCAGAACCCCGATTTCTGGTTTCTCCCATACCTGCGAGTCAAGCACCAGAAGTAGTAGAGAGATATCAACATCGAGCTATTGATTGGATTGAAGAATGGCTATCTCTTTTACTGGAAAAGCGATCGAAAACAGACTTGATTAAAGCCTCTGACATCACCCACTTTATTCCTTATCGTGAAGCGATCGCCACTTCAGACAAAATTATGTCTAATCACGATTCATGGCGTGATTTTGAGGCGATCGCTGAATGGTTAGAGCGCTTTTTACCTACAGCTAGTGAAGAGGATATTCCGAGTAGTTTGTCAAGTAGTAAAGAGCAAATCTTGCAGGAATTGCGATTCTCAGGAGGAACGGCAGAATACCAAGATGATTTCCTCGAAACTTTTGTACAAACTGATTTGGTGAATAAGTCACTTAAACAAAACATTCCATTAATTATCGGTCGAAAAGGAACCGGTAAAACAGCGATTTTTAGACGTTTACTAGAAGACCCCAATGTTAATTCTATTGTTGTTTTATCTCCCAGTCCTCTTAAAGGCAATCGTCCTTGGATAATCAGTTCGGTAGAGTTTCAAGCTATAAATGAACTATTGGAGAGTAGCGGAAAAAGCTGGAGAGATTTTTGGTTACTACAAATTTGTTTAGCTTGCTGGAGTTCCTGGAATGGAGATCCCCCCAAACCAGATAGGTCTTTATCAGAGATTTTAGGAAGTAAGCCAACGAGTGAATTAGAAGTGGTTGGCTGGTTTAGAAATCTTCTAAAAAATTCTCAAATTGGGTTATTATCTAGAGATTGGTTAACCCGCTTCGATCGTGCGGCACAATCGCCTCTATTCCTGCTGATTGATGGATTGGACACCGGTTTTGGGAATACTCCGCAAGATCGAGATAGACGGACTAAAGCAATTGAAGGCCTATTTTCTTTAGTAACGGGTATTGGAGATAGTCTGAAATTTTTAAGATTTAAAATTTTGTTGCGAGAAGATATCTGGAGAACTCTGAAATTTGATAATAAAAGTCATTTTTACGGGCGTTCAGTGACTTTAGTCTGGAAAGATAAGGCAACGTTCTTTAAGGTTTTGGTTAAACAAGCTTTGAAATCTCAAAGTTTTAAACAAGTGGTAGAATCAGCCGATCAAGGTAGGATTTTGAACAGTTACGATCATTTAAGTGAATTACAAGTCTTTGCAATCTGGAATCTGCTCGTGGGAGAACGAATGAGAGGGGGTAAATCTGCCTTTACTCGCAATTGGGTTTGGAAACGTCTAGCTGATGGGAGTGATAATCATAGTCCTCGCGCTCTTTTGCAACTTTTTGCAGAAGCTAGAAACTGGGAACAGACAGAACAGAAGCAGAATCCCTATGAGAAGACGATTATTCGTCCCCGTGCTTTAAGTTCTTCTCTAGAAAAAGTCTCAGAACAAGCCTTAGATGCTTTAATTAATGAAGAATTTGAGGAACTTAAAGCATTAGAATCTCGCCTCAGAGATATTGGATATTCTCCGTTTAAAGCGACTGACATCACTGGGTTGGAAGATGAGTTGAGCTTGGCGATAGAAGTGGGTTTACTGTCGATTTATGAAGGAACTGCCAAGGAAGTAGAGCGCTATAAAGTTCCCGATCTTTATCTGTCTGGAATTGGGATGACTCGTAAGGGACAAGCATAGCTGATGCTGCCTCTGAGGTCATTCACACTATCGGCCTGACTACCAATTACCAATTACCAATTACCTATTACCGCGCGAAGCGCTATAACTATGCTTTCTGAACGCTTTGAAAACGCCCTGATTTGGGCACACCAACTGCACCAAACCCAAATCCGTAAAGGTTCAGGAGTGCCCTATATCGCCCATCTGTTGGGTGTTGCCAGTATTGCCCTAGAATACGGTGCAACTGAAGATGAGGCGATCGCCGCCCTTTTACATGATGCCATCGAAGACCAAGGCGGAGAAGCCACCCGCGATCGCATTCGAGAACAATTTGGAGATACGGTAACGGCTATAGTCGAAGGATGCACTGACGCTTACACTACCCCTAAACCCCCTTGGCGAGAACGCAAACAAGCCTATCTAACTCATCTTCCCCAAGCGTCTCCCTCGGTTCGCCTCGTCTCTGCTGCCGATAAACTCTATAACGCTCGCTCCATCATTAAAGACTATCGCCAAGTTGGAGAAAGGATCTGGGACAGATTTAAAGGCGGAAAAGCTGGAACCCTATGGTACTATCTAGCTCTAGTTCAAGCTTTCCAACAAGCTGAAAACACTCCCCTAGTGCAAGAACTCGCCCAAGTCGTCACTGAGATGGAAAACCTATAGTGCTTCGCGCGGCAGAAGGGTAATGGGTAATAAGTAATGGGCTGTCTCCCCATCTCCCCATTCCCCCATTCCCCCATTCCCCCCTATCATGAGGAAAGACAGTACATTTTCTTAACACCCAGACTATGGCAGACGAAAAAAGCACAGCCTCAAAGAAAGAAAAGCCACCCGCTCCGGAAGACAAGCCCTTTGCCGAATTTATTCAACAGGATTATCTTCCTGCTCTGCAAGAGGGCTTAGAAAAACAGGGCATTAGTGACCTGAAGCTCGACTTTACCCAAGCGGCGATCGCTGTCCAGGGTATGGAAAAAGAACCCCCCTGTTGGCAGGTGGTGGGAACCTGGAAAAACGGCCAACACCAATTTAATGTTTACTTTTTCAAAGAAGACATTAAAGGACAACGGGCGTTTTCCTATTCCCACAAGGGAGCTAAACCCAGTACCCTAGAACCCTTCTTGATCGACGAGCGGAAAATCAATCTCGGTTTGTTGGTCTTTGGGGTCGTCACTCGTTTGAATGGACAAAAGTGGCTCACGCTCAATTAGAGGGTTGTACTACATGAGGGGAGAATTCCCCTCTAGGCCTTTATTCTTACCAGAGCGCGATCGAGACAAATCAGCACTGCTCCCGATCCCCATTGAGTCATAAAATCCTGATAGAGAACGCCTCAGCACCCCCCGATCTAACTCAAACCCTATCTAGACAAGACATTACCCATACCCATTACCCATGACCGGTGACGAGCTGGTAGGGTTGAAAGTTTTAAGAATTAACAAGACTCTAAAATAGTCCTTAAATTGTGTGGATTATTTCAAAATAGAAGCGATACAATTCAGAGACGATTAGCAAGGTAAGCAAGCTGAAGGAGAACGACCTATGCAGGCCACTACAGTAATGGCGACTCGAAGAACTGGAGCATATGCTCTGATAGATAGCTTAAAACGGCACGGAGTCAAGCATATTTTTGGTTATCCAGGGGGAGCTATTCTCCCGATTTATGATGAATTGTATCGCTGTGAAGCCAACGGAGAAATCAAACATTTCTTGGTAAGACACGAACAAGGGGCTTCCCATGCGGCAGATGCTTATGCTCGTGCAACGGGTAAAGTGGGCGTGTGCTTTGGCACGTCTGGCCCTGGAGCCACTAATTTAGTCACGGGTATCGCTACGGCTCAAATGGACTCGATTCCTATGGTCGTCATTACTGGACAGGTGACTAGGGCAGCGATTGGTACAGATGCATTCCAAGAAACGGATATTTACGGCATTACATTGCCCGTGGTGAAACATTCCTATGTGGTGCGTCGGGCCCAAGATATGGCTCGGATCGTTGCCGAAGCGTTCCATATTGCGAGTACGGGACGGCCGGGGCCGGTTCTGATTGATGTGCCCAAGGATGTGGGTATAGAAGAGTGTGATTATGTGCCGGTGGAACCGGGAACGATTAAGTTACCGGGGTATCGGCCCACGATTAAGGGAAATCCTCGGCAGATTAATCAGGCGATCGCCTTAATGCAAAATGCTGAACGACCCCTACTCTATGTTGGGGGTGGGGCGATCGCCTCTGGGGCCCATGCGGAACTTAAGGAACTGGCGGAACTGTTCCAAATTCCCCTCACGACGACGTTCATGGCCAAAGGGGCCTTTGATGAAAAACATCCCCTATCCGTGGGCATGTTAGGAATGCATGGTACAGCCTATGCTAACTTTGCTGTCAGTGAATGTGACCTGTTAATCGCTGTTGGGGCCCGCTTTGATGACCGGGTAACCGGAAAACTCGATGAGTTTGCCTCCCGCGCTCAAGTGATCCATATTGATATTGACCCGGCAGAAGTAGGGAAAAACCGCACCCCGGATGTGCCCATCGTTGGAGATGTGCGCCAAGTGTTGATCGATCTGCTCGCCCGGTGTCATCAAATGGGCTTGTCCGGTCAACTCACGAAAACGACCCTGTGGTTAGAGCGTATTAATCGTTGGCGCACCGACTATCCCTTGGTTATTCCTCGCCCAGAAGGGCATCTCTCTCCTCAAGAGGTGATCTATGCCGTTGGCCAACAAGCCCCTAATGCTTTCTATACCACTGATGTGGGTCAGCACCAGATGTGGGGAGCGCAATTCCTGGAAAATGGGCCTCGCCAATGGATTTCTAGTGGTGGCTTAGGAACCATGGGTTTTGGTGTCCCCGCAGCCATGGGCGTTAAGGTGGCTTTGTCCGATGAACAGGTGATTTGTATTGCTGGAGATGCCAGTATCCAGATGAATATCCAGGAACTGGGAACGATCGCCCAATATGGCATTAATGTGAAAGTGGTGATCATCAATAATGGTTGGCAAGGTATGGTACGCCAGTGGCAAGAAACGTTCTATGGTGAGCGCTATTCTGCCTCGAATATGGAAATGGGAATGCCTGATTTTGTCAAATTGGCTGATGCTTATGGCATTAAAGGCATGAAAATCGATAGTCGAGATCAACTGGAAGGGGCGATCGCCGAAATGCTTGCCCATGAAGGGCCTGTGATTCTGGATGCCCATGTCACCCGCAACGAAAACTGTTATCCCATGGTGGCCCCTGGTAAGAGCAATGCCCAAATGATTGGCTTGCCCACCGTGAATAAAGAACCGTCTTTAGATTTGCTCTATTGCACCAGTTGTGGAGCCAAAAACGTCACCAGTAACAAGTTTTGCCCCGAATGTGGCGCGAAACTCTAAATGGGCAGAAGGGTAGAAGGGTAATGGGCAGAAGGGTAATCTCCCCATTCCCCCATTCCCCTACCCCATCTCCCCATCTGCCCTTAAGATAGAACAGATGGCTATGGCACTTGGGTTTATGAATAAAGCAATCTCCACCGCTTTCGTCCTTCTCGGTCTCAGTTTAGCGGCTCCTGCGGTCGCAGAAGATTTAGAGCATCTTAGACAACTGCTCTCTTCTAAAGAATGTCCCATGTGCAACCTGAGCGAGTCAGGGTTAAGTATGGCTGAGTTAGAAAATGCCGACTTAACGGAAGCGGATTTGAGTTTTGCCAATTTGGATAATGCCGATTTAAGTGGCGCGAATTTAAGTGGCGCAGATCTGACGGGGGCGCTGTTATATAAAGCAGATCTGCGACGGGCCAATTTAGCTGGAGCTAATTTAGCTGGAGCCAATTTAATTGGGGCAGATTTATCCTATGCTGACCTCACGGGGGCCAATTTGGCTGGGGCAAATTTGAGTGGCGCGTATATGGCAAATGCCCAAATTGAAGGGGCCATCATTAATACGGCTATTCTCAATGGGGTGATTGACTTTCCGGGTGGGATTTTGACTCCAGAGGATTATTATCGGTTAGCGTTTGTGGATGCTCGTTCTGGAAACCATCGAGGAGCGCTGGAAAAGCATAGTTTAGCCCTACAGATCGATCCCAATTTTGCCCCCGCTTATTTGGGACGTGGTGTGAGTCGCCTGCAACTCGGAGATGGCAGTGGGGCGATCGCCGATTGGACAGTAGCGAGTGCTATTTTTGAAACCCAGGGCAATGAGCAAGGCTACCAAACCTCCCAAGAATTTATTGAAGTGACAGAAAAGGCGATCGAGGAAAGCAAAAGAGGCAAACGACGGGGAGGGTTTCTGAGTATCGTTAATCAACTCGCTCCCATGTTGCTGCAATTCCTCTTGTGAGACTCCCAGCCTCAAGTTCTGGGAAATCATATGAATATAGTCTATTGAAATAGCCGTGAGACAATAGAGTGTTTCAATTTGCTTATTACTTGTTACTTGCCGGTTGTCCAAAGGCTCTGGGACAATGGGCAACAGTTCTCTAGCTAATCGTTTCACCCGTTCAACATGAAAATTGCACAAGATATTACCAAGCTAGTGGGAAATACTCCCTTAGTTCAACTCAACCGTATTCCTCAAGCAGAGGGCTGTGTCGCTAAAATTGTGGTTAAACTCGAAAGTATGAACCCAGCTTCCTCAGTTAAAGACCGGATTGGGGTAAACATGATTGATGTAGCAGAAAAAGAGGGGTTGATTTCTCCAGACAAGACCGTATTGGTGGAACCGACTTCTGGTAATACGGGCATAGCCTTGGCCATGGTAGCGGCTGCGCGAGGCTATCGGTTAATTTTGTTAATGCCAGAAACCATGAGTGCAGAACGGCGAGCGATGCTCAAGGCTTATGGCGCTGAATTAATTCTGACTCCGGGTTCGGAAGGGATGGGGGGATGTATTCGCCGAGCGATGGAAGTGGCCGAAGAAATGCCTAATGCTTATATGTTGCAGCAGTTTCAAAATCAAGCCAATCCCCAGATTCACCGCAAAACGACGGCTGAGGAGATTTGGGCAGATACGGATGGCCAGGTGGATATGATTGTTTCGGGTGTGGGCACTGGGGGCACAATTACTGGGGTTGCCGAGGTGCTGAAGAAGAGAAGCGAGAAAGTTAAGGCGATCGCCGTGGAACCGGTCACTTCTCCTGTATTATCCGGTGGGCAACCGGGGCCCCATAAAATTCAGGGGATTGGGGCCGGCTTTGTGCCAGAGGTTTTGAAGGTAGATTTGATTGATGAAGTAGTGACCGTTTCTGATGAGGAGGCGATCGCCTATGGTCGGCGTTTAGCTAAGGAAGAAGGCTTACTCTCTGGGATTTCCAGTGGTGCTGCGGTTTGCGCCGCCATCCAAGTCGGCAAGCGCCCAGAAAATGACGGTAAATTAATTGTGGTGATTCAACCGAGTTTTGGCGAGCGCTATCTGAGTACGCCTTTATTTCAAGACCCGGAATAGGGAGATGGGGGATAGGGGGGATAAGGCCAATTACCCATTACTAAAAGACGTGAGTTACTATCAAACCCTAGAAATTGAGCCAACGGCGACGGCGCAGGAAGTTCGTCAAGCCTATCGCCGTTTGGTGAAACGCCATCATCCGGATCTCAATCAAGCAGTGGGTAATGCTGACCGGATGGTGGAAATTAATCTGGCCTATGAAACCCTCAGCGATCCCCATCGTCGCCGAGTATACGATCGCCAAAACTTTCCCTACATGCCAAGGGGCGATCGGCCAACATCCCCCAAACCCCCCACCCGTTCCTCTCAACAACCCTTAGATCCCGATCGACATTGGCAACAATGGCTGGCGAGAGTCTATCATCCCGTCAATCTTTCCTTACTTGAAATTCTGAACTCCATTGAAGCAGAAATTGATGAGCTGGCCGCCGATCCGTTTGACGATCGATTGCTCGAAAATTTTCAACTCTATTTAGACAATTGTCGCTCCTTATTAGATGAAGCCCAAGTGCGGTTTCGCTCCCTTCCCAATCCCGGACCCGTTGCCAGTATTGCCGCCCATCTCTACTATTGTCTTAATCAAGTCAGTGATGGCCTAGATGAATTCTCCTGGTTTCCCTACAACTATGACGAACATTATTTACATACCGGACTAGAACTCTTCCGCATTGCCCGTGGGTTGCGCCAAGAAGCACAAGAGGCCCTGCAAGAGGTTTATGCTGACGCTTAATCCATCATTTTTCATCAGTAATATCAAGTCCGAAATTAAAAACCTAGGGAGCAAGCCTCTAGTTATGCTTTTTTTGCATATCATTTATGTATTTGCTTGAATATCTAAGTTTTTTCGTAGTTGATATTACAGAAGATCCTTGAACTATCTGGATATATAGAAGTTATATCTCGGACAAGAAAAAAATCAGATTTTCTATGACCGAGACTGTATAAGGAGAACACCAAAAATGTCACTAAAAGTCGAACTCCTGGAAGAAAGCTTTGAAAAAGTCAAGCCAGAAGCCAATGAATTTGCAGAAAGCTTTTATAACAATTTGTTTACGGATAATCCGGAAGCAAAGCCCCTGTTTGAACATACGGATATGAAGAAACAAAAGCAAATGCTTTTGCAATCCTTGGTCTTTACCGTCGAAAATTTACGGAAGCCAGAAGCCTTAAGTGATGCACTCAAAGGCTTAGGGGCACGTCATGTTAAGTATGGGGCCCTTCCTGCCCATTATCCCCTAGTTGGTGGAGCGCTGTTAAAAACCTTTGAACAATACTTGGGGGATCGCTGGACTCCTGAAGTTAAACAAGCTTGGATTGAGGCCTATCAAGCGATTACGAATCTGATGCTAGAAGGAGCTGAATACGACAAAGCAGAAACCCAACTTTCTTAAGTCATGACCAGCAATTTGCAGCGATTTCCTTTCCTAAAAAATCTTTTTCAAGTCAAGAGTGCGATCGTAGCAGTGGTGGTTTTGCTGCTGGTTTGGGGAATTGCTGCGTTTGCCTTAGATCAACGTCAAATCTTTCTTCCAGGAGTCACATCAGACGGCCACACCTTGATTGAAGCCTCCTGTAGCTCCTGTCATGAAGGATTTAAGCCGGTCAGTAATGAAACCTGTATGCGTTGTCATGAAGCGGAGCTAGTTAGTGATGCTCACGGCCCGAAAAAGTTTCGCGATCCCCGTTGGGCAGAATATTTAGAGAACTTAGATGTTCTAACCTGTACGGCATGTCATGCAGAGCATGTGCATATGTTTGGTCGGGGGGTTCACCTGAAACCCGATTTATGTATGGCTTGTCATGAAGGAGTGATTGCCGGGGATATTCCTAGTCATCAAGGGTTTGAGCCGGATGGGTGTTGGACAGCAGGATGTCATAATTTCCACGATCATCGGTCAATTTCGACGGGTTTTTTGCGGGAAAACTTGAATCAGCCCATCTTGTTACCGAAGCCAGAACTGCCTAATTTAGAGGTCACGCTGACTCAGAATGAACCTCCTCAACCCGATTTGGGTGAAGAGTTTCTGGAGGGTGGAGCATGATTAAGAAGGTTATGGTCGCGCTCTTGTGGCTGGTTCTGATGCTCTGGAGTCATGGGGCGATCGCCTCCCCGGTCTCCTCAGAACGAGTAACAGAAATTACTCAGCAATGGGAAAATAGCGTTCACGCTCTCGCAGATGTGAACTGTTCCACCTGTCACCAAGTGGGAGAAAACAAAGCCCTTGTGGTTCGTCCGAACCAAGAAAGTTGTCAAAGTTGCCATCAGCAACAGGTTGATACGTTTCTGCTCGGTAAACATGGCATTCGTACTGCTGAAGGACTTTCTCCCTTAACTCCAAAGATGGCACATTTACCAATGAAAGCTTCGGCTAGGGAACAGGTGATGGGGTGCAATACCTGCCATGATGTCCATCAACCCGACACCTTTAAGGCTTCGGTGGACTCTTGTTTGCAATGCCATAATGATGCCCATTCTCTCAATTATGGGGATTCAAAACATGGTTCTTTATTTGCTGCATCCGTAAGACTGCCTCGCCCCAGTCCCGATCTGGTGACTTGTGCAACCTGCCATTTACCCCGCACACGCAACGAAAATACCAATTCTGTGTTTGTTAATCACAATAACACTTACAACCTGCTCCCGCGCGATCGCATGGTGAAAGATGTTTGCATGAATTGCCACGGTTTGGAATATTCCTACAACAGCATCTTTGATGATGGGTTAATTGAGGGTAACTTTCATCATTCCCCTCAACAAGATTTAGAAACTCTGAAGTTAGTGAGAACGCTAGAAGCAAAGCGAACCGCTTCAGACTCTGAATAAAAGACTTGTTCACCCAATGGAAAACTGACTATGCCTATCCTTAAAACCTGGATACGTTCACTGAAACTGAAAACCATTAGTCTATTTGTTTTAGCGACAGCCATTTGTCTGACTGCTGTTTCTTGTGCTGGTGGAAACACCAGTAGCTCGACTCAAACCAGTGGCATCGATCCTGCTCTGGTGGTTGATTATATCCATGCCGTCGCTGAATCCGATCGTACTGCCTATACCAAGCATGTGGTTAACCGGCTGAAAACATTAGAAGGACAAGAGAAACCTAATGGAGTCGTTCCCGCAGAAGCAACGGAAGCTTGGCAAGATGCCAATGGTATTCCGCTCCCCGCGCAAATGTTCCGTTTAGGTGCAGAACTGGCTTCTGAACAAGGTACATTCACGTATGGCTTAATTTCACCTTGGAATATTAATGATGCACAAGCCCCCAGGGGAGAGTTTGAAGAAGTGGGGATGCAAACTGTTATTGATACGGGGGAACCCTATAAAGATTATCGGGAAATTGCTGGTCAAGAATATTACTCTGCTATTTATCCCGATAAGGCGATCGCCGAAGCTTGTGTTACCTGTCACAATAGCCATCCCATCCATAAAGAACGCTATCCCGATAAAATCTTTGAATTGGGAGATGTTATGGGGGGTGTCGTAATTAACTTACCCCTAGAAGGAACTTAATCTATTTCTTCTTTTAGGTTTGATTCGGGGAGGAATCCACATTCGGTATTCTCTCCCTTAATTTTTAATTAATATTACAAGTTCTTGCCTTTTGCCTATTGCCTACCGTATACCATGAAACCCAAGTTTTCTACCCTCATTCTCTTAACCGTAGTTTGTGCTGTTTTGCTCACCCCTTTTGTTTTCAGCCCTAACTATATCCCTGCCCTACGCTTAAATGATTTCGATCTCTATTTAACCTTTCAAAGCGATCTTTATAAGCAAATTACTGGATATTTATCCCTGATATTTGTAATTCTAGAAATGATCTTGACCTTTCGCAAACGGGGAAGAAGTTGGAAAATCAAAATCAAAGTTCCGGGAAGTATTCAGCTTTGGAGAAGCCTACATATTTTTCTAGGAATCGCCTTAGTTGGCAGTACACTCATCCATACTATAGGCGTGCGAGGTCTTAATTTTAATGCCATTTTTCTATGGATTTTTTTCCTGGTTACCTTATCCGCTTTAGTCGGAGTCGTTGCTGAGACTGGAATTGTAGAATCTTCCCAGCGCTATTTCCGATTCAGTTTATTCCCTGCTACTGCTAATTCAGCCATTTCTAAAGGGGTTTTAATTCGTAACCTCAGAGGAATTTGGCTGACGACTCATCTTATTTTAGTCAGCATGTTTTTAGTGATGTTGATCTTCCATATTATCATTGCCTACTATTATCAGTAATGCTGACAATCGCCATCCAAAAACATTTTGAATCGGTTGATATTACTGGAGTGGTAGCGTCTCGCTCCCTAGATTTTTGATTATGGTGTTTCTGCTTTACAGACATGAGAAAGCGGATTTGATATCAAATCTTTCCTTAACGGGGAACATTTAATGCACCATTATTTTTTAACCAATTTTTTTGAGCGTCAGTCAATCCTTGGGCATCCGTAAACATGGCTCCCATGACTTCACAGTTAATAAACTCCACATTTTTCCAAATTGTTTGTTCTAAATTGGCATCCTGGAAGCTGATTTCTACTAACTTTACTCGATCGAATAAAGCGAAATTTAAATCAGCAGATAAAAATGAACAATGTTCTAATACACTATCAGTAAAAGATGCATTTATACAGTTTGCACCTAGGATTTCTGTATCTTGTATTTGACTAGAGCGAATATCGCTTTCAGATAAATTAGCAGAGACTAAATTACAGTTTTTCCAGTGACTGTTTAAGCAAATATACCGATGTAAGTTTGATTTTTCTAAGTCAGTTTTGATCAATATACTGCTGCTTAAATCTGCCTGTTCTAAAATAGCGGATCGCAAACTGGTTTCTGTAAAATCACATTTGATTAATTGAGCAGAAGTGAGATTAACCTGATTTAAATTGGCGCGACTGAAATTAGCTTTTTGTGCTTTGATTTCTCTCATATCTGATTTAGAAAAATTAGCATCAATACCATTCAGGAGATCTAAGGATGCTCCGTAGAGTTTCGTGTAACTTGCTTGCAGCGATCGACAATTGGCTCTCTGTAAACAAGCTCTATTGAGTTCAGCATGGGATAAGTTAGCGCAAACTAAATTAGTTTCCGTTAAATTGGCTAACATCAAGTTGGCTTGGAAAAAATTTGTCCCTTGACAAAAGGCCCTAGATAGGTTTGCGCCACGCAGATAAGCTTGAGTAAAATTACCATCATCGAGAATACAATCTTCTAAATTAATCCGGCTTAATTCAGCTCCTACAAAAGATTCTCCTTCCTGGAGTTTGTTTAAAACTTCTTCGGCTGTGAATAAGGTCATAAATCAAGGTGATATGTGAAAAAACTTTAAGTTCTAGTTTATCGCTTAATTGCCCTTTTGCGCTACTTTTGTCATCCTGAATACAACAGAATATTCTCAATCAACTAAGGTAGAGAATAGAAAAATAATTTGATTATCCTTATAAACGGTGAAGATGAATACTCCTTTGATCCGGTTTTTCGGCTCAATCCAGTTTGCAATTCCTCTTCTAGCGAGTATTGCTGGGATTTTAATCGGAGCGACAATTTATGAAGCTCAAGTTGGCTCAACTGTAGTTCAACATTTGATTTATAAGAGTCCCTGGTTTGGGATGCTGATGTTCCTGCTGGCGGTTAATTTATCGATTTCGGCATTCACCCGCTATCCTTGGCGAGGCTCTCGTAAAGTAGGGTTTGCCTTAACTCATATTGGATTGGTTTTAATTATTATGGGATCGGCGGGAGTGATTCATTTGAGCTTGGAGGGAATGTTACCGTTACGGGAGGATCGAGGGGCGAATAATCAGATTCGCATTGAGGGCGATTTATTGGAAGTGATGACTCCTGAAGGTGAAACGGCAGAAAGGGATATTTTTATCCGTCCAAATGGTTCGATTTCGCCTTCTTCGGTGTTGGGGCTTTCTCTGTTAGGTTATGCGGAAAATACGGTAAAAGTGGTAAATTTTAAAGAGGGAGGGAATAGGAGTAATGTGGCTCTGAAGTTGCACTTAACGAGTGAGCGGATGGGACAGGATTTAGAACAATGGTTAGCGTTTGCACCGTTATCTTATCGTAGGGTAAGTTTGGGGCTGGCTGAATTGGTGTTGAGTGCGGTAGAGAGTGAGGAGGTAGCGCAGGGGAAACTTGAAGAACTGGCGGATAGTTCAGAGGGGAATTATTTTCAGGCGATCGCCACTTCATCGGGTAAACTCTATTATGCAACCCATTCCTCTCAAGGCTTCCAATCCGGTATCCTAGAGGTAAATCAACCGGTTAAACTGGGTTGGGCAGACTTTGAACTTACCCTAGAAGAGCAACTCAGCCCTGCTCAGATAGACCGTAAAATTGTACCAGTTGGCGATCGCACCGTGCAAGGGAGTCCCGCTATCCTCGTCGAAACAGAAACGGGAACTCAACAATGGCTCCCTTGGGGAGAACCTACCCCTATCCCCGCACCAGAGGGGGAAATTCTGGCAGCTTTTACCCCTAAACTCTTTTCCCTTCCCTTTCAAGTTGCTTTGCAAGACTTTATCGTAGAGCGCAATGAAGGTTCCGATAGTGTCGCCATGTGGACGAGCAAAATCCAAATTCAAGACTATCATCAGCATATTAGCAGCGATCGCACGGTTTGGATGAACCACCCCACCTGGTATCAGGGCTGGAAAATCGCCCAAGCTTCCTGGAATCCCGGAGATTTACGCCAATCTACCCTACAAGTGAAACGCGAACCCCTGTGGATAACCCTACTCACCTGGACAGGTTCCGTCCTCGTCGTTGTCGGTATTGGTACAATGTTTTACGGTAGGACGATTCAGAAAGCCATCAGTCATTACCCGTCACCAGCAGTTAATTTAGTAGAAAATTAGGGCGTTTTTCTTGGCTCTACTCCTGTCGTCCTTGTACTGTTACCCGATTGACTCTCACCTTAGCTTGTATGATAAACACCGATCTACTGTACCAAAGACTGGGCATCACTCCAGATCAACTCCTAGAGTTTTGCCACAACAACCAGATGATTGAATTAGCTTTATTTGGATCGATTTTGCGGGATGATTTTCAACCCAATAGTGATGTTGATATGCTAGTTACCTTTGCACCAGAGGCTAAAGTTAGCCTTTTACAGTTTATTGGGATGGAACAAGCCCTAGAATACCTACTTCACCGCAAAGTCGATCTGGTACAAAAGTCTGCTGTTGAAAAAGATTATAACCCCATTCGTCGTCGTGCTATTTTAGAGAATTATCAGGTGTTATATGGAGCGCGATCGCTCATATCTTCATGATATTTATCGCTTTGCAAATCAGATTATCTAATTTGTTGCACCCCTGGATGAATCTAGTTTTGCAGAAGATGATAAGACTCAGTTGGCTATACTCTATGCTCTTTCAATTATCGGAGAAGCAACGAAAAAGCTCTCACCAGAATTCCGGACTCAAAATTCCACTATCCCATGGAAGCAAATCGCAGGAATGAGGGATAAGTTAGTCCATGATTATCGACAAGTAGATATTGATATTATTTGGGAAGTTACCCAAACGGATATTCCCGATCTGATCGAAAAAATCAAACCTCTGTTGGCAGAGAAGAGTTAATCCTTTCGGCTATAAACCTAAAATTTTACTATCGAATCCATGTTTTTTAATCCCTTACCCATGAGCAATCCGATCAAATTTCTCATCGCCTTAACATTAGGACTGATCCTATGCTTCTTCCCCGCATGGAAAGGCACAATTTCTAATCCGGAAACCCCTTATGATGCCCTCAAAACCCTAGCTGTACAACTTGATGGACGCAAAAAGCCCCTAGATACGGTTGCCAGAGAAACGGTGACTCAAATTCATGGCCGTTTGGACTATCAACCCTTAAGCGGAAAAAAGCTAGATTATCTTAATACCTATCTTTCCCTATTATTTAATAACCAAGACTGGAATGACGAACCCTTTATTCTCTTGAGTTACCGTCCCTTAAAAACTGCACTGGGACTAAACCCAGAACAGAAATATTTTTCCTTTGTAGAACTGGTGTCTTCTCCCTTGGGTTCCTTGGTTTTGCAAGCCCATGAAGATCGAGCCAAAGATCTCGATTTAACACGAGACCAACGGGAAGCGCTAACCCTAGAAAACCGTTTAGCCTTAATGTTAGAGACGGTGAGCAGTACCGAGTTACCGATTATTCCCCATCCGAGCGATCCGAAGGGGAAATGGTTGGGAATAGCTCAGGCTTCTGAATATTATGCACCGGGACAAGTTGAAACCCTGCAAACCACCTATGACGAACTTAAAAAAGCGGTGCAACTTGGGGTGAATTCAGACTTAAAGTCTCAAGTTTTAGTGCTAAAAAAACAACTGGTCGCTTTAAGTCCTCAAGTCTATCCTTCTGGAGAAAAATTAACGCGAGAAGTCCGTTTTTATGGACTTCATCTGTTTACTAAAGCCTGGATTTTGTATGCTTTAGGATTTCTGGTGATGTTAGTTACCCTGGGATGGGAAAAGTTACAAGCCTATTGGGTAGCATTAGGGTTATTTTGTAGTGGATTAGCGGTGCATGGATATGGGTTTTGGGAGCGGATGCAAATTGCAGGACGACCCCCAGTGACGAATATGTATGAATCGGTGATTTGGGTGAGTTTGGGTATAGCGGCGATCGCCGTTACCTTTGAATTCCTACATCGTGCTAAATATTACCTGTTGGCTGCTGCCCCCTTATCTGTCTTGTGTTTGCTCTTGGGCGATCGCCTCCCGGCCGTCCTCGATCCCAGCATTAAACCCCTCGTTCCCGTTCTCCGCGATAACTTTTGGCTCAGTGTCCATGTGCCCACCATCACCCTCGGTTACGCCAGTTTTGCCCTTGCCTTTGGCTTCGGTCATCTCCTCCTAGGAGCCTACCTTTTCAAGCCCACAGCAAAAGATTGGATTAACCGCCTCTCGCGCTGGAACTATTCCATCCTCCAAGTCGGCGTACTTTTCCTTACCACCGGGATAATCCTCGGTGGCATTTGGGCCCACTTTTCCTGGGGACGATTTTGGGGATGGGACCCCAAAGAAACCTGGGCATTAATCGCCCTAATGTGCTACATTGTGCCCCTACACGGTCGATTAGCCGGTTGGCTCGGCAACTTTGGCATGGCGATCGCCAGTGTTATCAGCTTCAATGCTATCCTCATGGCCTGGTATGGCGTAAACTTCGTCCTCGGAACCGGATTACACAGCTACGGCTTCAGTACCGGAGGTTCAGAACAGACGATCGGTAGCTTAATCGCCCTAGATCTCCTATTCGTATTGGTCGTATTTCTGCGTCAACAAACCCTCAAAAACCAATCCCAATCTCCAGCCCTATCCTAAAACTCAACCCCACCTACTATGGAACGTCGTTACTTTATCCGTTGGATGACCCTAAGCGCACTCGCGAGCCTCCTCCCCCCCACCCTCTCCGCTTGCGACTCTGGAGAAACGCCGCCAACTCCCTCCAGCAATAACAGCCCTGATATTGATACCTCCATGGGCGAAGACGGATTTCAAGCCCTCGGTACAATCCCCCAACTCGAAGCCCAAGGAACCATCCTAGACCGACGCAACGCTCCCAAATCCGTCCTTATTTTCCGCCATCCCGACACCCAAGCCATAGTCGCCCTCAATCCCATGTGTACCCATCAAGGTTGCACCGTCGAACTGTCCGCCGATGAAAACCGATTTCAATGTCCCTGTCACGGTTCCCAATTTGGCTTAGATGGCGCAGTTCTATCCCCTCCTGCGGAAAAACCCTTACCTTACTTTGAAGTCAAACAAGAAGGAGACTTAATTTTAGTCAAAGCCCAGTAAGTTATAAGGCTTCAAGCTGTACTCCATAGAAGAGAGAGCGTATAATTATTTTAACGTTCTCATTTGAATTGAACTCAATTGACTCAGAGCCAGCGCATTTTAATCTGTACCCTAGTCGCCCTAGCTTCCAGTGGCTTCGGTTTTGCTGTCGGTGGCAATTTTCAACTTCAATCTAAAATGCAAGCGTGCCAAGACTATTCTTGGGGGTTTAACAATGTCTGCCAACTCTGGGTCGGCCCCAGTGCTTGGTTACAAGGAAGTACAACAGGAGCATGGGTAGGCATAGTTTTAGGAGGATTTTTAGCCGGGTTATCCACCTCTAAAATTTCTCAAGAAAATCATCAAGAAAATCGCCAATTAACACCAGAAGAACAAGCCGAACTCGAACGAGTATTAGGGTTTCTAGAAACAAAAGCTATGGGAGTCGAGCAATTAACCAGTAGAGAGCGATTAATTCTGGCATTAGGAATGCAATTGAGCCAAAATCAATTCAGAGAACAAGACACCACAGAACCTCTGAAAGTAGAAACCGTTGAGAAACTCATATCAAGTTTAGGGCAAAATTCTCAGACCTCTGGAAAACTGCCCAGTTCAGAAGAGGATAACGACGGGATTGGCCCATGATCGCGGATCTCATTTTATCCATGTTAATTACCGTTGCGATCGCCATTCTGGGGATTTGGTTTGCAGGACTCCCCGGTTATTTTATCATATGGCTCTCACAACCCTTTCTCCGGTTTTGTTTTGGTCAAAAGGCCCTCTCTCATTTGAATCCAGAAGAAAGTTTTGCCGCCATCTTTCTAGTCTCTCTCTTCTGGGGATTTAATGTTCTGCCTGGTTATTTGGTGGCGTTTATTTGGTTGAAAGAATATACCCTGATTAGTCAAATCCCAATTTTTGTCGGGGTGGTGTATGTCGGCAGTATAATCGTGGCCCTAGTAAGCTATGGTTGGGTGATGGGAAGCAATGAAAAGCCGTAAACGAAGCGCCATATGCGAAAATAGGGAAGCTGTTTAGATTCCCCGATCCATTATCGATTCTCCTGTCTCTACCATCCAATCTTTCTCAACTGGAAATTAGGAATGAATTTACAAGTGTGTCCATTAATCTAGAATACCAACCGATAGCTTATCTATTCATGTCCGCTTGCGTAAACCCGCCCTCCAACTCTAGAAAATTAAGGGAAAGGAATAAACAGAACTTGATTTTCATAGTCTTCGGGTTGACTACAAAGAATAAACAGTTCTAAATCATTGATGATTCTGCCTATGGGTGCTGTGGCTATCACCTCAACGACTCCAATCATGGGTAGTCCTTGATTGACTCGTTCATAAGCGTACATGGTGATAGTCGCGACATCATGAGTGAGCAAAATTCGTCCCTCATTGGCTGCCCATTCTAGAATATCTGGATCGTCAGCGTTCATCAGTCCGACATCTTGGACTCGAACAATATCTAATTCAGGTAAACGTCTGATCAAACCTCGTAATATGGCTCCGTTAAAATTTTCATCGGTAAGTAGGCGCACATTAGTTTCCTTTTGTCTGAGAACGGGCAAGTAGTCGCTCCCTCAAATTAGCTAAATTGTGGGTTTGAGTGAGTTGTTGTCTGATCTGTTCGGCTTGTTGCTGGCGTTGCTCTAAATAAAGATCGCATTCTTGTCGGTGGTTGAGATAGTAGGCAATGGTGCTGTAGATGTCTTCTAGACGGAGAACGGGGAACTGAATGGCGATTTCTTCGGGGGTTGAACCCTGATGATAGGCGGCGAGGAGAGTATCGAGGGTAACGCGGGTTTGCCCAATACGGATACCTCCGGCTTCATCCCAATGAAAGGGTGGAGCAGAGAGTTTGAATTCAAGTTGGGTAGTCATGGAAGGTTTGTTTCGTTTATACTAGGGCCTATCATCAATAAGCCATATGACAGCAGCAGCAAGGTGGATAGCACCTGATTGTTCTTGCCAGAATCCCTTACATCTTATCCATCTACTTCTGTCAAGTGTCAAGCAATTTGATTGATAACACGCCCTAGTCAATAAAATATTCCATTTGAGGACAAAAACTTATGACTCAAACAAACGATACTCAAGTCCCAGACAGCGACAATGTACAATCATTCACTCTAAAATTATCCCACGACTTAAATCTAAACCTCGAATTTCTAGATCGACCACAATCGCCAACTGAAGAATTTTCAACAGTTCAAGAAGGGAGTTTAATGCCTCTTTTTGTTGATGATATTGGATCGAGTAGGCGTATTAATATTGCTTGTGATACTAGTTGTAAATAGCAGCTTTTGATTTGTTTAAAAGTCAGAAGTCAGAAATGTATAGCGCTTCGCGCTAGGCAATAGGCACTCTAGCAATAAGCAATAGCTTGTATTGCTTAGTTTCTAATGCTTTAAACTGTACTCCATAGAAGAGAGATGTTATGGATTTGAAAGTTTCACGATACCTAGTTGTGACAGAGCCTTTTACAGAGCGCCAACAGTTATCTCTCAAGCAAATTATCTTGAGTACCCGAACAAACAAAACTTGGATCTGTGACGCAGAAACTTGGAAGGCTATTGCTGAGGGTAAATTCTCTCAATTGTCTAGTCAGATGATTAATGATCTCATAAAAGCCGAAATTTTGGTCTCTAGCGAACAAGACGAACTAGCCGAAATTTTAGCTCAAAACAGAGCCGCTATTACTAACTACAATACCCTGTATCTTGTAGTACAACCAAGTGCTGCCTGCCAACTTGGTTGCGGTTATTGCGGTCAACAACATACACCGCAAGGGCTAAGTCTTGCTAACTCAGAACGATTTCTGGAGTTGGCGCGACAGAAGCTTTCCAATGGGTGTTACAGCTCTCTTGAAGTTTCCTGGTTTGGAGGCGAACCTCTATTAGGCCTCCCTCTTATCCACAGCCTTAGTCCTAAATTTAAGAAACTAGCCCAAGAATTTGGATGTAACTATTATGCAAAATTGGTGACTAATGGTTTGCGTTTGACAGTGGATGTGGCGGAGGAACTATCACGAGAATATAACGTTAAGTATGTTGAAGTAACTCTGGATGGAACGGACATTTACCATGATGCTCGACGGTATTCCAAAAAAGGTTCGCCCACATTCTGGACAATATTTAATAATATTTCATCTGTGGTACGCCATGACAATCTCAATCTCAAGATAGGAATAAGATGCAATGTAGATCGCCGGAATCGAGATGGAGTTGTACCACTTCTACATCTCTTGGTCAAAGAAGGTATTCATCAGCGAATAGAAACATTTTATGTGGCACCGGTACATCCATGGGGGAATGATGTCGATGACATAGCACCCGATCCAGAAGAGTTTGCTGCGTGGCAGATTGCATGGTTTGCAGAGATGGTCAAACTGGGTTTCAATGTGGGTTTAATTCCTCAGCGAAATGAATTAGTCTGTATGGCAGTACAGCCGGATTCAGTACTTGTAGATGCTTATGGAAACCTTTTCAACTGTACCGAAGTGAGTTACGTTCCAACCTATGAAGTTGAAACTGCTTCCCATGAAAAACGCAATATCTATGCAATCGGAGATTTACATCGAGGAGAAGATCCAAAACAACGAGAGTTACTCTCTAGTTTTTATGACAGGGTTGAAAAAGGTGAGTATCCTTGTCATTCTTGTAACATGTTGCCCACTTGTGGAGGCTCTTGTCCTAAACAGTGGTTAGAAAGAATCAAACCATGTCCCCCCGCTAAGTACAACATTAAAGAGCGCTTGATTCTCAAATATCTACTTTCCACGTTGACTCTTTGTGAAGTTTCCTTGGAGAAGAATAAAGCACCGGAAAGCAACTATCCACCAACTACTAAGATCTAATCAATTATAGGTTGGCTTTGATTTTGTAGAAACCAACTTAATCAGTAATTACTTTCATAAAGTAAGTTGAGAAATGAAAATCTTGGATGATTTTAGCCGATCAACTTGAGGGGTAATCTTTTGGTAAAAGTTAATCAACAAACTGATTTTTGTATAGAAGAGATCTCTGAATTATTACTAAGATATCGAATGGGAAAAGATAGAAAAATCATTCCATCTTCTGTGGCTTCAGGTACACTATTTGATGAATATCTACAGAAAAAGTTACAGTCTAGATTATCTATTCCAGAGCAGGATTTTATCAAGTTAATTAGCAATCAATCTTTTCGTGGTCTGGTGTTTGCTCGACGGGGATTTTTAGATGAATCTGTCGCGTATATGAATATGACGGCTAGGCAGCTTCAGGAAGCTTCAGTGAATGATGAGACATTACTGCTGTGTCGGTCTTTTTTCGAGACGGCTGCTGCCTACGTTGATTGTAAGTGTGAGCGTTGGGATAGATCGGCAAAAAGGTTACTATTAGCGCTAAAAATCGACAACATACTAGAGCAAGAGTGTGAATACTCTGTACTTCATCTTCATCGGATTCAACTTGTTCATAATTTTATCCGTCTTTATAGTCGCTATCGTCAAGAAGACGCGATTAATCTGGCAAATGCTGTGGTTGAGTACCTGACAGGAAACAGGCAAACACTGCCAATTATCGGGCAGTGGAATTCTAGTAAACTTGTTAGTCAATATCCAGAGTTTATTCATGCATGGCTTTGTGAGATTATTGGCGAAGTAGGCTTACTGCTGGCAGGACAGAAACTAAAAAATGCCAAGACCCTTTTTAATCAATTTCAATCATGGAGACTTTTAGTATGTGAATATGAGAGTGAACGACTATATCAATGGTGTCAAATCAAACATTATTTCTTGGATTCTAATATAGATAATTTTATTGATTTATCTAGCCAATTTCTTGTAGAAGGTCGTGACGCAACTTCGTTAACTATACTCTGGTACATAACAGTTCTTGATATCATGCGATTTTTGGAAGCAACACATATTGAAACTTTCTGTCTCTTTAGAGACGAAGTTTTAAAGGATATAGAAGAATGGGAGCATTGTCCAAGGCAAATCAAGAGAATTTTTAAAGAATACTGTAAAACTGTATAGCGTCAAAATTTCGTGATCGCCTCCCCCCCCGATTCCAGCCCGTAGCGCCATATGCGAAAATAGGGAAGCTGTTTAGATTCCCCGATCCATTATCGATTCTCCTGTCTCTACCATCCAATCTTTACCGCCAGATGTGGTGCATCGGATCGCTGCGGGTGAGGTGATTGACTCGATCGCCGCCGTGGTTCGAGAATTGGTGGAAAATGCCCTCGATGCGGGTGCGACGCGGCTGGAAATTGAAATTTGGCCGCAAAACTGGCGCGTGAGAGTGGCGGATAATGGTGAGGGTATGAATCGAGAAGATTTGATTCAGGCGGCGCGATCGCATACGACCAGTAAAATTCATACGATTACCGATCTCGATCGCATTACCAGTTTAGGTTTTCGTGGTGAAGCCCTCCATAGTTTAGCCCAACTTTCTCAACTGGAAATCTGGAGTCGAGGCAGTGAGGGGGAAGGATGGCGAGTTCAGTATAATGCCTTGGGAGAACCGGATATGATTGATGCGGTGGCGATCGCTCCGGGTACAATTGTAGAAGTTTCCCATCTGTTTGAAACTTGGTCATTGCGTCGCCAAGGGTTTCCCTCTCCTCCCCAACAACTGCGAGCCATTCAAACCCTGATTCAAAATATTGCCCTCTGTCATCCCAACATTGCCTGGAAAGTCAGCCAAGATTCTCGCCCCTGGTTTACCATTAGTCCGGGGAAAAATGCCCAATCGATTCTGCCCCAACTATTGCGGGATGTACAGGTGAGCGATCTGTGTTTTCGGGACGTTGCCCTAGAGCAAGAGGCACTTAATCCAGAATTAGATAACTTAGAATTAGTCTTAGGCTTACCCGATCGCTGCCATCGCGGTAAACCCGATTGGGTTAAAATTGCCGTTAATGGGCGTTTAGTGCAATGTCCCGAACTGGAAAATACGGCGATCGCCGCCATGAGTCGCACCGTCCCCAACAAACGTTACCCCGTCTGCTTTCTCCATTTGCACCTATCCTGCGATCGCATCGACTGGAACCGTCATCCCGCCAAATCTCAAATCTATTTACATCCCCTCAAACCGCTCCAAGAAGCCGTACAACAAGCCATCTCTGATGCCCTAAAACTCAGTGATATCACCCTACCCCAAGCCGTCCACCAAGAGCGAGTCGGCCAACTGCTCAAAGCCTCCGAAAAGTCCGGTTCCTATCAAGTCGCCCCCAAAACCAACGCCCCCACCCCCTTAGAACTCAAAGCAGTGGCTCAAATTCGCCAAACTTACATCGTCGCCGAGCATCCAGGGGGACTCTGGTTAGTCGAGCAACACATCGCTCATGAGCGAATTTTATACGAACAATTGTGCGATCGCTGGCAACTCATTCCCCTCGACCCCCCCATCATCCTCAACCACCTCACCCCCAAACAAGTCGAACAACTCATCCGTATCGGTTTAGACATAGACCCCTTTGGCGAAGGACTCCACGCCATCCGCAACGCTCCCCAACTGCTCCAACAACGAGACGACTGCGCCGAAGCTCTGCGAGAACTCGCCGCCGGAGGAGACCTAGAAACCGCTCAAGTTGCCACCGCTTGCCGCAGCGCCATCCGCAACGGTACACCCCTGAGCATACCCGAAATGCAAGATATCCTCGACCAGTGGCAAAGAACCCGCAACCCCCACACCTGCCCCCATGGTCGCCCCATATACCTCTCTCTAGAAGAAACCTCCCTAGCCCGATTTTTCCGCCGCCATTGGGTAATTGGCAAAAGTCACGGCATTCAAGAGCGTTAGAAATTGATTCTCAACAGTCATGGGTTAAAGAACACGGCAAATCGATCTTAAAACAAGTGCCCGTTCCTGGATGGGATGTACACTCCAATTTTCCGTGATGCTCTTCAACAATAATTTGATAAGCAGTCGTCAAACCTAATCCTGTTCCTTTACCAATAGATTTAGTGCTGAAAAAAGGATCGAAAATTTTAGCCTTGATCCGATCGGGAATACCTAAAGCATTATCTTGGATCAAAATAGATACTGTACGATTTGAATCCCAGGTAGTTTCTATTTCAATTTTCCCGATAAAATCCGACACAGATTTTGATTTTTCTTCCACCGCATCAATCGCATTTTCGACAATATTCAAAATCGCTTGATTAATTTGGGCTGGGTAGCACTCAATATTAGGGATTTCATTCAATGTTTGCACAACTTCAATTTCTCCCCTAGCGAGTAATGGAAATAAAGAGCTAGAGAGTAAATTTAGGGTGTTTTTTATAGATGAATTTAAATCAATTAATTTCCTACCTTGTTCATCCAGACGAGAAAAATTACGCAAAGATAACACAATCTTTTTAATTCGATCGGCTCCCTTTTTCATCGAGTCTAGTAACTGCACAAAGTCCTCTTCAATAAACTCTAAATCTAGAGATTCGATTTGATCGACAATGACCGGAACCGGTTTTGGGTAATATAATTGGTAGAGCTGAATTAAATTGAGCAAATGCTGGGCGTATTCGCGGCTACACTCAATATTACTATAAATAAACGTAATCGGGTTATTAATCTCGTGGGCAATACCCCCAACCATTTTCCCTAAAGCTGCCATTTTTTCGGATTGAACCAGTTGGGATTGGGTCTTTTGTAATTGCTGTAAGGTTTGAGTTAAGGATTCTGCTTTTTCTCGTTCTTTTGTCTCGGACTCCCGCAAGGCAGATTCTATTTCTATGCGAGCTTGGATTTGATCTTCTAAATTCTGATTAATAGTGTTCAGTTCTTGGGTACGTTCTTTGACTCGTTGCTCTAAAGTCTGATTGGCAATTATCAGCTCTTGTTCTGTTTCTTGACGACGCTTTATTTCTTCTTGCAATTGATAATTGATTGAGGCTAGTTCTTCCGGAGTTTTGAGAGATAAAAATTGTGGAATTAGGGTAACCATAGCTGCCGCAGTATAGCAGGAAATCAAGGCTGTGAAAGCTCGCTCAATTCCAGAGATCCAGTAGTTGGGATACCACAATGTCCACACATCAAAGAGGTGACCGATTCCACAGAGAATAATAAATGCTCCAAACAAAATAAAGATATTCAGAAAAGGAACATCTTGACGTTTCCATACGGAGTAAACGAGAATCCCAGGAATAGAAAAGTAGGCTAAAGCAATAAGAGTATCACTGGTAACATGAAGGCTGACTAGGGGGGTTTGCCATAGGTAACAGTGACCATGGGCCATATAAGCTAGACTGGGAGAAAAAAGAGAGGCAGTCATGTTCCGTATGTTTATACCGTTTACCATCTAAATCGTTTATTATACACCATGAAATATGAGGTACGGTATGTGAAAAAACAGACGCAGTTTTTAATGTTTTATTGATTGGATGGCTTGAATTTCGTTTAAATCTACTTGCATCATGCCCTGTTGTAAAGAAATGCCTAATAATCAATAGCAATAATGCCTTTGGGACAGATCGCGATCGGGCTAGAGACAAGGCATGTTTTGATCTGTACGGGCGGGTTATACCCAAATCTTGTAGACTAACAACTATTTTTGTAAATCAACAACCCCACCCTAGGATGGGGTCGTTGATTTAAACGCCTGCGTGACCTAAAGCCATGGCAGTCACGAGCATTCCCAGAACCAGGAAGGGTTGGGCGCTGGCTTGGTATTTGACATCATTTTCTAGGGGATTTCGCAGGAAATACATATCTTGAAACGTGATTTGGGGAATCACAAACAGCAGCAGGATAGTAGCATAGAAATTTTCGTGAATGCTAATGAGATAAGCAGCAACTCCGGCTTGGAAGACATCAATCATTAACACGCAAATCCAGGCTGCTGTGCCGATGCCGAACATGACGGGGAGGGATTTTAAGCCCAGTTTGGTATCCCCTTCTACGCTCTTAAAGTCGTTAACGATCGCAATCCCCAATCCCGAAAGGCTGTAAAATAGGGTCAAAATGGCGATCGTCCAGTTCATTTGCCCAAACAGAGCATGACCAGCCCACCAGGGAAAAGCGATATAACTTGCACCGAGGGCATAATTACCGAGCCAACCATTTTGCTTAAGTTTCAGGGGGGGAGCAGAATAGATATAAGAAATATAGCTCCCAAACACAGCAATCATAGTGATTACCTTCACCTCATGGCCCGCCCAAATATCTAAGCCATAGGCTAAGAACACCCCAGACAATAATAAAATCCAAATCTGAGCCTCTACCTGGTCTGTAGAAATGGCTCCAGAAGGAATCGGTCGATAGGGTTCATTAATAGCATCAATTTCCGCATCGTAATAATCATTCATGGTTTGGGTATACCCCACCATCAATGGCCCCGACAGCAGCATACAAGCCGCCGCCATCAACACATTCTCCACACTCCAGGTAAACCCTCCAGAAGAAACCGCCCCACACAACACCCCCCAAATCAGAGGAATCCAGGTAATAGGTTTCATCAACTGAAGGCGAATCTTCCAAATATTCGTTTCTTTCGTCTCTGCACCCTTCATTCCCAACATTTGTCGGGTTTGGGCGCTGCTCCCCCGTCGCCGTCGTCGGGATGAAGTAGAATTGGCTGCGGTATCGTCGTTACTCATAGATCTGAATATCCTACTGTCCTAAATTTTCCATAGTAATCACTAAAACGAAATCCTTAAATACCGATCCTGGAACTTAGCTCCTTTAACCGGTTGACCGCTTAAGGGAGGAGGCAATAAGATATTGCGTCGTTGGTCGCCTGCTTCTATGGTAATTTCTGGCCCATATTGGGTGAGTTTAACCTGTTTCTTATCAAATCCGGGTAAAAACAAGCTCACGGTCTTTTGAGCCACATCAACCGTAATCGGTTTCGGGGCCCGGCTGGCCTGGGTAAAATCCGGTAGGGCATTTTGCAACACTTGCCAAGTTTTACTCCGGTCAAAGGGGACAATATTGACCGTCAAAGGCTCAAATTGAGCGGTGGCAGTGCTGACATCGATCGCCTCATGATCGAAGGCATCATACAATTCTTCAAAGCTATTGGCCGCCTGTGCTGCCTCCGTGTCCTGAAGGACAGACTTATTCAAAATCACGCCCCCCACGGTTAATCCCACTTGCTGGGCACTCCCCCACAAATACATGGCTTTAGCCAGGGCAGTTTTATCCCCTGTGGTCACCAAATAGGCCGCCACCCGATCGGGATTGTTCACTGCGGCCTTGCCTTCATCCAGGGTTGAATTGGCTTCTTGAGTGGGAGCGGCAAAATTATCCTGAGACAGGTCTACATTCAAAATGGCGCTACTAATGGGCCCTAAAAACGGTGATAGGGCTTGGCCTACATCAGATTTGACGATCACATCCCGGAACCGACGGATATACCAGCTCATAATTTCCGGGGTTCCTAACATTCGCAGGGTTTGGCGATCGCCGTCTCCATCATAAACAATCACATCATACTTACCGCTTTGGTCATACTCCCGCAGAGCATACAGAGCCAACGCCCCATCCATCCCCGGCAATACGCCCAACTCTTGACCAAACACTTCCTTAAAAAACGGCTTCTGTAAATACCGCGCTTCCAGTTGCTTCACATCTTCCCAACTGCGCTCTAATAAAGCAGCACTCCGGAGGTTCACCGCCTCCAAATTCGTTTCAATGGCCCCAGGAGTCCCCTCCACTTGGCCCAACATTAATCCAATCACCGCAGGCGGTTCAGACAGGGCCAACAGCACCCGTTTGCCCGCACTGGCCATTTGTTTAGCTGTAGCAATGGCCAGGGTTGTTTTACCTGTGCCACCCTTACCCAAAAATGTCAAAATCAGAGCCATGTCTGTTATTAACCCTTCACAATCACGCTGTTGTCCCAGTTTAGCCTTTTCACCGGTTCCCAGTGACCAACGGCCAAGCCAATGGTCACTGTGGATTCTCGATGGAGTCGTCTTAAACTGCCACTAGCTCTTCTTCAAAGAACCAGGTGGAAAATTGACCAAAGTCAACCACAAAACCGACACCCGACCCATCGACCATTTTATAGCCGGTGATTGTCCCTACAGGGTTCTGCTTGATTTTGTCTACCAGATTAGCAGGGATGCGATCGATTAAACCCTTTACTTTTACCTTCTGACCAATATCCATTTATTCCATCTGTTTATGATGTTCTCCAATTCCACAGTGTATAGCAATGGGGGATCGTTAGCCGAATCTTTCCCGTTGAACGCTCCCATCGGTTACACGAGAGAGTAGACAGTTGAGAATCGACCGTGGAAAATAGACACTTGAGAGTTAGGTGGCGTGGGGACAACCCTCAACTCCCAATTTCTTCATCGAGTCTTAACGGAAGACCTAATTTATGTTGCTTGAAAATTGGCCAGAAATCCTATTCATCTTTACCATGCGATTAGGGGATGTTACCCTAGGAACTCTCAGAATTAGTATGCTGGTTCGAGGATATCGTTTGCTTGCGGCTGCCTTGAGTTTTCTCGAATCTATCCTCTGGTTGATTGCCACGGCCAAAGTGCTGACGAGTCTCCAGAATCCGAGTCAGTTTGTAGCCTTTGCGGGTGGCTATGCTATGGGCACATTTGTGGGTTCCACCATTGAGCAATGGTTAGCTCTGGGTGAAAATCTTTTACGGGTGATTGCTCCCACGGATTCGCCTCCTGTGGCGGATGCATTACACCAGTTAGGGCTACAAGCGACGGTTCTCAATGCCCAGGGAGATAAGGGAGAAGTGCGGATTGTATTTTGTATTATCCCAGCCCGTCAGCGAGAGTTGGTCTTAAGAACTGTGGGGTCGGTAAATCCAGATGCCCTGACCACTATTGAGCAAATTACCACAGCCGATTTACAGCGTTATAGCATACCGAAAAATTTTTCCGGCTGGTTTGCCCGCTTGAAACGTCGTTAAGGTTGGACAACATTGACAATCAACTCTCAAGGCTTTTGGCTCTCATGCGCCACTGTTTGCGCCAATGGTTAATTAACATCGTTAACCCTGTAATCAACATCCACAGCAAACCCAAGCCATTGAGTAAAACATAAAAAGATTCAAATGTTTTCCCTAAATACTCTCCCTCATGAATCACCATGAGGATATGGACTTGATCGCGGGTTAATCCAAACCAATCTTTGGCTAACCGATAGGAAACCCCTGTAAAGACTGTGGTAAATAAGGGCAGGAGAACAATGGGAGCCAGGGTTTTATGTAGAGTACGAATGGTGAGTTTAGCCATAATCAGTATCTATAGACTCAAAGATTATTTTAAGGGTTTGAGATCGGACAGTTTCGAGCCGTCCCTCCCTTTAATGAAAAAAAGCCCGACTATATCGGGCTTTCGTGCGTAAGGAGTGAACGATAAACTAGAGGTCGCCACCTCGCAAAAATAGAACAAAGATAACGGCTGGGCCAGCTACCACTACTAATGTTAGCATTAGTAGTTGGGCTATGAGTATCCAATCGATGCCTGTGAACAAATTTGTGATAAAATCCATGTCTCCTCCACACTCAACCCTAGGAGTTGATGCAATTTAATAAATAGAATGCAACTTCTGATTTTACATGGGGATCGACCCCAGGCTTTAAGGAAGTTAACAAAACTCAATAAAGTGTAGCCCAATTCCCCAATCCAGCTTACGGAGTAGCTTTATGGCAACTTGGCGTTGTATTAAACACTGTGGTGCGTGCTGCCATCTCGATCCAGATGAACGACCGGATCTCGACCAATACCTATCCCCTAGTGAGTTAGAACTCTACTACAGTTTGGTGGGGGCTGATGGCTGGTGCATCCACTTTGACCATTTAAGCAAAGAATGTACCATTTATCTAGACCGTCCCCAATTCTGTCGAGTGCAAGCGGATGTCTATGAACGGATGTTTGGTATTGAACCGGATGAGTTGAATGATTTTGCGATAGAGTGCTGTGAGGAGCAAATTGAGGGGGTTTATGGCGATCGCTCTTTGGAGTTGCTCCGATTTCGGCGCGAAGTCGGTTTAGAGACACGGGAGAGTTGAGGTTGAAGGACTATCCCTGAGCAACTCTTTTGGAGTTTTCTATCTTCTCACTTAAACTACAGCCACAATATTTACAAAATTTCGCGTCGGGATCGTGGAACAATAAACCGCAGTCTCGACATTCCATCCGCACTTTTTGAGAGTTTTGAACAAAGTGTTTGACTAAATCGCCGACTTGCCAAGGAATTAAGGCAATTCCTGTTAAAATCATGGCTAAGGTGATCCAACGTCCGGCTTCGGAAAGGGGAATAATATCCCCAAATCCGACGGTTGTCATGGTGACAATGCAGAAGTAAAGAGCGTCAAAGAAGTGGCGAAAGGCTTGGGGATTGATGGCGTGTTCAATCTGATAAATCAAGCCTGAATAGACAAAGATAATGGAAAAGAGGGTAAAACAGATACGGGTAACAATGAGGTCATTTTCTGAGTTGATAATGCCCAAGAATGTTTTGTCCCGCAGATAGCGCAGGAGATGAAAGATCCGAAACCAAATCAGGTTTTCTGAGAATCCTATTTTAATACTAAATAACCCGAAAATGAAGGGGATGAAGATGAATAGATCGATGAGGGAATAGACACTTAAGAAATACTCTAGTTTCTGTTCGGCACACCAGAGGCGCAGTAGATATTCTAAAATAAAGATGATTAGAATCCAGGTATTGGCTAGATCTAAATTTTGATAGATATTGGGGGGAAGATCGTAGGTTTGAATGACGAAAATGGCAGCAGAGATCAGGACGAGGGTGATAATGCTGAGATTGAAGATTTTCCCTAGTAGAGTTTCAATGCCTAACCATTGATTGAGGGTTTGACGTGGGGAAATGAGGTGAGAAGTCAAAATATTAATAATTAATAATTAATAATTAATCCATTATCAAGTAGGGTAGGTCATTGCCCACCCTACTCCTGAAAGATTAGCCGACGGAGGTTAGGGTGCGATCGCTCCCTTCCCGATCCGTATGGGCTTCAACGGTTACATCAGTAACGACGGTTTCTACTTCATAGTTGAGTTCTGGGGTTTCAGAAACTTCAGCATTGACTTGGGCAGCAGCTTGGTTTTTGAGCATCATTCCAGCAGCACCGAGTCCGCCAATACCGGCTAAACCTGCTACGACAGCCAGAGGGTTGGCTCCATTATGGGTATGGGGATGAGCCACTTGACTGATAGGGGTATCGGGAGGCTGATTTTCAGTAGTTCCTTCACCAAAAGACTTGTTCAGAAAGCAGCCTTGAGCGGAAGCACCGAATAAGGCGGTGCTGGCGATCGCCAAACCCATGACACCACCGACGAAGTAGGAAAATTTCATGATATTAAAACAGTTAAATAGGTTTACATCCATTCAGATTAGGGTCAGACCCTAGGGGTTATTATGGATGATGCCCCATTTTACTGCAATGTACTGTTATTTGAGTAACACTTGTGCCATAACGGGAAAGTGATCGGAGATGAATATGCCTTCCCATGGCGATCGCTCGACTCTAGCGGATAAGAGAGAACAGCGAGCATCATAGTAAACGGTATCTACGGCATCCCAAGCTTTACCGGTGAATTCATGATAGCTGTTTTGTTCTTCTGGGGGCATATCTGCTAGGGCATCAAACCAAGGGCGATGGGCGATCGCTCCTTGGGCTAAAATTTGCCTGGGTTGAGTCTGGGGAGATGCATTAAAATCGCCCATGAGAAACCGATAGGATTGTCGATCTGGCCAGTGATTGAGTTGACTTAAAATAACTTTGGCGCTCAAATCTCTGGCGAGGGCACTGTTATAGTCGAGGTGCGTATTCCAAACGACGATCGGTTGGTTTTCTGGGGTGATGAACTTGCCCCAAGTGACAAACCGGGGTTGATGATTGCCCCATTCTGGGGTGATGCTACCGGGAATTTCTGGGGTTTCGCTTAACCAAAATTCTCCAGATTCGAGACACTTTAGACGCTGAGAATGATAGAAGATGGCGCAATATTCTCCGCGCCCGTTGCCCTGGCGATCGCTGCCAATACTCTGATATTCGGGTAAGCGACGATGGAGGTCGAGCATTTGATGGGCCAAACATTCTTGGGTTCCCAGAATGTCGGGTTGCTCTTGGGAGATCCACCCGGCTATGGCTTCCCGTCTTACTTGCCAATTAGAATCTCCTGGATCGGGTTTGTCGTAGCGAAGATTGGCGGTAATCAGTTTAAGTTTCATGGCAGGAGCATTGGAGGACTAATTTAACTGGCGATCGCCATACTGAAACTGATACCCTGTCTCCTTGATTTTCTGGTTCGACACCCAAACATTGTAGGGTCTGGGGTCGGGTAAGCTGGCATCCCAGGTGACGGCAGGATATTGATGTAAACTCAATAGGCGATCGAGCAAGGTTTGGCGGGTTAAATGGGCATCATCGACTAAATTATAGATGCCGTCTAATGTTTTCTCGCAACTATGGGCGATCGCTCCCACAATATCCTCTAGGTGAATCCAATTGGTGGCTTCTTGTCCAGTTCCAGGCCGTGCGGTTCCTGCCAGGGTGCGATAAATTTTAATCAATTCCCGATTGGGGCCGTAAATTCCCCCCAAGCGCAAAATACAAACCTGACGATCTGGAGTTTGGGCACTCAGAAGCACCCGCTCCGTTTGGGCTAAAATTTCTCCGTTCTCAGAAACGGGAGCCACTGGGGTGGTTTCATCGGCGCTGTTGCCCTGGCGATCGCCATACACTTGATAGCTACTGGTATAAATAATTTGTCGCACTTGGGGCGCAGTTTCCAGGGCAGAAACCAGGGTTTGAGCCGTTCCCAAATAAGTATCTCGATAACCCTCTGGGGTGCGGTGGGTGCGTTTTGCTCCTACGCTGAGGAGAATAACATCCTGGTCTTGGATGATGCTCTGGAGTTGTGAGCGATCGCTTCCTTGTACAACTCTAACTTGATGGGCGATCGCCTGCAAATCCTGCACCCGTTCCGGTGTTGTCGTTGTCACCGTCACCTGATGTCCGCGATCGAGCCAATAACGACTACAGGCACTTCCCACATAGCCACATCCAATAATTGCAATTTTCATACCTCAATTCCTGCCCCTGGCCTTTTGAACAAACTTTACCAATTGTTATAGAGTTAGGCTTCTTGCACCAGAACATAGGGTTGGACAATGAGAGCCTCAAACTGTTGATCTGCGGTACGCTCCCAATGGTTTAATTGTTCCAGAGTGGGTTTAGTAATCAGTTGTTCGCCGATCCAGTGTTGTACGGAGGTCACTTCATCAGTAGCGATCGCCACTCCCACATCGACTAAATTTAATCCTTCATTCACCACGACCACATTATCCCTAGCAATATGGGGTTTGAGCCACTGCCATTGTGCCCGATCGACTTCTTGCGTGAGGCGCTCCCGAATATCTTCCATGTTTAAAGTTATCAACTGTAATTCTGCACCTGCCTATTTTACCGCCCTAAGTCATGCAGTGCATGGATGGCATCCCGACAGACTTCAGTAACCCGCTCTAACTCATCCCGTTTAGTGGTTTTCGGCGGATCGATTAAGGAGCCAATGCGAACCGTGACCGGGACAGCACGGGGAATCGGAGTCTCTTTAACCAATATTTTTTCCGTACCCCATAAGCTCACGGGTAATAAAGGAGCCTGTGCTTTAGCCGCAATCATGGCTGCACCTAATTTGGGCGAAGTAATGCGGCCGTCTTTGGTGCGAGTCCCTTGTAAAAATAATCCCGTTGCCCATCCTTCCTTTAGAGCGGATAAGGCATTACGAATGGCGCTGCGATCGGCAGATGCTCGTTCGACGGGATAGGCCCCGTATAGGGAAATGGCCTGTTTTAATACCGGAACCTTAAATAATTCTTCCTTGGCCATAAAAGCAACTGGTCGCCGCACGCAGTTGGAGACAATGGGGGGATCGAAATGGCTGGCATGGTTACTGACGACCACTAAGGGCCCCTCTTGGGGAACATTTTCAGCGCCGTAAATCCGACCTTGAAAATACACATGCAGCATGGGACTGACCACAGACCACTTGAAGAGGTGGTAAAGAACAAGACTTTCCAAGGGTTCGCGGTTTTGAGTCATGGCTTTAATGGGTAATGGGTAAACCGTTGTTTAAGCAGGGTGATTTAGGGTTTGATTTTCGTTAATTTACTGAGTCTGAGCTGATGGGAGGGACTGAGCAGAGCTTGCCAAGCGAGCAGGACAACACCGAGGGTTCCTAGGGCGGTTCCAGAGGCGATCGCAAAAGCGATGATAATTTGATAGCGCACCGCATCCAGGGGACTTGCTCCGGCCAAAATTTGACCGGTCATCATCCCTGGTAAACTGACCACCCCCATCACCATCATCGAGTTAATCATAGGAACCATGCCGCGCCTAACCGCTTGTTTGACTTCGGCATGGGTGGCTTCCCATCGGGTTGCTCCTAAGCTCAGGAGGGTTTCAATTTTGCCCTGATTGGTGACTAAACTCTCCATAAACTGCTCTAAGCCTAGGGAAACTCCATTTAAGGCATTTCCTAGAATCATACCCAGTAGGGGGATTAAATACTGGGGATTATACCAGGGTTCTACTTGAATAACAGCCAGGATCGAGAATTGGGTAATGAAGAACGCAGCCACCAAAATCGAGACAAAGGAGCGCCAATAGATGCCCACAAAGCGCCTTGAAGTTCGGTTCACGCCAGACATGCCAGCGATACTGGCCATCAGGAGTGCCAGCACTAAAATGGCGATCGGATTGGATAAGGAAAACAGCCAATTGAGGACATATCCGATTAACAATAATTGCACGACCATGCGAATCGTGGCGATCGCCAAAGTTTTCTCTAATCCTAAGCGCAGATAAACCGATAATCCCATATTAATCAGAATTAACAGGGATGAACCAATCAATTGACCCACACTAATGGAAATATAGCTAGTGGACATCTGTTCCTACCATTTGATCATCGGTAAGGGGTTAAGGGGATGCTTTTTAAGTTCTTCTTGAGTTAAGCGCAGCAAGTTATCATGAAATCCCAAATTTGGAAAAGTTTTCAAGACTTCCTTAATATAAATTCGGTGTAATCCAAAGGATCTCCACCCCTTCGACACATCTACCCAATCTCCTTTTCTAAAGACTTCTACTAAAGGGTATTTGCAGTTATGCACCGAGGTGATTTTGTGGTGCATCTCAATCATCAAAGCAATTTCCGTAGACCATGACTGCTTACCTTGATTTTTGAGGTAGGTTTTGGCTAATTCAATCGAGGGTGGTAAATAGTCCACCCTATCATCGGGCCAAATGCCCAGATCGTGAAAACAACCGGCAATAATTAACTTTTCGCGATCGTCCTCCTGACATTGATGAAAAATAAAGCAGAAATTCAGCACTCGATAGACATGGTTTTTATAGGGTTCGTATTGACTGCCAATCACAGATTTCCATTCTCCGAGAATGGCTTCTAATAAAGGAATATGGGTTTCAATGGTCATGGATGTACTAAAAGTTTTTCATTGCTCGTTGAATTTGCCGTTGATCGTCACGGCGTTTGATATCTTCACGCTTGTCATGGAGTTTTTTCCCTCGACCTAAACCGACGGCGACTTTCACCCATCCTGATTTTAAGTAGAGTTTAAGGGGAATTAAGGTTAAGCCTTTTTGTTCAACTTTGCCGATGAGTTTGCGGATTTCTTCTTTGTGCAACAATAATCGGCGGGTGCGTAAGGGGTCGTGGTTAAAGTAATTTCCTGTGGTTTTATGGGGAGAAATATGCACATTCAATAAGACGGCTTCTTCGTTGCGAATCAACACATAGCCATCCCGTAAATTAGCCCGTCCTTCGCGAATTGATTTAACTTCGGTTCCCCGCAATTCAATCCCGGCTTCATAGGTGTCTAAGATTTCGTATAAATATCGCGCTTTCCGGTTATCACTTAAGATTTTATGTCCGCTACCGGTTTTAGCCATGGTTTTTCCTCTATTTCTTCTCTTTATTCAACGACAATACACCATTCATAGAGATCGTAGGTGACACAATGGTTGATAATCAAGGGATCTTGTTGAACGATCGCCTCCGCTTCTTCCCAAGATGGGGCTTCAAAAATCAACATGCCGCCGCCTCGCCTGTACCAATACCCACTCCGTGCTTTATGCCCTTTATCCACTAGGCTTTGAACATAGGCTTTATGGGCAGGAACGTACCGATCGAAGGTCGCTTTATCAACAATTCCGGATTCGATTTTGGCAAACCAAGGCATAATGAAATAGCGGCTATGAGTTAGATGAGTCTTTTCTTATTTTAGCGATGAATCGGACGATACAGCGTTTTTTTGTGGCCTTGGTGCTTCCCTCTGGGCTTCAGGAGCAGGTGGAGCAGATTAAGCAGGAGTTTAGCGATCGCTACCAGAGTCGTAAGGCATTTAATGCTCCTGCCCATATTACCCTGCAACCGCCCTTTGAGTGGGAACCCGGCAATATCCAACAGGTGGAAGAGTCCTTAGCGGAGTTTGTGGGATATCATTCCCCCATCCCCATCCAACTCGACGGGTTCGCGGCCTTTCCTCCCAGAGTCATTTACGTCCATGTGGTTAAAACCCCTGAACTGATGGCCCTACAACCGGCCCTTCGCCGCCATATCCAAACCACCCTCCCAGGGATCGAGCAGCCCCACCATCGACCGTTTCAACCCCATGTCACCGTTGCCTTTCGGGACTTAACACCGAAAAACTTCCGTCAGGCCTGGCCACAGTTTGAGCATCGTCCTTTCCAGGAAACCTTTATAGCCCCTAGTCTGACGCTCCTGCACCATAACGGTCAACGCTGGCAGTCCTTTGCTGAGTTTGCCTTCACTGGATAAATGTAAAGTTTTGTTGATATCACTGGACGATCGCCAAAACCGTATCGTACACTACAGAAAGATAAGGATAAATCGTTCATCTGAAATCACTTCCAGTGGAGTTGAGTAAGACGGAAGTAAGGAGAAATCCTGAAGGAACGCGCCTCTATTAACGATGAAACAAAGCGAGTTTGATTATCTTAGGAGGCGAAAGCTATGGAACTTCGTTATCGCGGACTTACTTACGAATACAATCCTCCCGTTGTCGAAATGGGAGAAGAAAAGGTTGGTGGAACCTATCGCGGTTTAGAATGGCGGTTCCGCAACCTCAAGAAAGCCCCCGTGATGCAAACCAATGTAGATCTGAAATATCGCGGACTGAGCTATCATGTCGGCAGCGAAGCAGAAGCACCCCAAGCGGTTCCAGAGGTTGCACCAGTTACCCCAGTGGTTGCTGCTGTAGCATCAGTGGCTGGATCGGTAACGGAAAAAGCCAGAGCGTTAATGATTTCCCGCGATCGCAGCATCAAAACCCGTCAACAAGCCATGCTCGGCCGTTTAGCGACAGAAGTCGGTTTAACTGCTGATGCTGGCAAATATTGGAGCCGCATTCAAGGCAAAATTCAACCCACATTCCGGGTAAACTACGAGCATCATATCGGTTCTTACAGCTAGAAACGCTGTACAAGGATGAGCTTCTTAGTTGGTAAATAATCTAGTCTTAATCTCCCTCCAAGACTCTTGGGGGGGAGATTTTTGGGATTGAGCGATAAAATCTTAAAACAATCTGTATTAGGAGTGTGGTTGATACAATTCAATTTCCGGAACTTAAAGTATCTAATTTCAAGCTGGAGAATAGAGCAATTCCAATGCTGTATTTTATTCATGCTCGCCAATATCCAAAGATTTAATCTGCTCAGAAAACCAATGGGCAACGGTGATATTACTAGCTTCTTGTAGACGGACAAGGGTTTGTTCCAGAAGTGCGATGGGTAAACCCGATAAACCTTGAGAAGTTGTACATTCTTTATATTGGTTATTCTCTTGTAGCTCGAAGGCCAACACTCGCCGTCCTCTGACATCAATCACCCAATATTCAGGGATACCTAAAGAAGCATACAAGTGTTTTTTCTGATCTAAATCGCTCGATAGGGTGGTATCGGAAATTTCACCGACGAGATCGGGGACGCGCCAGCGATCTAAATCAATATAGCGTTTTTCTCCAGGATTCCAGGTGGGATAATTGTCTCCAATATAGAGAACTAGATCGGGCGCAGCCGAACTTTGGTTGTTTTTTTCTAATAAACACCCTCCAAATGAATTGGAGATTTGGGAAGATTTTTGACTGAACCAGATAAAAAAGAGGATGGCAAATAAATCGCCAATATTAGAGTGATTAATGCCTTCCGAACCCATTTCGACTAAGAGTTGATTTTGGTAGTAGTATAACTTGATTCGTTCGGGACAGTCGCGATCGCGCCAAACCTCGTAGTTTTCCCAGCTAGAGGGTTGCCACAGGGGTAACGGCAGTTCATTTTGGCGAGGATCGGCGATGAGGAAAGTCATAGGATTAAGTGACAATTTTTTTGACATTGTACCCTGATTGAGATAAGAGGGATATTATCTGGTTCTCCTCAAAAGGAAATGAAAAAATACTTAGGATTACTATCTACTTTACTGATTACTGGATTGTCGTCGAGCGCGGCACTGGCGACTCCGGAACCGGATCGGACTGTCTCCTGCGATCTCTTGGTGGTAGGGGGTGGACTGGCGGGAACGGCAACGGCTTATGAGGCGCTGCTGGGGGGTAAAACGGTTTGTCTGACGGAGTTGACGGACTGGGTGGGGGGTCAAATTTCTTCCCAGGGGACTTCGGCTTTGGATGAGAGAACGACGCAGAGAGCGCAATTGTTTTATTCTCGTGGGTATTTGGAGTTGCGCGATCGCATCTTCCAGACGTATGGCAAGCTTAATCCGGGGGAGTGTTGGGTGAGTGTCTCCTGTTTTCTGCCCAAAGATGGCCATCTGATCCTGATGGAGATGCTCGAAACTGCCGCTAAACGGGGCAAGGGAACGCTCCATTGGTATCCGAATACGGTGGTGAAAGACCTGGATTATAATGGCGATCGCACGCTGATTGAAGGGGCGATCGCCATTCAACACCAAGCTGCACCTAATGCTCCTCCCCTGAATACGCGCTTTTTGTCTCAAACCCTGGAAGATGCTTACACCTACGACGACTCCGAGGATCTAACCAAAACCATTATCGAGTTTACATCGCCCCAGGAAACCCCCTGGTATGTCATCGATGCGACGGAAACCGGAGAATTAATTGGACTGACGAACGTTCCCCATCGTCTGGGAATCGATGGGCGATCGCCCCTAGAACCCTCTTCAGCCAGTGAAACCGGCGATCCTTACTGCACCCAAGGCTTTACCTACACCTTCGCCATGGAAGCCATGGACTCACCCCAACCCCAGGAGATGCCGGAGTTTTACCCCCAATATGCCCCTTACTATAGCTACGAATTAGAGCGCCTAGCCAGCTTTGATTTAGTCTTTACCTATCGGCGGATCTGGAGTCCGCAAACGGGAGAAAGCACCCGATTTGGCGGTATTGGCTTTACTGAACCCACCCCCGGAGATATCGCCATGCAAAACTGGACATGGGGCAATGATTACCGTCCGGGAACTTCAGTTGATAACTTTATTTACACCCGCGACCAACTGCAAGCCACCGGTCAATTGCAGCCTGGGGGATGGATGGGAGGTTTGCGGGTGGATGCCCTACGCAAGGCGGAAGAACATGCATTAGGATTTTATTACTGGTTAGTGGCGGGAACCACGGATTCCCAATTGGGCGATGGATTTAAGGAACCCCATCCCAATTATCGCTTTTTATCCGGGTTAGACTCGCCTATGGGAACCGCTCACGGACTCTCCAAATACCCCTATATGCGCGAAGGACGACGCATTATCGGTCGTCCCAGTTGGGCCCACCCGGATGGCTTTACGATCTGGGAAATCGATATTTCGCGCCAGGGATATACGGATGACTATTACCAGCAAGCCTTACCGCCAGAGGAATACCGAGCCTTTCGAGCGGCGATCGCCGGATTAGAGGCGATCGAAGTCTTGCAGTCTGACTCCTTATCTAACCCTCCCCAACGGCGCACCCGCTCCACCATCTTTCCCGATGCTGTCGGCATCGGTCATTATGCGATCGACTTTCACCCCTGCATGACCGAAAGTCCTCCGGAAAAACCCGGAAATACAGAACGCGAAGGAGAACGCCGAGGCGCAGGCAGGGCTTATCCATTCCAAATTCCCTTGCGAGCGATGATTCCCCAACAACTGGATAACTTTTTAATTGCCGGAAAAAGTATCGCCGCCAGCCATATTGCCGCCGCCGCTTATCGGGTGCATTCCTTTGAATGGTCAGTCGGTGCAGCAGCCGGAAATACGGTGGTTTTTGCCCTAGAAAACGAGATTATGCCCTATGAATTAGTCGATAATTTACCGGCTCCGGAACCGCAATTAGAAGTCTTGCAACAACGGTTAATTAATCAAGGCAATCCCATCGCCTTTCCCAACACCTCAATTCTCAATGAGGATTGGGACAATTGGCAGTGAACTGGCGTAGAATTCGCCTATGACCAGAAATCTGGCATTATAGCGCTTCGCGCTAGGGAATAGGGAATAGGGGGAGCAAACAACAGACTTGGTGGAAGCTCTGAGCTGTTCTAGCTATCGTTAAAAACCGTCATAATGTACCTCATAGCAAAGGAAACTGCTGTAAAAAATGCGAAAAGTTCCCATAACTGAAGACGATTCTAGAAAAATTGCTAACCAAAACTACAATACTTACATCTCAGAAGGGATTGATTCCCACCAATCTACGCAAGTTGCTCCTTCTCAATTACTCCAGCCTTTTTCTGAAGAACTAGAGCATCAGCTCATCTGTCGATTTCAATCAGTCAAAGAGCAACTCATCGATCATTTAGGCCAGCCATTTTATGCTGATGCTGGCTTTATTCTCTATCAGGGCGATCTCATTGATTTGCTCAATAAACTATCCCATTCCAATCTCTGTATAGATTTAACTGTTACATCACCCCCCTACAATATTGGCAAAGAATATGAAAAGCCCATGGTAATAGAGGAATATATTGCATGGTGTGCTAAATGGATGAATCAGATCTACCAAGTCACTACGCCCAAGGGTTCATTTTGGTTAAATGTTGGTTATCTAGAAGTGCCGGATAAAGGGTTGTGTGTCCCCATTCCTTATCTTTTATGGGATAAATCTCCTTTTTATTTATTACAGGAAGTGGTTTGGAAATATGGGGCAGGTGTTTCAACAAAGTATCGTCTGAGTCCACGCAATGAAAAATGGATGTTCTATGTAAAAAATAATCAAGACTACACTTTTAACCTAGATGAGATACGAGATCCAAATGTCAAATATCCTAATCAGAAAAAAAATGGCAAATATCGTTGTAATCCTTTAGGAAAAAACCCTTCTGATGTTTGGGATTTTCCTAAAGTGACGACAGGAAAAAAACGATCTTCCAAAGAAAGGACAGGACATCCAGCGCAATTTCCTTTAGGAGTGGTTCAGAGAGTGATTAAAGCCTCATCTAATCCAACAGAACTGATTCTAGATCCATTTGCTGGTTCCTGTTCAACTGGCATAGCAGCGATCGGTTTGGGCAGATTATTTTTGGGATTTGAAATTAGACCAGACTATTGTGAAATGGCAGTGGCAAGATTTCAAAAGTTCCAAGAGGAAAAGAAAAACAGTTCTACTTATATTCAACAATCTTTATTCTAGATCTTTTTATAAAGATCTAGAAGTTTATAAGTTTCTACATCGGCTGAGAGGCGTGACTGTTGACCTGTTGATGCTTTTTGACCGATCCAATCGCTAGAATCAAGCCATCCAAATCGAATCAGACGAATAGACGGTGTTGAAGCACTAGAGAATTTCTCAAAATTGACTGCCAGATAGTATCCAGACTTCACTTTTTTCCTTTTTCGAGTCTTTTGTGCATAGCTTCTATTTCCATAAATATGTCTAGGATTAGATGATGTTTTAAGTTCAATGGAAAATGAATTATCTGGTAAGTAAACGATATCTTTATCAGTAACGGTTTTATCTGCTTTCCAAACTCCTGGATACTTTGATTCCAGTTCTAAGGGGATGAGTTCATGCAAAAAGAAACCCATAATTTGAGGTTTAGGAAAAATATCTTTACCAATTTGGAAGCCTTGAGTTCCGAGCTTAGAATTAAATATGGATTGCCAAGAAGACAAAACTATCTCTACTATCTCTTGTCGATCGAGGGGGTGATTATCCACCAGAGTTTGAGTAACATTGAGCCATTGGTTAACCGGTAGATCTGTATAAGGAGAAGTCATATCAAGTCCGGGTAATTGATTAAAGTATAGGAGTGAGGATTGGGACAATTGGCAGTGAACTGGCGTAGAATCAAAATGTACCCCATAGCAGCGTTCGCGATCATCGCGGGCTTTAACGATGGAAATTCTAAGGAATTTCCCAGTTGGACAGAAAAGGGATATGGGTGTGTGTAAGAGAAGCAACTGAAGGAAAACTCCATGTTTTGGCGGATTGCAGCCCTATTGCTTTTAATGGCGATCGCCTCCTGTAAGGGTCGGCATCTGATTCCTATCACCCTCGTGAGTGAATTAGAAATCAGTGATTGTAACAGCCGTGATGCAAGATTGCAGGTGGGTCGGATGGTTTGGATCGACAATGAGTACAACGATCCGATCGCCATGACAGTGATTGAGGAAGTGGACTTTGAGTTTGCTTCAGAAGATCGATCTTCCCTCATAGGGGAGTGTAGCGCCTATGCCGAATTGTATCTTCCCACCAGCGATCGCCCCCCTCGCATGAAAATTCGGCTCTCTGATGGTAGCACTAGCGATTTTTTCACCCAAGAGCAAGTGAACGAATCGGGAATTAACCACCGCTTTCAGAAGCCGACGGCGATCGAATAGCACAAAAGCCTATATTAGTCCATCATTAGTTCATGACAGACAATTGGGAACCTGTAGCCGTTTTGGTGACTTCAATCCGCACCGGAAACGCTTCCTTAAAGAATTTCAGGTGGGTAATCGTGAGGATGCAGGCAAATTCAGGAGAAATGGCATTTATAGCGGCGATCAGGCGATCGCACCCTTCCTCGTCTTGTGTACCAAATCCTTCATCAATAATCAGCATTTGTAAAGATGTCCCCGACTGTTGCGCTAGAAGTTTAGCTAAAGCTAAACGGATAGCAAAGTTCACCCGAAAGGCTTCCCCACCGGAATAGGTTTCATAGGGGCGAGTCCCCTGGGAATCGGCAATTAAAATATCTAAAGTTTCCACCCATTTATCTTTCTTCGTTTTCTGAGTTTTTTGCGTGATAAACTGCACATGCAATTGATGAGAACTCAACCGCGCCAAGACCCGATTGGTTTGCGCTTCCAACTCCGGTAAAATGTTCTCAATCATCAGAGATTGAATCCCTTTTCTACCAAATGCAGTGGTTAATTCCGTGTAAATGCGATAGTTTTTCTGGGCGCTCTCCAATTGTTGCTTAATCGTTTGATACTGCTGATTAAGACTTTTCAAATGTTGGTGCTGCTGTTGCAATCTGCCTTGACGAGAGAGCAACTCTTCTCGCTGCCGTTGCCCATCCTGAAGTTGTCGCTCTAAGGCCTTCACTTGAGGCGTAGCATCGGGATTTTGCAGCAGAACTTGATTCAATTTGGCTAAACTTTCTTCTAATTCCTGGGCCCGTTGTTGATGATCCTCTAAGCGACGGTCTAACTCTAGACAAGTCTGGCAAACTTGGGGATATTGTTGTTGAGCTTGTTCCAATTGTTGATAGCGAAATTGGGCACTTTGCGACTCCCTCAAGCGATTCAACAGCGTTTGATGGCTCTCTGGATCGTAGTCCATTTCCGCTAATTGACACTCTAAGGTTTCAATTTGGCGCTGTAGGGTAGACGTGGTTTGTAATTTCTCTAAACGGCGGCTCAGTTGTTGGTATTGCGCTTCTAATTCTGGACGTTCTTGTTGCAGTTTCCGTTGCTGTTTGAGAGCCGATTTAATTTCCCCGCGTTTAATATCCACCCAACGCCATTTTTCCACTTGACCTCTGGCAAGAACATGATCTTTTTCATCATAGTTGAGTTTTTGCAAACGCCGATCCATCGTCTGGAGTTCAGTATAGAGATCTTGGGCATAGCTGCCGGTTTGCAAAGCCTCTTCTAACTCCATAATCTCCGTTTGCAACTGTTGCAGACGTGCCAATTTTTGCCCCGTAACATCTAAGACAGCTTTGAGTTGTCCTCGCTTTTCTAGGGCGGGACTCAGCCCAGCAAGTTCGCGGTCTAAATCCCGGTATTCTTGACGAAACACTTTAATTTCTAGTTCAGAGGTGGCAAGCTGTTCGCGAATGACCCAGATTTGATTGAGAATTTGTTGTTGTTCAGAAGTGTGTTTTTCTTGCACTAAGTGCCAGTGGTGTTCATCTAGGGGCCGATCGCATAATGGACAAGGTGGATAAATTTGCTCGTCACCCTTTTCTGGGCTAGATCGCTGTTTGAGCAATTGTAGTTTTTGACTAATGGCATCCAGTTGGCTTTCGTAGTTGCGCTGTTGCGCTTGCAAGCGTTCCATCATATTGCGCCGTTCTTGCCCTTTTTCTAGGACACGCTGTTGATAAATGCGTTTTTTCTCTAATTGGGCAATTTGTCCGGCTAAATCTTCGGCAGCTTGTTCTAATAACGGTGTTTCTGCTTGTTCGGTTTGCAGTTGTTGCCAAGTGGCTTGTAACTCTTCGAGTTTAGCTCGACACCGAGCCGTCGCTCGATCGATTTGACTTTGCAGATTTTGGCGATGGTGGAGCAGGGGAGAGACTTGTAATTGAAGCTGATCGAGGGAATTGAGGCGATCGCGAGCTTGTTGGAGTTTAACTTGAGCTGCTTCAATTTCCGGCTGGCGATCGAGTATCGCTTGCACTTCTTGCTCCTGGGCGTGCAGATGCTCAAGCTGAACTTGAGTCAGACGCAGTTGATCCTCTAGAGCGCGGTGCTGCTCGTTTTGTGTTTGACGCAGATGGTTGAGCTGGTCTTGGGTGGTTTGATAGGTGCTAAATTGGGCCGCAAGTTGGGCTTCTTTGGCTTGTAAGTTCTGGAAATTTTGGTAAGCCGTGGTAATGGCACTCTCTTGAGCTAACAGGCTTTCGAGTTGCTCCTTTTGGGCATTAGCGCTGTCTCGCTCCTGGTGCAAGCGTTGGCGATCGCCATCGAGGGTTTCCTGTTGACTTTGATGCCACTGGCGTTGTTGATTCAGGGTTTGTTGTTGGTGCTGGAGCGTTTGCCAACTGCCCAATTGTTGTTTCGCTCTCGCTTGTGTCTCTTGGAGTTGGTGCAGATGTTGCTCGATCTCTTGCAGTTCCTGGGCGATCGCCTCTTCTGTGGTAAGCTGGCTTTCAATCGCCTCAAGTTGCGGTTGCAACACTCCCACCGTCGTCTTATGCTCAAGGGCAATTTCCTTCGCGCGATCGCTCAGGCGATCGTATTGCTCCAAATTCAACAACCGCGCCAAAATTTGCTTCCGCTCCATCGCCCCTTTGAGCATAAACTCATCCGCTCGCCCTTGGCGCAAATAGGCCGAATTAATAAACGTATGGTAATCGAGTTTCAGGCTCTCAATAATAAGCTGTTGGGTTTGGCGCATATTGCGACTCGTCAAAGCACGAAACCCGCTTTCCGTTTGCACCTGAAATTCTAAGCTCGTCGTTTGTCCCCGTTGACGGCTACGAATAATGCGGAACGTTTGCTGATGCTGAATGAGGCTAAACATCACCCGAACCTCCGCCGCTCCGTAGTGGATCAAGTCATCTTCCGTATTGACACGACTTTTTCCCCACAGACACCAGGCGATCGCCTCCAGCAAAGACGATTTTCCCGCCCCATTTACCCCAGAAATGCAAGCGGTATGGATTTGACTAAAATTTAGGCTCGCTTCCTGATAACTCAGAAAATTTTTCAGCCCCAATTGTAGCGGTATCATTCCAAAAGGACACCCTTATACTGTTGTCTGCAAAAGCTCTTGTCTGCAAAAGCTTGTTCATTATCAATAGTATGCCCTGATGGTAAGCGATGCAATCCCTGTGAGAAATGGGGCATAGGGAGATGGGAGGATCTTTCAAGGGCACGATCTTCAAAAGAAATACCATGGGAAGACCTGGCTCAAAAACTCCGGATTCAGAAGGGTTAATCCGTATAGGGAAACGACAGAAAATGATTGCCACCAAGGTGCAAACTCTATGGACTCAACCGCCACTCAAGACCTATCAACCTGGATTCAAACCGGCTGGGTAACGTATCAGTTCAGTGATGCTGAAGACATGGGGAAAAGAGTACCAGAGTTCCCCGGTTTATATGCTTTAGTCGCCGAAAGCCAGGATGGTGAAAACTGGATTTTACTCCATATTGGTCACACTCAAGAGAATTTACGAGACTCCTGGCAGTATTACCGGCAGTTACCCATGGTGAAAATTCTGCATCAGTTATCCTTAAATGTCAGTTTAGCCCTATTTGCCCTTCCCGCTTATCCCCTACCTGGATTATCTATAGAAAACTTACCCGACTGGGAAAAACTGTTAATTCAACAGTTAGAACCGATGCTAACCGAAACCCCAGCCGCCCTACAAATTGCCGTCAAGTAGGTGAGCCGAAACGAGTCTGAGATAATGGCTAGAAATAGCCAAGGTCTCGATAATGCACATTTCCCAACTCTATATTTACCCGGTTAAATCTTGTGGGGCGATCGCCTGTTCCCGTGCCCAAGTTACCCCAAACGGGTTAGCGGGCGATCGCCAAATGATGCTCGTCAATGCCCAAGGGCAATTCATGACCCAACGGGACTATCCGCAAATGGCTCAAGTACGGGCAAAATGGGACTCAGAGACCCTGATCCTAGAACATGACAAATTTGACCCTTTTCGGTTCCAACCCACCTTAGAGGGCAAGCTACAGCCCGTTCAAGTCTGGCGCACCCAGACAATGGCCATCGACCAGGGAGACCCCGCCGCTCAATGGTTTCAAAGGGTTCTCGCCTTAGATCGTCCCTGTCGCCTCGTCTATCAATCTCCCCACCATCCTCGTCCCGTCAATCCCCAATATGCCCTCAGCCCTAACAATACCGTCAGTTTTGCCGATGGCTACCCGATACTGGTCACCAATACGGCATCCTTAGCAGAGCTGAACCGCAGACTAAGCCAAACCTATCCCCAAGATCCGCCCCAGTTTCCCATGAACCGCTTCCGTCCCAACATTGTCATCGATACCGACGAAGCCTTTGCTGAGGACAACTGGACAACCCTAACCCTGGGGACAGTCCAATTGGCAATCGTCAAACCCTGCGATCGCTGCATCGTCACCACCACCGATCAAACCACTGGAGATCGCCACCCCCAACGGGAACCCCTGAAAACTCTGGCCCAGTTTCGCAACCAACCCGGAGGCCTAATGTTTGGCAGCAATGCCATTCCCAAAACCCTTGGTGCGATCGAAGTGGGCATGGAATTGAAAGGATAGCAAGGCCCATTACCCAGCAAGGCTTCCTAAGCTACCACGGTTACGATAGATAATGTTAAAAAAGGAGAAATTTTGATGAGATTTGCCAGCGATCGCCTGTGGCTAGTAGGCCTAATATTGATTATGGGCTGTACAGCCCCAGAAGCCTCAGAACCCAACCAAGAGAGTATTTTGGTCAGTTCTACTGAGGCTCAATTAGCCAGCAATTTACCCGAAAGTAAGACAGAAACCATCTCTGTTGAGGGAGAACCCCAAGAAATTACCCTCAAGCTCTATCAGGAAGACCATATTCGAGTGGTGACCTATTATCCTGAAAATATAAGCGTCAGGAGTGCGTGTAGCCATGAGGGATGCGGCGTATCTTTTGAGCTTCTTCAAGGTCTATCTGTATCTGCTCTCCCCACAGACGAACCCTTACGAGCTAGAGTGCATGTATTTGTTCCCTCCGCAAACACCACCTTAGAGGAGTTAGAAGCGGGAGTCACTGGAGATTGGGGAGTGTTTGCAAGCAATGAGTGGCAACAACAACCCTCTAACGGCTCACTTTCCTATCCTTGGGAGACAAAGAACATGAACTTTTTTAATTATGAAAAAAATCTTTTAGGTTCGGTGCATTTAGGTGAATCTGAAGGACAGGTTTTCCGCGTTACCGTTGTTTTTCCTGGGGATATGGGCGATGGATTTGCTCCCCGCGCTAATGTCATCCTTAACAATCTACAAGTAAAATAGATTCAAGAATTGGTCTTTGGGAAGGGGTTTATCTAAATTACGATCGAGCGGAGTTTGAAGCAGATCTTCAAACCTTAAAGAAGTTGAGTATCGGGTAGGGTGGGCAGGGATAGAGTTGTCTAAGGTGAATCCATAGCCCACTTCTCCTGCCCACCCTACAGTGATTGCGATCTGTAGTGTAAATAAATGGATTTGATATAAAATGTTCAGAGGGCTAAAGCCCTCACTACAAACGAAATCTAATGCATCAAATTAGATGAAACAATCCACTACGATGGTTTGAGAGGGTTATAGGCAATTAACCAATTACCCATTACCGATTAAAATGAAATAGGTGAGTGTGATTGAATAACAGAACGTGAAAATTATTGTCATTGGTAGTGGAGGGCGAGAACATGCGATCGCCAAAACCCTCCTGCAATCTCCCCAAGTGCAGCATGTGGTCTGTATCCCTGGTAATGGGGGAACAGCACGGTTAAAACGTTGTGAAAATGTGCCCCTGAAGATCGACCAAGTAGACCAGTTTGAGGCGATCGCCAATTATGCTAAAACCCACGCCATTGACCTCATTGTTGTCGGCCCAGAAGCGCCCCTGGCTCTCGGTATCACTGATGCGCTACAAAACCATAACTTAACCGTATTTGGGCCCACCCAAGCGGGGGCACAAATTGAATCGAGTAAAGCCTGGGCCAAAGCCCTAATGAGCGAGGCCTCCATTCCCACGGCAGCTTCCGCCGTGTTTACCGATGCAACTTCTGCCCGCGCCTATCTCCAGAGCCAGGGAGCGCCCATTGTGATTAAAGCCGATGGTCTCGCCTCTGGTAAAGGGGTCACCGTCGCCATGACCTTAGAAGAGGCTGAAGGGGCAATATCGGCAGCCTTTGCGGGGAAATTTGGTGTAGCCGGCCAAAAAGTGGTGATTGAAGAGTATCTCACCGGTCAAGAAGTCTCAATTCTCGCGCTCACTGACGGCGAAACCATCCGTCCCCTCATTAGCGCCCAAGACCATAAACGCATTGGAGAAGGGGATACCGGGCCCAATACCGGCGGCATGGGAGCCTATGCTCCTGCCCCCCTCGTGACCCCAGAATTAAGCGATAATGCGACCCATCGCTTACGCGATCGCATTAACCAAGAAATTCTGATCCCCACCATGGAAACCTTAAAAAAACGGGGGATTTCTTACCGGGGTGTATTGTATGCTGGACTCATGATTACCCCAGAAGGCGATCCCAAAGTGATCGAATTTAACTGTCGATTTGGCGATCCAGAAATTCAAGCCATTCTACCCTTGTTAGATACGCCCCTAGAAACCCTGCTCTTAGCAACCGCACAAGGCCAATTAGCCCAGCAAGAGATTACCTGGAAACCGGGAGCGTGTGCCTGTGTGGTGGCTGCCTCTGATGGATATCCAGGCAGCTTTGAAAAAGGCTTTGCCATTACTGGAATAGAAGTAGCCGAAGCTCAAGGGGCGATCGTCTTTGAAGCGGGAACCACCTTAAAGGATAATCGGCCCGTGACCAGTGGTGGCCGCGTCTTAGGAGTGACTGCGGTGGGAGAAACCCACGATCTGGCCTTTGAAAAAGCATATCAGGCGATCGCCTCGATTTACTTTCAGGGGTTATACTACCGTCGAGATATCGGCTATCGCGTGCGGCAAAAAAATAGCCCATAACCCATAATAGAAACAATCCCCAAAAAATAACTGTAGGTCTTCAGCTCAATGTATCGATATTATGGTGGCTTTACTGAAAAATTTTAAAGGAGCGATCGCCCATTGGTGGTCAGAATTCACTCTGCAAACCCGACTCATGGCAGCCGCTACCCTAGCGGTATCGCTGATCATGAGCAGTCTGACTTTCTGGGCCGTCAACACCATTCAACTCGATGCTCGTCTCCATGATACCCGCTTTGGCCAAGACCTGGGACTTTTGCTGGCCTCGAACGTAGCTCCCCTCGTGGCCGAAAATAACCTCACAGAAGTGGCCCGGTTTTCCCAGCGCTTCTATAACAGCACCTCCAATATTCGCTATCTGCTCTACGCAGACGAAGACGGTAGACTCTTTTTTGGCCTCCCCTTCTGGGACTCAGAAGTACAAACGTCCCTGAGTATCGAACGGCGCATTCAGCTACCGGAAAATTACATGACTTCCTCCCAAATTCCCCTGGTGCGCCAACATCAAACTCCCGATGGGGAAGTCACGGATGTCTTCGTTCCCCTGATGCACGAAAACCAATATCTAGGGGTATTGGCGATCGGAATTAATCCGAATCCTACCGTCGTCACCTCCTCAAATCTTACCCGCGATGTTACCTTAGCCGTTTTTGTCTCCATTTGGTCGATGGTCATCTTAGGTGGAGTCTTTAATGCTCTCGCCATTACCCAACCCATTAAAGAACTCTTAACCGGAGTGAAAAGTATCGCCGCCGGTAATTTCAATCAGCGCATTAACTTACCCTTGGGGGGAGAATTGGGGGAACTGATTTGTAGCTTTAATGATATGGCTGAACGGCTAGAGAGCTACGAAGAACAAAATATTGAAGAATTAACCGCCGAAAAAGCCAAGTTAGAAACCTTGGTTTCCACCATTGCCGATGGAGCCATTTTATTAGATACCGATCTCAATATTATCTTAGTTAATCCCAATGCCCGTCGCATGTTTGATTGGGAAGGACAACCCATCGTTGGTAAAAATGTTTTACGCTATGTTCCGCCCCCCATACAAGTAAAATTAACCCGCCCCCTTTATGAAATTATCCAGGGTAAATTTTCCCTAGCTGATGGAACTTCAGTCCATGAATTTCGCATCACCTTAACCGAACCGGTTAAGCGCACCGTGAGGATTTTATTAACTACGGTGCTATCCCATCGAGCCACGGGCGAAGAATCTTTATGTCAAGACTGTTTACATGATGAAAATGATACTTGTGTCGTCCCCGAACGCCCCTTAGCCAAAGAATGCGTTCTCTATGAGCATAACATTAAACCGAGTGTAGATGCTCGTAATATTGGTAATTTGAAAGGCATTGCCATGACGGTTCAAGATATTACCCGCGAAGTGGAACTTAATGAAGCGAAAAGCCAATTTATTAGTAATGTCTCCCATGAACTGAGAACCCCTTTATTTAATATTAAAGGATTTATAGAAACCCTCTATGAATATGGGGAAGAACTCAGTGACGTGGAGCGCCGAGATTTTCTGGAAACCGCTAATCATGAAACCGATCGCCTCACTCGCTTAGTTAATGATGTATTGGATTTATCTCGCCTAGAATCGAGTCGCACCTATCACTTCGATGCCGTCTATGTGGGACAGTTGATCGAACAAACCCTCCGCACCTATCAACTCAACGCCAAAGATAAAGGAATTGAACTGCTCCAAGAGATCGAAACCGACTTACCGAAAATTTTCGGCCATTACGATCTCCTGTTGCAAGTGTTAACGAACTTAGTGGGTAATTCCCTCAAATTCACTGAATCCGAAGGTAAAGTCATGATTCGTGCCTATTGTCCCCAAGGCAAAAATAAAGTCGTGCGTATTGAAATAGCCGATACCGGAATCGGCATTGATGCCGAAGATCAAGCCGCCATTTTTGACCGCTTCTATCGCGTCGAGAATCGGGTGCATACCTTAGAAGGAACTGGCCTCGGATTATCCATTGTCCGCAATATTATTGAGAAACATAATAGTCGTGTACAATTGGTCAGTGAAGTGGGAGTGGGGACAACCTTTTGGTTCGATCTGGCGTTGTATGAGGAAGCACTAGATTCTGAATCGCTCAGTTCCTTAGAACCGGTGTATGGAGGATCTCCCCTCAAAAAATAACCCATGCCCCTTGCCCTGAGCGGAGTCGAAGGGCATTCCCGATTCCCTAATTACCCAAAGGAGACCCAAACATGACCCATCCTTCTGACTCGGAAACCCTTCAGGAATTTCAAGCGGAAATGACGCGCTTGCGGGAAGAGCTAACTTTAAGAGACCAATTGGTACAACAGTTATCTCAAGAACTTTTTCGCTTAGTCAAAGGGAATGCTTCCTTTATTCCAGCAGAAACTGGGTTAGCAGAGCAAACGGAAAATTTGCGATCGCTCCAAGAGCAGTTACAAAGGGTGGAGGAGCAGGTACAGTTTTATCAAGAACAAATACAAGAGCGCGATAGCGAAATCTATCAACTGCGTCAGTCCGTGCAAGAATTAAGCGATCGCTCCGGAATGCTCGAACAAGTCGTACAAGAACTTCCCCATCTCTATCGGCAAAAATTCGCCGAACGCATGGAACCCATCCGGGAAAAAGTGGCTATGCTGCAACGGGAAAACCGGCAACTGCACGCCGAACTGCAAAGCGTCAGCTATCGGTTAGCCATGAGAACTCGCAACCCGTCCCGCATCGATTTACCCAATTTTCCCATCACCTCTGGCCAAACTTATAGCGCTTCCCACGGTAATGGGTGATAGGTAATAGGATTATGTCCCCTTCTACTGTCGAGATCGTTGTCGAGTCAGATAGCGATCGCTCGGCTCCACTAGCAATAAAATTAAAACGAACTATCCAGGAAATTTCACCCAAAGTTGAAATTAGCATTCAATCCCTGGAGAGCCTCAACCCTTTAGAGGGGGTGATGTGGTGTCCCCTAACTCTAAATATTCCCGATTGGCTTCCCTTTTTAGGTCAAAAAGTTTACCAGTATTGCCGATCGCTAGACATCCTACGGCAAACCGTGACAAATTGGGGCTATAAGACGGGTACAGGAAACCATTGGTTACCCCTGGTTCTCACAGCCAAAGGCCCCCTCTATGGTGAAGCCATCGAAAACAGGAACTCCAGCTATCATCAACCCCTACATTTAGACGATAAAACCCGTCAAACCCTCTACCAACTGGGTTATCAGCTCCTGCGCCATATTGAAGCTATTCCTGGAGTTTATCTACTTCAGTTTGGGGGGATATCCGATCCTTGCTTCGATCGCCTCATTCCCTTTCCCGATACCCCAGTCTTAGGGAGTTTAGGGCTTCAGGAACCCGATCTCCTCACCAGTTACTGGTATTGCCAAATCGGAACCCCCCTAATCGACCTACAAATCCGATCGCCTTCTTCAAGCGGCATTCAATCCGGTTAACTCCTCTAACACCTCTTCGTAGGAAGAATAAACCTCAAACACGGCCTCTAGTTTGGCAATATCCAAAATGAGTTTCACCTGCCCCGGAATATGACACAAAACCAGACGGCAATCCTGCTGGCGAGCGGTTTTGAGTCCAGAGACTAACTTACCCAAACCCGCACTATCCATAAAATCCACCCCAGCCAAATCTAGACAAAGGACGGAACATTGAGAAGCCATATCCTCAATCTGCCGAGAAATCTGTTCGCCCCCCTGGTTATCAAAACGCCCTTGAGGGTGAAGAACCGTAAATTGACCCATTACTCTACTTGTCGTCATTGTGGTTATCCTTTTGTTAAGTCCCTAAGAGGTAAAAATCGTTGACCCATCCAAGATCTAAAGCCAAAAGAGTCCGGAAACTGAGTGACCGAACTCTAGCGTAAGCAATCTTACTCTCTTCGATCGCTTCTTTAGACTTTATTAATATAAGCGTGAAAATTGAGAATTGTCAGCCCCAAAAATCACACTTTCTGGGAACTTCACTTGGGGGGGCAAACTTTCCCGAAGCCTCCGATCCCCACTAGCGATTGACAGTACCCAAATTCCACGCCAAGATCAAAAGAAAGCTCACTCTAGAAGCGTCATCCATACGTCTCCTTCTCCCCTACCTGGTTTGCATGTCCTTAGAATTTTTCTCAGTTGATACCATCCAAGCCCTCGCCAGTCAATACGGATACTGGACTATCTTCCTGGGCATTATGCTTGAAAACACGGGCCTGCCCCTACCCGGTGAAACCATTACCCTAGTTGGAGGGTTTCTAGCCGGTAGTGGCGAAATGGTCTATTGGCGAGTCCTCACCAGTGCGATCGCCGGAGCCGTGATAGGCGATAGTTGTGGCTATTGGATCGGTAGAACCGGAGGATGGCCCCTACTGCTGAAAGTGGGTCAATTCTTTCGGGTGGCTGAATCTCAACTAGAAAACGCCAAAACCCAATTTCAAAAAAATGCCGCTCGGGCCGTCTTTCTCGGTCGCTTCATCGCCCTGCTGCGGATCTTTGCCGGCCCGATCGCCGGGATCGTGGAAATGCCTTATCCTAAATTTCTCCTCTGTAATGTCGCCGGAGCCAGCCTTTGGGCAACTGTCATGGTTAGCCTCGCGTTTTTTGTCGGCCGCGTCATTGCCCTAGAACAACTGATCGCTTGGGTGGGCCAATTTGCTATCCTCGCCCTCGTCCTCCTGATCGTCTGGATCATTGTTCCCCTCTGGTTAGAATCTCGCGCTTCCCAAAACTCCTAAGCGATCCGGAGATTCGATTAGCATCCTGGAAAACTTTCCGGTACAATCAAAACCAAATTTGCCATAGATGGTAAGAATTACTTAATTTTTGGAGGATAGGGCTATTAATACCGTAATTTCAACCAATGCTCCCGCTACGGAAGCAACTCAAACCCCTTCTATGCTTCGGATTGAAGGCAGATCTCGCTTAAGTGGGCAAGTGCAAATCAGTGGGGCCAAAAATTCTGCCTTAGCAATTATGGCTGGGGTGGTGCTTTGCTCCCAAACTTGCCGATTACGCAATGTGCCGAACCTGGTCGATGTCAATCGTATGGGGCAGATTCTAGAATCCTTGGGCATTCAGCTCCAGCGTCATGGTAGCACCCTAGAATTGGATGCCACCCACATCACTCAAGGTCAAGCCCCCTATGAAGTCGTCAGCCAACTGCGGGCTAGTTTCTTTATTATCGGCCCCTTGCTCGCCCGTTTGGGTACGGCCCAAGTGCCCTTACCGGGGGGTTGTGCCATCGGCGCTCGGCCGGTGGATCTGCATGTGCGGGGACTGCAAGCCATGGGGGCCCATGTGCAAATTGAACATGGAGTCGTTAATGCCTATGCTCCCCAGGGTAAACTGAAGGGCGCTAAAATCTATCTGGATTATCCCAGTGTGGGAGCTACGGAAACCCTGATGATGGCGGCGACCTTAGCTGAGGGAGAAACCTGCATTGAAAATGCGGCCCAGGAACCAGAAGTGATCGATTTAGCCAACTTCTGCCGCTCCATGGGCGCTCGAATTAAGGGAGCTGGCACAAAAACCATTTGGATTGAAGGGGTTTCCCAACTCCATAGTACCGATTATGAAGTGATTCCCGATCGCATTGAAGCGGGAACGTTCCTAGTCGCGGCTGCTATTACCCAATCTGAACTGCTGCTCAATAACGTCATTGCTTCTCACCTGATTCCCTTGATCGCCAAGTTAGAAGAAACGGGGGCAAAAGTGATTAAAGAGGGAGAGCGACAATTACGCCTTCTTCCCGCAGAGCGCATTGTAGCCACAGATATCGAAACCCTTCCCTATCCTGGTTTTCCCACGGATATGCAAGCCCAGTTTATGGCTTTGCTTACCCTAGCTGAAGGCAACAGCATGGTTACCGAAACCGTGTTTGAAAATCGCCTGCGCCATGTGGCGGAATTGCAACGCATGGGAGCTAATATCCGCGTTAAGGGTAATATTGCCATTGTCAAAGGTGTGCCCCTTTTATCCGGTGCGCCCGTTTTAGCGACAGATTTACGAGCTTCTGCCGCTTTAGTCCTCGCCGGATTAGCTGCCGAAGGAACCACCATCATCCAGGATTTACAACATCTAGACCGGGGCTATGAACAGCTTGAAGTCAAGTTGCAACATCTAGGGGCCCGCTTAACGCGACAAGAAAAAGTCAGTTAATCCTCTTCGATCGGTTGATAGAAATAAGTCCTGAAGGGTGCTGAACTTGATTTTCAAGATTACGGGAAAATAGCGGGAGCATGAAAGCCTCCATCTTTTAAGTGGGGGATGAAATGCGACACGAGCGGTTTTAACCGCCGTGATGTTAATTTCTTTCCGTTGTCAATTTAGCGTTAAGTGCGCTAAACTAAGTTTATTCT
>NZ_JAQPOK010000147.1 GCF_030068445.1 Roseofilum halophilum BLCC-M91 | reverse complement strand
ATTTTTGATTTTTCTCCTACTACTAGCTCTATGATTGATACTCTTCTGGCTGTAGCCCTTGACTTAATTAATCCGAAACATTTAAGAAATTGGTTTGCTCATTGTTGCTACTGTACCTCATAACAGCGCGAAGCGCTGTATAATAGCCAAGATAATCTCGCTTTACTGTAAGTGATACCAGATCTTTTAAAACAAGTGGATATTCTTGAACTGTCGATTTATGTAATGTCCCGATAATACTAACACTGTCTTGATAAGCAACTCCTCCACAATATTCGGGAACACTTGCATATAATTGTTTCATCAATAGTTCTGGTTCTTCGATAAGAATTGATTCGTAGAGGTTGTTGACACTGTCTTCATTAGGTGAAACATGAATTTTTATTATAGATTCTTTCCCCGAGGAAGGAAGATAGAAAATTTCACTAGCTAACATAAATCCTTCTACTTCAATTTGCATACCTATTAATTTCTTTTGATTAGCTAAAACCTCAAAAACTTTCATTATATATAACCTCGTAGCGATATTCTGTCGTCCCTTCCTCAGTAGTTACCGATCGCAGAGTTCCATCTGGGTTATACTCGTAGACAATTTCCCGATTCTTGGTTTTTACTGTAACCTGGTTCGAGTTGTAGACATATTCAAGACTTGCTCCATATAGTGAATTTGAATACGAATGAGACACCACGACATATCTACAACGACGGTATCTGTAGGGGCGAACGGCCGTTCGCCCCTACAACCATGTCTCATTGCTATTGCAATCGACTATAACTCTCGAATATGATCTGGAACAAAATTTAGCGGTAAGTCTTCTAATCCTCTCCAGTTAGAAGGTATATATTTATGAATTCCTATTTCTGGAAATCCATTGACATAAAGTTTTTCATCGAAATCTATAACTATCCGTAGTGGCCAATTGTTTGAACCATCATATTTCAATAAATTTTCTACATCCGATAAACAAAGCTCATATTCTTGAATTGCCTCCAAAAAATCAGAAAAATTTTCTTCATTTATCGTAAACAAATTATTACGAAATACAAATTGGCTTTGAAATGTATTGTGGCCAGGATCGTAACTAGCATAATCTAAAATCCATTCAGCTACAGTACACAGAAAAAAACGCCAATCCGATTTATATCTAATTGCACCAAGTAGATCGCTCGGATCTAGTGCTTCTAAGTTCATTTTTACCTCTCAACTTCAGCAAACGTCGAACGAATTAACTGATTGAGAGAATTATAAACATAATCCGTATCTCCTTTGAGAGTATCTCCCTTATACTCTAAATTCCCCACCTCATTATCCGATCGGTAATTGAAAAAAGAGAGTTAAATCTTATTTTGCATTTTTTTTATCCATGAATCAATTCTTGGGTTGCCTGTCTCCACTAATAAACTGGCTATAAGAGGATCAATTCGCTCTTCAATGTCTAAAAATGATTCATCTTCAAGATAACGATTAATATTCCACCATTTATCAAAAAGCTCCCATTTTATAAGGTCTTCATCGAAGATTTTTTTATATAATTTATCTGATAAATATTCAAATCTTAAATTCATCAAAAACAGTAATTTTACTTCAATTATATCTTCTTCTGTTGTACTAGCCCTATTATAACTCAAAACTACTGTTTCACATAATATTTCTGCTAATTCAGAATCTAAATCTAACTTAGATAATTTGGTCTTAAAAGCATCCATTGGAGTGATTACATAAAGTGCTGGTAAAAGTATCATATTCTTACAAATCTATTAATTCCAAATTGTACTCATTTCATATCGAAAAGATCGGCTTAGATCATATTTTTTCTTTCGACTTCTTCCCCAATAGTCGTTGATACGTTCTCTAGCAAACTTTTGATACTCTTCAGAAAATTCAAATTTGTCTGCCAAACGCAATTCATATTCGTAAGCTCCTTTTTCAAAGTAATCTCGATATACGGCTTTAAATGGTGTTTTACCTTGCAATTGTAGTCGCCTAATTTGTTCAAAATGCCTTGATTCATGTAAGAGATCGAGATAAGTAAATTGTTTTGGATCGAGCTCAATCATTAGCTGAGTTGTGCCTTCTATATAGCTAATTTCAGCATGTGTTCCTATCTTCAAACTAGTTTCAACAACTGTAATACCTCGTTTTTTTAGATTTTTGACCCATCGTTGATAGGCATTCGTCCGAATTCCTAATATATCAAATATAGGATTACCTGTTGGTGGGATTTGACCTAGAGCGCCAGCACCACTACGCAGTTTAGAAAAAATTCGAGAAAAAGATTTAAATTGAGTTAGCTTTGCAACAAAGGGTAGTAAGGGAGGGACAATGGCTAAACCAAGATTTATACCAAAGTCAAATACTATATTATTGAGATCATAATCTTTTCCTTGTGAATAGTCAAGAGTCGCAGAAATTAAATAACTATAACTATCGAACTGTATTGATGCCAGAGTATTACGAATCTGCCGTGCAGCAGCAACTTCTCCCAAAGAAAACAACCCAGTAGGATCGATATTATTAACCGGATTAGCATGAGCATAAAGATACTTATGCAGCGTCATCGGTTCATTTAATCGTCCTTCATAAGTATCGCGTCTGGTAAACCTGCCGACTTTTGGATCGTAATATCGCTGTCTTAAATAATATTGCTCTACATTCGGATCGTACTGTTCTCCTGCAAATCGATAAAGATTGAGAGTCTCTCCAGTAGAATCAATGAGATTTCCATAAGCATCATAGGCGTAACTATCGGTGAGAGCGCTACTTGCATTGCTCAGAGCTATCGTACTTCCTAAACCATCGACATGATAGAAATAACTGTCTTCTCCTTGTGCCTGAGAAATTAAGTCTAGTCCATATACATAGCTAGATTTTAGTTCTCCTTGTTGATATTCTTCGATAACTTGACTGTAAGGACGGTTGCTATCTATTAAATAGTTAGTCTGGACTCCATTCACAGTTGAGCTAACGCGAATATTTTTGTCATTATAACCGTAGCTGATACTATCTCCATTCGGGGTTTGGACTCCAATCAAACGATTCTCATCATCCCAGGTGTAAATAGTTTTATCCGTACCGTTCTCTAGGCGAGAAATTAAATTACCGTTGTTATCGTACTTGTAAGTAGTAACTCTATTTCCTTGTGTTTCACTGATGAGAAGATTGTTCTCATACTGATAAGTAGTTAATCCTTCGAGAGAGTCTTCTTTTCTTAATCGATTCCCCACCTCATCATACAGATAAGAAATCGTCCGCTCTCCCTCAACCGGATGAGTAATCTTCTCCTCAATTACTCGATTCAAATCATCATACTTATACTCAACTAAACGACCTTCATGGTCAATAACTGACTGACGATTTCTTACATCATCTACCTCATAATCAAAACTCGCCAATACCTCTAAAGTTTCCCCCGTATTCGACTCAACCTTCACCGTCTCAATCACATCAATGCGTCCCAAGGCATCATATACAATCATTTCTGCCGTATCGTTAGGAAAGAGAGTCTTAACTAACGCACCATTTTCGTACTCGTAAACCGTCGTGCCTTCATTGGTAGTTACTGAGGCGAGATTACCCTGTTCATCATAAGCGTAACCTATCTCCCGACTAGGAGTTTTTACGCCAGTTAAATACCCTTCCTCATAAGAATATTCTAAACTTGTACCGCTCTCTAAATACGGTCCTTCTGGGTCAGTTCTAGAAATCAGTTGTCCCAATTCATCATACTGATAAACCGTCGTTCCCCGCTCGCTCGTAATCGTCTCCGTGCGCGTCGTGTCATCATAGTCATAACTAACCGAAGTTCCAGAAGCCAGCAGCTCTTTGTGCTGCAAGCTGCCACTCTCGTCATAAACATACTTAATCGAATCCCCATTAAAATCGGTAACCGTAACCGAATTTTCCTCATCATTATAAGCAGTCGTAGAACGCTTGCCATCCGGTAAAATAACCGCAGTTAACCGATTCTGCTCGTCATTATATTCATACTTCGTCACTTGACCCAGAGCATCGGTAACCTGCGTCAGTTGTCCGTTTTCATCGTACTTGTATGCCGTTTTTCCTTGCAACGGGTCGATAACGGCTTTGAGCTGTCCGCTCTCATGGTATTCATAACGAGTAATGTTATTATTGGGGTCAGCAAAAGTAACAACTCGACCTAACTCATCGTAAGTATTGCTCCAACTGGTGCCTTCAGCATAATAGGTTTCCGTGCGCCGATTTCCGGCTGTATCGTAGGTATAGCGCACGAAGTTATTCTCGTCGGATTTAACTTCAATTTGCCTGCCGATGGCATCATACTTATATTCTGTTCTGTTATTTTCGCTGTCAAATTCGGCTTTAATTCGACCATCTTGAGGATATTCGGTACCGCTATAGGCGCGACTGTTTAAATAGGCTGGAGTTTCTAGGGGAAATACGACTTGTGTCCAGTCGATGGTTTCTGCGGTTTCATTAGGAGCAATAACGGCGAGCAGTTGTTCGATTTGGTTGTTGGAATCATCGGGATAAAGGGTTTTCGTCAGTCGTCCGGCTACGTCGTATTCGTAATAAGTAATGCTGCCATCGGCGCTAAGGCTGGCGCGCTCTCTTCCTCCTTTGTCGTAGAGGGTGACAGTTTTGGAGTTATCTGCATAAAGGGTTTCTACGAGTTGACCTTTGTTGTCGTAGCGATATTGAGTGGTTACTCCATTAGAAATAGTGGCGGTTTGATTGCCATTTTCATCGTATTGGTATTCAATGGAGCTATCTCCTTGGGTCTGTTTGGTCATGCGACCTTGGTCGTCGTATTCCCATTCGGTGATAATAGTTTGCTGGCCTTCAGGAGTTTGAATGGTGAGGGTTTCTTTGGTTTGTAAACCGTTGCTGTTGTATTTGTATTCTCCTTTATTTCCTAGGACATCTTCTAGAGTTTTGACATTACCATCGCTGGTGTAGCTAAATTCAATGGTATTGGTGCTGGTATTTAACTCAATTAGATTACCGCGATAATCGTAACCATACTTGGTCTCATTCCCCAGAGCATCAACGCTAGAGATAAGATTACCGCGCGCATCGTACTTGTAAGTGGTGGTATTCCCCAGAGCATCGGTTTCGCTCAACAGGCGATTATACTGACCGTAAGTGTAATGAATGGTATTGCCCAGGGCATCCGTTTCTTTCAGTAAATTGCCCCAATGGTCGTATTCATAGGTGGTTTTCCATCCTTCTGCTCCACTTTCTTGAGTATAAACTATCTCGCTTATTACCTGATTCTGGTCGTACGCGCGCTCTATCTTCAGTCCCGATGGTTGAATTTCCTGGGTGATATTGCCATTCTGGTCGTAAACATAAAATGTCTCTTCTCCGTACAAGTCTTTAACCACCTGGGTTTGACTTTCGGTATCGTAAATGAGTTCAACGGCTTCCCCATTCACATCTATCGTTCTGGATAAGCGACCATCTTCCCCATACTCGGCGCGTATTCCTTCTCTTCCCAAGGGGTCTTCTATGCGGGTGAGATAGTGGGGGCGCTCTGGGTTTTCGTAGTAATATTTAGTTGGGTTTCCTTCTCTATCAACGACGCTAACTAAGTCTCCGTTTTGGTCGTAATTGTAGTGTATTTCTTCTCCTGCGGGGTCGATGACTTTAGCGATTCTACCTTCAGCATCGCGCTGGAATTTTACTTCTACTCCGGTAGAACTGACGATACCAGCATCGGAGTAGTTGAGGGTGTTGCCATTTAAGTCTTTTACCTGCAATAAGTCTCCAGAGCGCGCATCTATCTGGTACTCTATGCCCTCATCTGTGGTGAGCGCATACTTGCCGCCAAAGGAGTAATGCTCTGGATTATACTTGAGTCCATTTAAGGCGACATACTCTCCATTACTGTTGCGCGTTAGACGCACGTCTTCGACTCTTAGGGTTAATCCTGACCCTTCTGGTGAGGTAAACTGGGGACGGAACCATCCTCCTTCTCCATTGGGTGAGGTGACAAAGCGGTTCAAACGGTCTGGAATGGGAGCAAAGGTGAAGGTTTCTCGCTTTCCTCCAGGGAGGGTGATGTAGACTTTCTCTCCTTGTTTGAATCCGTTGTATTGTCCTAATAGTTGTTGCTCTTCTGATGGGGGACGGATGCTTGTTTGCAGGTTGGTGTCGCGGAATTCTAGTCTCCATCCTTGACCGAAGTTGTCTTGCTCGCGGGCATACAGGCTATCATAGGTGCGGGTGACGCTGATGGGTATTCCGGTTACTGGGATTTCTAAGTCGGTGAATGAGAGTTGGAAGTTGCCTAGTTTTAATTCGCTATCAACATCTACTTCTGTCTGAGTGAATGACTCAAAGTTGTTGTTGTCGATGGCACTGACGCGCAGGGTATATGCACCGTTAGCTAGGAGGGTGGGGTCGAAGGTTCCTAATTTACCCTCTTGCACTTCTCCTTGTTTCTCGAAGAGGGTGATGAAGTTATCTGTTCCTAGGGGTGCGACTTCTACTTTATAGGATTGTAATCCTTCAGGTGCTTCTATTTCTCCCAAGAGTTCTGTGGCTTCAGAAATCTCTCCTTCAGGTAAATTGAGGTTAAAGTTAATACTTTCTTCTCCAGGAAGGGGAGAGACGGTAAATTCAAAGGTTTCTGTGGTTTCATTCCCGGCCTTATCGCGAGCCGTGGCTTCTATGATGTAGAGTCCAGGAGCGGCAAATGTCCATTGCGCGCTTCCTGTTGCATCTAGAGGAATGGGAGTACCATTAATGGTTAAGCCTTTCTCTGCTATGCCTAGATTATCGCTTCCTTGCACGGCAAAGAGGACTTCTTGGTTGGGATAGGCGAAGTCAAAGCTTTGGAAGAGATTAACTTGAGGGTTTTCCTCATCTCGGCTTACCTGTAGGGGTATCGATTGCGTCACGGTTGCGCCATATTCGTCGGTGACTGTAGCTTCAATGGAGTCATAAGTGCCTTCTCGAGCGTCCCAAAATATACGACCTTGCCGGTCAATGGTCATGCCTTCTGGCGCTCGGCTTAACTGGTAGCTTAAGTTGTCGCCTTCGGGGTCTATGGCTCTGATATCATAGCGGAAGGTTTGTCCTTCTAAGAGTTGAGTATTGGGTGCGGATAGGATAACGGGGGCGCTGTTGTCTCGCACGTTAAGGTAGAATCCTTGTACCCCTTGCAACCCTTGAGAGTCAACGGCTGCTACTTGGACTAAATGAGACCCGACTTCTGATGCGGTGGGTGTCCATTGTAGGAGTCCGGTTTGGGGGTCGAGGATAAGATGGTCTGGACTTGAGAGTAACTGATAGGTAAGGTTTTCTCTGTCTTCTGGGTCGAGGGCGCTGAGTTGATAGGTATAGTTTTGACCGGGCGCAGTGCCGTAACTTAATGGCGTGGAGGTGATGGTGGGGGCTAGATTTCGGGCGGTTGCTTCGACTTGTAGGGTATAGCGGTGGGTGGTGGTTGCACCTAGGGAGTCCGTAACGAGGACGGAAATTGGCTCTGACCCGGTGCTGGTTGGAGTCCAGGTGATGACTCCATGCTGGTTAATTTCCATGCTGGATGGCGCTTGGTCGAAGCTGAAGGTGAGGGCATCGCCATCGGGGTCTTTGGCTAGGACTTGATAGAGGTATTGGGAGCCGACACTGGTTTGGGTTAGGGGAGTGGAGGTGACTAAGGGAGCAATATTTGTGCCTCTGGCGGTGAGGGTAAATGCTGCTCCTGCGTAGCTTCCTTGAGCGTCGGTTAGTAGCACGGCTACTTCTTGTTCTCCGAGTTGCTCTGCTGTGGGAGTCCAGGTGATTTCTCCGGTGGTGGGGTGAATGGTCATGCCTTCTGGCGCTCGGTCTAAACTCCAAAGTAGGAGGTCTCTATCGGGGTCGCTTCCTTGCATCTGGTAGCGGTATTCTATGCCTAGGGTGGCGCTAGTGGGAGGAGCGGCGGTGATTTCTGGGGGGTGGTTTTCTCTGGTGTGGCTGACGGTGAGGTTAAAGGTTTGACTGTCTTCTCCTGTGCGTCCATCATTGACGGTGAGGGTGATTTGGTGAGTGCCTAGGTGCTGGGCTTGGGTAGGAGTCCAATAGATTTGACCTTGTTGGTTGATGGTGATGTCTAATGCTTCGGGTGCTTTTAGGGAGTAGGTGAGTCGGTCTCCATTGTTGTCAGTGGCTTGGATTTGGGCAATGTAGGGTTGACCGATAGTGGCTGTGGTTGGCGGTGAGGAGAGAAGGCGTGGTGCGCTGTTTTCGGTGTTTTCAAGGACTTCTAGGGTGAGGGTTTGGGTGGTGCTTTCTCCTTGCTCGTTTTCTACGGTGATGAGGATTTGATGGACTCCAGGGATGGGGGTTTGCCAGTTTAGGAGTCCGTTGTTGTCTATGGTAATGCCGGATTGGTCGCTCTCGACGCTGAAGGTGAGGTCGTCTAGGTTGGCATCGGTGGCTTGGATTTGATATTGATAGGGAGTGCTGGCGTTGAGGGGGGTTGAGGGGGGTTCGGAGGTGATGACGGGAGGGGTTTCGAGACGGGCGTTGACCTGGAAGGCTTTGAGGTCTATGCCGCCATTGCCGTCGTCTACGCCGAGAATGACTGAATGTGACTGTTGGCTTTGTTCTAAGGTGGGAGTCCAGATGAATGTGCCGGTTTGGGTATCGACGCTCATGCCCTCTGGGGCTACGGAGAGGAAGTAGGTGAGGGGGTCGTTATCTGGGTCGCTGGCTGTGGCATCGTAGCGCCAGAGTTCTCCCACAGAGGCTGTTTCGGGGGCGAGGTTGGTAAAATTGGGAGGGCGGTTTTCTATTTCTGCTGAGGTCTGCTGTTGGGTAAAGTCGAGCTGGGTGAGGGTTTCTCCTGCTGCTAGGGAAATGAGGTGCTGGGATGATTCGGGTGCGGTGGTTGTCCAACCGGGTTTTGAGTCTATGGCAAGGGTATAGTCTCCAGGGGCGAGTCCGGTGAAGGTATAGTTTCCGTTGGCATCGGTAAGGGTGTTGGGTTCTCCAGTATCGCGCTTTTGGTTATGATTTTGGTCGAGATAGACGCGCCATCCTGCTAGTCCTTCTTTGTTGCTCAGGCTGACTTGAACATTATCTAATCCCCAACTTTCATCGGCAATGGATTGGTAGGTATCGCCGATAAAGTCTAGGGCTAGTTCTTCATCTGTATGGTCGAAGGTGAAGGAGAGTCGGTAAATGGCGTTTCCATATGGGTTGGGATAAAATCCTTCTGGGTCGAGATCGAAGGCTCCAGTACCTCCAGGATGGAGAATGCCATCTTCTATATTGTTCGGATAAGCTTGATGGAAAGAATCCCATCCATAAACGTTCTCATAATTGCTCCCAAATGTGGTATTGAGTAAGGTCTGGCCATCGACGACTTGTAACTTCCAGCCATCGGGATGGTGGTCTGTGGGCACGTACCGGGTGTCGCTTCCATCCCAGGAGCCGATAATATATAAATCGAAGTCAAGGGTGACTTGTTCGTGTGAGGGTAAATTGGAAAGATTGAGGCGAGTTTGGTTGAATTCTCCAATTTGGAGATGACGACCGCCATATTTGCCGAGGAAGGAGCGCGCAATGGTAGGGTCGTTGTTATATTGACCGTTATCCCATTCGCTCAGGGGTTGTTGGGTGTCTTCAAAATCATTGGTGTAAAGGACTTGGGTCTCTCCTTGGGCATAAATTTGACCGGAAAGGCTTCCTGATGTTTGCGATAGGTCAATGGTGTAGGTTTGCCTATCGACTCCTCCGCGTCCATCTTCTACTTCTACGGTTACCTCTTGCGAGTTGGAGAAATTAAGTTGGTCAGCAGTGGCAACAAGAATATCGTCATAACTGAATCCATCACGATTATTGTTAGAATTAACTAAGGTTACCTGGGTAAATGGATTCTCCGTATCGATCAAACCCACATAGAGTGCAGAGCCGGAATAGTCGTTGTCACTGTGGGGAATCTCGACTGTTGTAGTGGTTCCATCAACGTGAGTCAGATCAACAGAAAGAAATGCACCTTCACCTTTAAGATCGGCAAAGTCGGTGGCAAAGAACCCTAAAGCAACTTGAGGTTGGTCAAAAGCCAGTTGGGGATCTGAGCTGCGAAAATCATGTATGTGAGTGACCCCGGAGAGGGGGAAAGAGCCATCTAAGGTTGTTCCTGCTGAGGTTTGTTTAATATCAACGTAAGGATGTGAACCGATCAACTGAGCATTCATTGACGATTCATCAGTACCGACAAAGGCTAAATTGTTATATATACGCCCGCCATGAGTATACTGCTCTAAATCAGCTAAATACCACCCATCTAAATTAGACAAAAACTCAGAGCGTGCTTGCTGGGAATTGGGAATGGCAATACGAGTAGAGTCGTTGTCAAACTCGGACAAGTCTTCCCCAAAGAACAAATGGACTCCATTGGGTAACTGGGTTCCTCCTTCAATGAAAGCGTCGGGAACTTGCCAGGTTATTTCTCCAGTTTCTGGGTTGATGCTCGTGCCTTCGGGTGCATGGACTAACCCATACACTAAGTCATCGTTGTCTGCATCAAGGGCATTGACATGATACTGATAAACTCCTGGAGTTTCACCTGGACTGATGGCTAATTTCGTTTGGGGTTGGCTAATAATAACTGGAGCGGTGTTTCCTGCTTCCGGTTGCACGAGAATGCTATAGTGCTGCTCGACTTCTCCTGCTTTACTGTCGGAGATGCTAACTGTTACTTGATGTACTCCTACTTGCTGGCTATTGGGAGTCCAAGTTATCTTGCCTGCACTGTCTATTTCTAACCCTTCTGGAGCGGTGATGCTATAGGTTAAGTTGTCTCCATCTGGGTCGGATGCGAGGACTTGATATTCGTATTCCTGGTTAACTCTACTATCGACAAGGGGGAGGGAGCTGACTTCTGGAGGACGGTTGGGGGGCGGTTCATCTCCTAAATGAGGACATTGAAGTTCTGAGATAATGCGCTCTCCGGCTTCAGTTTCTTGCCAGTTGGCATCAGTATCAATTAGGTTTTCGATGGGGGAAATGCCGACGGGGGTGGCTCCTTTGAGGGTGAAGATGATATCGTTGTAGTCGCGATCGCTCTTTCTCTCTAAGTCCACATCTTCCCAACCATACCCGCAACCGTCGTCTCCTATTTTCACCAGTGCCTCTCCCTCTAAACTGAATAGGGGCGCTCTAGCTCCTGTGACTGCTGGGTTATCTAAGACTTGCTCTATGCTCCCTTTGGGCGCTAACATGATTCCCAGGCGATCGCCTCTTTTAAAGGAAAGGGTTTTCTCTCCCAGGTATTCCCCACTGTTCCAATTGCTTGATTCTACCAGTTCGTCGAGCTTGGCTCCTTCTGTGCGATCGCTAATGGCTATTGCTCCCCAGTCCGAGTCCGATAATACTCTCGTTGCCGCTTCTTGGATAAATCCCGGACTCTCTGGCTCTATTTCTGCCATCTCTCGCAAGCTAAATAAACCGACTTCTCCTTTATATTTGCCCCCATCAAAGATAAAATTGACTTGGATTTGTCCGCTTTCGCCAACAACGAAATACCCAGAGTCCACATCCAAGTACCCCAGTTCTGCCATGGGTTCAGTTGCTTTAATTTCCACATCGCTCTCTAGGTTCTCTTCACTCTCTTTTGCTGGCTCTAAGGAGTCATTTTCTGGCAGGGAACTACCTTCCCCATCTTCCGCGCTCATGCTTTTTGGAAGGGAAGTGAAAAAGGGCAGTTCTTCTTCTATTTCATAAAGGGTTTCTTCGGCTTCTAAGGGATTTTCTAAGCTTTCCCATTCTTCACTCAATGGCTCCTCTATTCTCTCCGGTTCTTCTGGAGTTGAAGGCGCTGTATCTTCCAGTGCATCTGAGTCAAGATCTGGAGTTTCTTCCCCCGTTTCGATATCAATTAAGGCTGAAGGCGTGAGAATAGGTTCGAGAATGAACGTCTGGGAGTTCCCAGAATGGCACTGATTTGCTCTGACTCGGTTTTTGTCGAATAGTTTTTTGAAAAAATTCATTCTTTCCTTCCCACACCCAAAATTAGAACCATCGGTTTATTGCTGGGAAATTTTCCATCACAAAGCCCTTGTTTTTGATGCTCTTCAGAGACAAAAAAATCGCTTTCTTTGATCTCAAAGCCTCGCCAACAATGGAGAATTTATTTAGATGAGTATTACTGAACTTGCTATAAATATTCCCACGACCCAAAAGCTCTGGTCAATCGTAGAAATTACGCGATTATTATTGCTGGAATCCCTAAAAATCAAAGTACTTGCACTGAACCACAAACGATTGCCTTTGGGGGAATACAGCGCTTCGCGCTAGGCAAGAGGCAAAAGGCAAAAGGCAAAAGCTTGTGTACATCAGGGTTAGAGAGTTTGATCCTGTACCTCATTACAGCGCAAACTGCTGTATCTATTCGTTCCGTTGTTTGTCTTAATTGCGGAACTGAACATGATAGAGATGAGAATGCTGCCAAAAACATAGAAAAAGTCGGGGTAGGGCATACCCACGACTCTAAATGGACAAAGAACGGGCATAAGACCAGGGTTTCTGGCAATCCGATAGCTTTGTCAAACCAACCGTCAGTTAAGCAGCTTAGTCTGTTTGATTAGCCGGAGAATTCCCGTCTCTTTAGAGTGGGGAGTATGTCAATCGATAATCCTTTGATTACTTTATCGCTTTCTGGGGGGCGATCGGCCCAGGAGGATAAAATTTTTTCGGTCTAGGTCTTGACAAACGATTCTGAATCAAGGCATACTAATAAATGCACTTCGGGGCTATAGCTCAGTTGGTAGAGCACCTCAATGGCATTGAGGGGGTCACCGGTTCGAGTCCGGTTAGCTCCATCCCCGATCGCGCAATACGTCTGGCTGTTTGCCCAAGTCCGGGCTGCGGGGAGCCGCCCGATATGGGTTCGAGATTGGCTCCTTTATATCTGACCTATTTACCCTACGCCCATTTTGGGAGATGTTGGTTTTAGGCAGATTTTAGGCAGGGCAAAGGACTGTAATCCCTCCTATTGGAGGCAAAACTCTTGAATTACAGGACTTTTTTTCAATGCCAGGAGGCGGACTTGAACCGCCGACACGAGGATTTTCAGTCCTCTGCTCTACCGACTGAGCTATCCCGGCTTATTTGCAATGCTTTATCAACTTAGCACTAAACTTTTTCGGTTGTCAATCCCCTGAAGAAAAAATTCTGAGGGAAAGGCAATAACCTTTCCCTTCTTGGCTTAAATCGGGCGTAAGCGAGTTAACTTCAAATTAAATTGTCCTCCAGCCGTTTCCCCAAAGGCCCGTACCCGCACGATATACGTGCCTGACTCAGTAATCCGGGCAAAGAGCAAGGAATTGGTACTGCCATCGGGCCCATCATCATTTTCAGCAACCGTAGTTCCATCCTCCGCCAGTAGGGTGATAATGGTATCAAACTGGTCGGAATACAGATCGATAACCACATTATCGCCTTCGTTCAATTTGACTATATAATCCCGTGCAAACCCTCCTTGGCCAGTGGGAATATCCTTTTGGGAGAGGGTATCAGTAATTTCATTGGTCGTAGGTAATGGCTTAGGATTATAAATTTCTGATTGAGCTTGAACTGCTGTCTGAAGACCGATCGCCATCAACAGGCTGAATACAAAACGAATGCCGCTACCTGGGGTAGCTATAGAGTTAAGCATGAAACATCAAGTCAACTGATGGGTTTTCTGTCAATATCTTAAACTAGGCACTCTGGTAATCGCCAGTGTTCTCTAGGTTTCTGACTAGGTTTCAATATTACCGCGACGAGCCACCGCACACCGGGGAGCAATCCACCAGGAGCCGCCCTCATTCCCCCGTAGGTCGCATTGTTCGATGGGCCCTGCACCATTGGAGGCCACATAAATCCCTTGTTTTTGGTTGCCATATAACCGGCATTGTTTCAAACTCAGATTACTTTGTTTGTTGATTTGTACGCCTCGGCCGCCATTTTGGAAAATCTCACAGAAGGAGGCGCTACCGTGACCTTGTTCAGAAACGAGAATCCCCTCGCGAGTCATTTGGGAAATTTGGCAATGTTCGAGGTTGGCTTCAGCATGGCGATCGAGGTTCAGGCCGATCGCCTGGCCAGAAATCTGACAAAATTCTAGACTAGAGCGGCTATATTGGGTCATGCAAACGCCATATCGAGAATCTCCCGTAATTTCACATCGGCGTAGGGTGGCATTCGTGTTTTTACCTTTTATGTAAATATTGGCCAGTCCGGTGGCGTGAATCGCACATTCTTCTAGGGTGAGGCTACCGTTAGTGACCGAGATGGCGTAGGGACTATGAAGACGTTGACCGATAAAGCGACCGAGGGGATCGGCGCGATGAATTTGTGTCCAGTTGCGATAGTGAAAGGTGACACCGCGAATCAGGGCGCGATCGCCTTTAACCCGCACGCAAGGGGCCAGTTGACTCTCAATAATAATATCGTCCTTGTTCCCTTCAGCGATAATTTGTAGGGGTTTATCGATCCATAAACTCTCGGCATAAAAACCGGCACGGACTTTAATAATTGTATAAGGAAGAGCATTTTTAATCGCTTCATTCAAGGTGCGATAATTGGCAGTCCCCAATTTAGCCACCACTAGGGGGGGTGCGTCCAGGAATTCGGGATTGTCTTCTGTGGGTTGGGCAAGGGTGAGAAGGTTATAGGGACTGCTGTTGAGGTCATTGAGAGCTGCTTGGGCTTCTTGATAGCGATCGCCTAGAGCCACCTGAGTCAGTTTATCCAAAATTCCCCCCAGATTCTCACTAATAGGCTTACCCTGTAATTGGGTTTCCCGCCATAACCAGCGTCCTTGACTCGGATCGTAGAGGCGATCGGGTTCCACTCCTGTCAACAGGCATAAACAGGTTACTCCCAAACTATACAAGTCACTAGCTGGATAGGTTTTACCTGTCAGCATTTGCTCTAAGGGGGCGTAGCCTTGCGTACCAATTCCTACCGTTCCCGTTTGCGCGATCACCGTTTGAGCCAGTTGCTTAGAAATGCCAAAATCGATCAGGACAAAGCCTTCGGGAGTCGATTCTAATCCCTGTCGGAGCATCAGATTAGCCGGTTTAATGTCTCTGTGTATAATTTGCCGGTTATGGATAAATTGTAGCACCGGCAGGAGTCCTTGGAGCAAGTTGCGAATTTGGGACTCTGTAAATGGGCCATTTTGCTGCAAATATTGGGCTAAATTTTGTCCGGGGATAAACTCTTGGACTAAATAGCGTTGGTTGGCTTCCTGGAAAAAGTCCCATAAACTGGGGATTTGGGGATGGGTATCCAGATTCGTGAGCCGTTCAGCTTCCTGTTCAAACAGGGCGATCGCCTTTTGATACAGTTCCGGATTTCCTTTCACCTCCGGCAGGGGAACCAAGTGTTTAATCGCACATTTTGCCTCCCCCCGTTCCCGATCCAGAGCCAAGTACGTGCGGGCACATCCACTCGTATTCGAGATGAGCTGCATCACCTGATAGCGCCCGTTCAGCAACCCCAGAGCTGACCCACAATTGAGACAAAATTGGGTTTGGGGTGGATTTTGGGGTTGGGAACACTCTGGGTTGAGACAGTAGCTCATGGATTCAATTACAATTAAAAATTAAAAATTTTCAGTAAAGGCGATAACAGATTTTAGCTAAAATCCAAGAAGACCCCGCTATACCGTCAGGTTAGCGGGGGGAGTATGTCACTATTCTTGGCTCCAGAAAAATCATAAACATCTTGCAGCACCTGGGCCCAACTTTGAGCCAAGGAATCGAGGAGGCGATCGCCGATTTCAGCCGTTGCGCCCGTCGGATCGCCAAATACCCCACTTTGGCTCAATTCATGGGTAGCCCAAGCAAAGGGCAGTTTGCCTTCCAAGGACAGTGAGCTATCCGCCCCCGGTAAACCTTGGGGATACTCCTTAACGGCTCGCTCCATATGCACCTGCTCTGGCAGCAGGGAGAGCAACAGGCTGGTTTCTCCCATATCCGCATGAATACTGAGTTCTGGATGGTCTTGTTGTTTCAGCAATTCGCCAGATGCATTGGCAACCCGCCAGACAAACAGGGGAAACACCATCAGATCCGGGTATTGGATATGCAGATCGCGGGCGATAATATTAATCACCTCCGGTTGTCCCCCATGGGCATTGAGAAACACCAGTTTGCGAAAACCCGCCCGATAGATGCTCTCTCCCACTTCTTTGAGTACCGCCAGCAGGGTTTGGGCACTGAGGGTAAGGGTTCCGGGAAAGTTTATATGTTCGTTCGATTTGCCGTAATATTGGGTCGGTAGGGCATAGACCGGGATATCCTCCGGGAGCAGTTCTAGCGCTTTTCCCAAGACTCCAGTGGCGATCGCCGAGTCTACAATTAAGGGTAAATGGGGCCCATGTTGCTCAATTGCCCCCACCGGTTGCACAATCACCACATTCTCCTTATTGGGCATATCCCGAATTTCTGTCCAAGTGAGATAAGCAAAAAAGCGATGGGGAGGAATAAAGCTATGCATAATTTCTCTAGGGTTGGTTGCTGGTAATGCCTAACTGGGTCTAACGTTCTATTTCAGCAGTTCCTCAAACTGTTGTTTATTCCACAACGTCTGATAGAGTCCCTCTTGCTGGATCAGTTCTCGATGGGTTCCCACTTGTACAATCGTACCCCGTTCCATGACCAAGAGGCGATCGGCCGTTGCCGCAGCCGACAGTTGATGAGAAATAAACAATACGGTTTTTTTGCGCGTTCCGGTAGACAAGTTTCTTAAAATTCCGGTTGCCGTTTGATTATCCACACTCGATAAACAATCATCTAAAATTAGCACCGGCGCATCAATCAGCAAGGCTCGCGCTAATGCCGCTCGCTGTCGTTGTCCACCCGATAGGGTAATCCCTCGCTCGCCGACTAGAGTCTCGTAATGCTGGGGAAAATTGAGAATTTCTGGATGAATTTGGGCAACGGTTGCCGCCCCTTCAACTCTTAATTGTTCTGCCAGAGGATCGCCATAGCGCACATTGTTTTTGATCGTGGTACTAAACAAAAAACTATCTTGAGGCACAAAGGCGATCGCCGATCGCAAGGGAGCTAAATTTAGCTTAGTAATATCATAACCATCGAGAAAAACCCGACCTTGGGGAATTGGCAACAGTCGGGGGATCGCTCTGGCTAGGGTGGATTTTCCCGAACCAATCGGCCCCACAATGGCAATGGTTTCACCGGGATGAATAGTGAAATTAATATCATTTAGAGCCGGAGTCGAACTGCCGGGATAGGTATAGCTAAGATGCCGGGCAACCAATTGACCTTTAGCGGCAGTTTTGATTTCTAGAGATTGGGCATCATTTTTGATTTTGGGTTGTACTTTAAGAATTTCTTCGATGCGGTTAATACTCACTTCTCCGCGCTGATAGGCACTAATGGTAAAACCGAGTAAGGCAGTGGGAAAAACAAGCCGCTCCACATAAAGCAGTAAGGCTAAAAAGTCCCCAATGGTAATCGCACCCCTGGCAATTTCTTGAGTCCCCATCCAGAGAATGACCAGCAAACTTAAGGAAGCTAAGGCTTCCACTAAGGGAAAGAGAAAATTACGGGTTCGGGCTAACTTGAGGTTTGCACCGAGTAATTTCTGATTGAGTTGGCGAAAGGCTTGCCGTTCATTGTCTTCTTGGGCATAAATCTTAATTAAAGAAATGCCACTCATGTCTTCTTGGATCAGATCGCTCACGCGGGAGAGTTCTTCTTGTACGTCTTGCTGTTCCTTGCGGAGTCGGGTGCTGAAAATCTGGACGGCGAATAACATTAGGGGATAAACGGCGATCGCCAACAAACTCAAGCGCAAATGAATCGAGAGCATCACCGGCAGAGTCAGCACATACGCAAAAAACGTATTCGCCAAACTCAACACCGCAAACCCCAGCAGACGGCGAATACTGTCCACATCCGAGGTCGCCCGGTTAATCAAGTCCCCCACCGTATGGGTGGCAAAATACCCCGAATCTAGGCGCAGGAAATGCCCGAATATGGCCTGTTTGAGGTCAAACTCTACCTGACGACCCACCCCAAACAACAGAATCCGCGAAACCATGCGAATTGCCCACATGATCGAGGCTAACACCAATAACCACACCACCGTACTAAACACCGTCTGGGTGCTAAAAGTCACCTGTAGATTATTCACTCCATCCCGGATGAGCAGAGGAAGATAAACCCCCAGAGCATTGACAATTAAAAGGGCAAAAACACCTAAGCCTGCGGATTTCCAATGGGGGCGCAGGTAAGACCCGAGTTTCTGTAAATTCGATTGAGCCATAGGGCAAGGGTTAGAGACTCTCTATATGGTGACATATTCCGGGAATGGGGGATGGGGGGATAGGGGATTACCGATTATCCATAACTTTTAATTTTTTCGGCTGTCGCCTTTACTGAAAATTTTTAATTTTTAATTGAATTAGAATCCTGTATTTTTGAAAGAAGATCACAATTACACCCAACCCAAACTGAATTATGGCCAGCAACAAGCCCATTTTACAAAAAGGTGACGGCATCTATTATCCCGACCTGAAAGAACCGGTCAAGTACCTGCAAAACTTACTCAAGGAAGCGGGGGTACTCAAACCCACCGATCCGGTCGATGGTCTCTTTGGCTCGATCACCGAACAAGCGGTCAAAGCCTTCCAGAGCAAGAAAGGCTTAAGGGCCGATGGCTTTGTGGGGCCCAATACCTGGGCCGCTCTGGAGTCGGCAACGCCGAAGAAACTCCGCTATCCCGTGTTACGCAAGGGAGATGGGATCACATTCACAGATTTGCAGGATGAGGTGAAAATCCTGCAAGATCTGTTGAAAAAGGCCAAGATGTTACCGGCTAATTCTCCGGTTGATGGTCTATTTGGCGATGGAACAGAATTGGCCCTGAAACAATTCCAGAGAGCCAATAATTTAGTCGATGATGGGGTAGCGGGGCAAAAAACTTGGTCAGCTTTATCGGGTCAAGAGGTGGAAACCTATTTACCCTATGGTAATTTGCTCTTGTCTGTGGATCTCGATAAGGTGATTTACTCGATTCCCTATCCCGATGTGCGCTCCTATGCTTGGGATTCGATTCCCTTGATTATCCGGGAAGCTGAGGCGGCGAATGTGAAAGATCTGGGACAGATTGCTTATATTTTGGCTACGGCCGAGCATGAATCTCGGTTAGGTAAATGGATGGAAGAGTTTGCCAGTGGTTGGGCTTATGAGTATCGCTCGGATTTGGGGAATGCTCAGTATGGAGATGGGCCTCGGTATAAGGGACGGGGGTTTGTGCAAATTACGGGACGGCGTAATTATACGGATTGGTCTCAACGGTTGGGGATTGATTTGGTGGGAAATCCCAGTTTGGCTAAGGATTGGGAGATCGCGGCCAGAATTCTGGTGATTGGAATGCGCGATGGAACGTTTACGGGGTATCGCTTGGGCCATTTTATTGCTGGGTCAACGAGGGATTTTCGGGGCGCTCGGCGGATTATTAATGGTTTAGATCGTGCCGGACTGATTGGGGCGATCGCCGAAGAGTATTACAGAGTTCTGTAGCGTCTATCGTGATTTTTGCTATGAATACAGTATGCTTGTCCCCGATGAAACTGATGGCTCTTTTGATAGCCATTACCCTTGCGGCTTGTCAAGAGTCCCCGATAGTCCGTTCTTCTGCCTCTTCTGGATCGCCAACGGCTTCCCCTGCTTCTGGGGCTGCAACTGAACAGCCGTCAGGGGGAGCAACGCCCCCAGTTCTCAGGGCTGAGGCCACATTACCCCATACGGTGTTTGCCCCGATTTTATCCGAGTTGGAGAACCAGACTCAGTTACCGATCCTTTTACCGAGTGTGCTTCCTGAAGAGGAAAAGCAACCCCAGGTTTATGCTATTACCACAGAGGTTTCGGGTTCTGAATATCAAGTGCTGCTTGGATTTAGTCCGGATTGTAATGGGGGAAATGCTTGCCGTTGGGGGGAAGTTTCTGGTCAAACGGGGCCTTTGACTCCTCCAGAAGAAGGCGAATCGGTTACCCTTGCCCAAGGGATTATGGGGTATTTTGTGCCAGCTACCTGTGGAGCCAATTGTTCTGATGCTGTGGTGATGTGGGAACAGAACGGAGGACACTATCGTGTTGGCTTGAAGGCAGCAAAGAAGGAGCAGGTCATCGAGATGGCCAATTCTGCGATCACGGGAGGTCTAGAAACCGGGTTTTTCAAGCCAGATGGCGGTTGAGTGTCGAAACTTGTTGCACCAACCCAGTTTCTTTATTGGGAGCGATCGCAGGTCTTAAGAGGAGAGAGCTGATTAAAACCGAATCCCACATTCGGTTTTATGACTTCCTCTCCACCGTTTGAGCGTTTCATCTTCGACAGGTTTGGGAATTAAGGAGGTGGTTGGGCGATCGCTGATATAGGGATAGCCTTGGTCATGCAGAGGGTTATACATCACTTCATGTTCATACACATAAGCCCAAGTTTCCCGGCCTCGCCAGCAGGCGAGAGGATTGATTTTCAAGCGTCCCATCGAGTCAAGTTCGAGAATCTCGATCTGGCGATGGCTACTCATTTGATCCCGTCGTCTTCCCGTCAGATAGGCGATCGCCCCTAAATCATTCAGTCCCCGTTCCAAGGGTTCTCGACGGGTAAGCGTGGCAAATTTTTCTGAGTCACGTTCCCATAAGCCTGTACCGTAAGACTTTTCAAAGGCTTTGCGCGTGGCAATACTAGCCATTTTATACAGTTTCAAATCTAGGTCATAGCAGGCTGTAGCCTCCGAGATAAACGCTAGAGTTTCGGGAAAATGATACAACGTATCGACAAACAGCACCGGAATTTTCTGCTTGGGACACAGATAGCGATACAGCATATCTGTAATCACCATATCATCAACGTTAAAAATGCTTGCCTGTACTAAACCCGTGGGAAAGTTCTGCAAACACCAACCAATGATATGCAAGGGATGGGTATGACTAAATCGGCGATTAAGTTCCTGTAAGTCGAGGTTGGTGTGAACTTGGCCTGAAGTTGCGGTCAGATTGGTCATGAACACTGAATACCCTAATTATGGTGTGACCTCCATTCTTTAGTTTACCTTAAGATTGTGCCCATTCAATGGGTAATGGGGAAGAGGGAATAGACGGAAAAACCCCTTTTTAATCCTGGGAGTGAGACAATGGGATCGCAATAGGTTGTAAAATTTCCGATTATGCGCTTAATCTTATACAGTAAGCCCGGCTGTCATCTCTGTGAGGGATTACAGGAAAAGCTCGCACAAGTACAGAATGTTTCCTTTGAGTTAGAAGTGAGAGATATTACCACCGATGACACTTGGTGGCAAGCCTATGAATATGAAATTCCAGTTCTAGTGGTCGATGGCAGTCCCCCTCAGCGCTTACCCCGTCTCTCTCCCAGGGGAACAGTTGCCCAACTAGAGAAGCTGTTACAGCGCTTTGCGGTTGAGAGTAATGATATAAAATCCGGTTAATTGGATTCAAGAAGCGGGCAAGATGCCCGCACTCCTCGAATTCTTTGATATGACTGGAGTGGGAGCATCTTGCTCCCTGGATTTTTAATTCGGGTATTTCCGCTTCGCGGACATGAATCCGCTTCGCGGACATGAATCCGCTTCGCGGACATGAATCCGCTTCGCGGACATGAATAAGCGGACTTGATATGAGTAATAGGGGAATGGGGGAATGGGGGATAGGTGATTCTTGCTGAACTTGCTCAGAACCGATCTTCGCGTCACAATAACCAGAAGAGGACATCATTTTTAATTTCTAATTTTTAATTTTTAATTGAATTATGACCATTGCTGCACCCCTGACAGCTCAATCTGGTATTCACCCCCACCCAACCTACAAAACAGATATCGCCATTGTGGGCGCGGGGATTGTGGGAGCGACGTTAGCTTGTGCCTTAAAAGACTCTGGCTTAAGCATTACCCTAATCGAGGCTCAACCCCAAGAGCAAGCCGCCTCTAAGCGCCAAGCCTATGCCCTTACCTTGATGTCTGGGAAGATTTTTGAGAAATTAGGGGTTTGGGAGGAAATTCTGACTCAAATCGTTAAGTTTGACCAGATCCAGATATCGGATGCCAATCAGTGGGTGGTGGATTTAACGCCAGAAGATTTAGGTACGGATCATCTGGGCTATGTGGGCGAACATGGGGTGATTTTAACCGCCCTGCAACAGCAGATTAATCAATCCGAGCAAATTCAGTGGCTATGTCCTGCCGAAGTGCAAGAGGTGAGATATTTTGATGATTTTGCTCAGGTTTGGGTGAACTCAGCCGAACATCCGGAACCGGTGGTGATAGAGAGTCGCTTAGTCATTGCTACCGATGGCTCAAAATCGCCGATTCGCCAAGCAGCAGACATTTCGACCCAAGGATGGCGCTATTGGCAATCTTGTGTGGCGACAACGATTAAAACGGAAAAACCCCATCATAATGTAGCCTTTGAACGGTTTTGGTATACGGGCCCCATGGGGGTTTTACCCCTACCGGGAAATCGGGTACAGGTGGTTTGGACAGCTCCCCATGAACAAGCCGAAGCGCTGCAACAGTTGGATGAGGCTGAGTTTTTGCGTCGGTTGGAATATCGAACGGCTGGTATTTTAGGACGGTTAGAGCTGGCTGGGCCGCGGTTTGTGTTTCCGGTACAATTAATGCAGTGCGATCGCTACGTCGATCATCGTCTTGCCCTGGCTGGAGATGCTGCCCATTGTTGCCATCCCGTGGGAGGACAAGGCCTCAATTTGGGCATTCGTGATGCTGCTACGTTAGCAGAAGTGATCAAAACCGCCCATACTCAAAACCAAGATATCGGCCAACTAGAGAACCTTAAACCCTATCAACAGTGGCGCAAACCTCAAAACTGGATGATTCTTGGTTTTACCGATTTCTTAGACCGCATGTTTTCTACTGACTGGTTCCCTGTCGTCTGGACGCGCCGTTTAGGATTACTCTTCTTACAGAAGTTTCGCATCGGCCGTTATTTTTCCCTAAGATTAATGACCGGTTTAATGGGACGCGCTCCAGGAATCAATTAACAATTAAAAACCAAAATGACTCCCTCAAAGTCTGAAGAGGAGAAGAATTAACAGAGCTGATACTAAACAAGCTAAAGGTGTTCTGATTAAGTTCCATCGATTCCAACGGGGTTCAAAGTCTAGACGAGCAGACTGATACATGGCTTCATCCATCTCATCCATCTTCAATGATTGGAGTTGCTTATTTAAGGGGATGTTAATCGTAAAGGTCGGTAACTGCACGCCTAGAAGATAAGCGAGTAAAGCCAAGAGGATGAGGAGATAGTCAACTCTATCCAATTGTCCAAGACTGAGAACACTTGAGGCAATTAAAAAGACGATGGAACCGAGCCAGAGGAAGACAAAAACAGGCTGATTGTTCTGAATAATACCATCAATGACCTGAAACGCTCGAATAAACTCGCGATCGCTTAATTGTTTTATGCCTGGCATAACGACGATCGCAAATGCCAAGAGGAAGCCAGCCACCAGAGAACATAAAAATGTAGCTAGTATCAATGTAATTTGAAAAAATCCTTCGATTGGCATAGAAAATACTCCTGCACTACGCGCTAGTCAAAACGGGCTAGTCATAACAGCGATAAATGCTGTAATTGTTAATTGTTAATTGTTAATTGTTAATTGCTTATTGAAGCCATAAATTCTTCCCCAGTTAACCGTGGATGATCGCCTGCTAAATCGTATAAGTGGGGTTTCTTGTCAATGAAAATTTCTCCCGCCAGCTTAAATTGGGTTAAATCATCAAAAGTACCCATCCATAGCATATAGCGATCGCCCTCTTTCAAGCGATAGAACAAATGAGTCCCACAACGATTACAAAATCCGCGCTCGGCCCATTCTGAGGAATCGAACCGACTCATGTTTGCCTCACCCTCAAAGGTGACTTGACCGACACTTACCGCAAACCCAGGGCCACCCGTCCATCGCAGACAGATATTACAGTGACAACTGTACACATCAGTTTCTACATCTTCGGCGGAGTAGGTAACTGCACCACACTGGCAATGTCCTGTCGCTTTCATGGCAACTTCCTGGAATAAATTTCTGTGTCGAGTGTACACTGAAAGCGCTTTATTTTGGTAATGGGTCATGGTCTTTTTGCTTAAAATTGCCCATTTTTAAGGGAGCGTAACATTTTTATAATGTCACGAGGATCGAGGCGTTGCGTGTAATCTGCATTAACAAAAGATAGAGCGACTTGACCGTTTTGACGAATAACGTAGGTTGCTGGAATGGGTAATTCAAAGGTTTGATCGCCATTGTAAGCGGGAAGATCGATATCCAACCGTTGATAGATGACGCGCAGAGATTCGGGTAAGCGAAAGACTAAGCCATAGCTTTGTGCAATGGAATTATGGCGATCGCTCAGAACGTCAAAGGTGAGTTCATGTTTATCAACCGTGTGGGATGAATTCTCGAAGGTTTGAGGGGAGATAGCAACAAGAGTTGCCCCTAAATCCCTTAAAGTGGGCGAAATCCGCTCAAGAGCTTGTAATTCCAAGTTGCAAAACGTACACCATTGTCCTCGATAGAAGGAGAGAACGACTGGCCCGCTCTGGAGTAACTCACTGAGCGTTATGGTTTTTCCCATGGTATTGGGTAAGGAGAAATCAGGAGCCATATCTCCTTGTTGGCAAGCTTGCTGGATGATGCCAGAGCTGTGTAATTCCTCGGTTGCTTCCTTCATTCTGGCTTTAATGGTTGCAGAGAGGTTAGCAAAGACGGCTTGAGATCTGTTTTCTAGATCTTCAGTTAAACCCATAAATATCCCTTGATTAGCTCACTATCTTGTCTAGAATACTGGTTGAAAATTAATTTAGGGTGAGAAATTCTAGGAGGCGGGTTTCAAACCTGCCTCTACAACTGTGTCTCATTGCTATAGTAGGGATATTGTAGGGATGAAGGGCCCTTCACCCCTACAGCATGTGTATATCTCATTTAAAACTCCCTATCCTATGTTGCAAGCGGAACAAGTGTTATCCGTTCAATCAACGTCTTCCCAACCCCTAGAATACCAGCTACACCGGAAATTGGGACGGACGGCGGCAGGTCGTCAAACTTGGTTGGCTACGGATTTAAGCAGCAATGAACCGGTAACCCTGAAACTGTTGGCGTTTAATCCGCAGATGCAATGGGATGAGCTGAAGTTGTTTGAACGGGAAGCGCAGGTGCTGCAAGCGCTCGATCATGCTTGTATTCCGAAATATCGGGATTATTTTTCTCTGGATCAGGAGATGGGGGGAGGGGTTCCTTGGTTTGGGTTGGTGCAGGAGTATATTCCGGGTGCATCGTTGCAGGAGCGGTTGGAGAATGGGGGGCGTTTTGCGGAGGAGGAGGTGAAGGATATTGGGGCTTCGGTGTTGAAAATCCTGATCTATTTACATCGCTTGAGTCCCCCGGTGCTGCATCGGGATATTAAGCCGAGTAATATTATTTTGGGTGAGGATGGGCAGGTTTACTTAGTCGATTTTGGGGCGGTGCAATCGCAAGCGGCGGTGACTGGGGTAACGTTTACGGTGGTGGGAACGAGTGGTTATGCACCGTTGGAGCAGTTTTGGGGACGTGCGGTTGCGGCTTCAGATCTCTATGCATTAGGCGCGACGTTGATTCATGTGGCGACTGGGGTTCCTCCGGTTGATTTACCCCATCGGGAAAATCGGATTCAGTTTCGCGATCGCACTACACTCAATCCTTATTTAATCACTTGGATCGAGAAAATGACCGATCCAGCCCTAGAAAAACGGTTTAGCAGCGCTCAGGATGCTTTCGATCAACTCTATAACCAACCGGTGGCGATAGAAACCACGGAGGGCGCTAAGTTTCGCCATGTGCCCAAACCGGACAATACGCTGATTTACATTTGGCGATCGCCCAGAACGTTAAAATTAGAGATTCCCCCTAGATTTGAGCGCAATACTTTCAGAACCCTTGCCCTTGTTTTAGTGAGCTTGATGATTACCCGGACGATGTTTATGGGTGTTCTCAGACTTCTTCACAATCCCTTGATTTTGCTGGTTGTGTTTTTAACCATTGTTGTCCTAATCCTGTTATTTGTAGCCAGTGAAACCCAAGTCACGTTCGAGAAAGAGAAATTTACCATCGAAAGGAAGTTATTTGGCTGGAGCTACCTCACCCAGACGGGTTTCTCCGAGCAGTTAATGGGGGTCTTTATTCACCATGAAAACTATGCCACGATGGTGAAACTTCATTGCGAAAATTATAGTGGAGAATATACTTATGCGATCGCGGCTGCCTTAAGGCCGAATGAGGCGGCTTGGATCGCCCACGAAATTCAAGATTGGATCTATTCCCAGTCCGATGACGAAGTAATAAGCGATCGGTAAAACTTGGTTTTACCCTTTCTTTTCATTAAACGATTCTTTCCCCAATCAATTGACGCAACGCTTCTTCCGCCGCGATTTCATCTTCTTGGGCTTGATCTAAAAAGTGATACAAATCTGCTTTTGCGACTATGGGAAAGGTTGGCGATCGCTCCCATTCTTGATAAACGGTTCCTTGTAGTTGATAGATCCGCCATTCTTGCCCATTGTAGCGCCAAAATTCAGGCACGCCCAGAGCCGCATAGAGTTGATTTTTATCCATATCAGTATGGGTAATATCGACTTCAACCACTAAATCTGGGGGCGGATCTTGCTGTAAATCCACTTTGCGACCGGCAACTTGAGGTTGATTTTGGATATAGTAGGCATTGTCCGGTTCTGCACCCCGATCCAAGTCTGGACGCGCTAAAGTGGTAGAGCGCATAGATTTGAGCTTCAGTCCCATGGCTGCGACTAACACCCGAATAAATACCCCTATTAACTCAGCCGCAAATTCATGGTCTTCTAGGGGCATAATGAATTCTAGGGTTCCGCGATCGTAAATCAGCCGTACTGCTCGACTTTCGGGTAAACCCTGGAGAATCTGTTGATAGTTTTCCCAGGCTAATCCATGCAGAGTCAAGCGCTGTTCTCCAAGTGTTTTCTGTTGATGGGTAGTAATTCCAGAAATCATATCATGTCCGATTAAATATTAGCATCCACTCGAATTCCTCTCCCTCTAACTTTCCTTGTCTGTCTCGTCCTCAGCAGCAGAATCATCCGAGTCTTTTGTCGTTTCGAGAGTATCCGGCCCGCATGAATCAACTGACTTTTCATCCATTAGATCTAATTGCTTTTTAGATAAATTCTTGACACCCTCTAGTTTGGTATACTTATTGTAGCGTGCATTAGTAAGAATAGCGCCTTCAAGATCAGCACCACTGAGATCGGATGAGCATAGGTAAGCTTCTCCCAAATTTGCTCCTGTTAGGTCAGTATTGTTCAACTTGCTTGCCCTCAAGTCAACACCAGTTAATGTAGCACCTGATAAGTCCAAATCAGACAAATTTGCCCTTCTGATAGGAATTAGACTAGACAGGGAAGAACTTGCAATAAACCTAATAATTTGGTTTTTTTTATCTTCATCTTCACCAAAAATTTTTAAAGCGGAAAGAGTCCTTGCCCCTAACACTTCCCTGCGGGGATCGTAAGCAGGTGAATCTTGCAAACTTTTAAATTTATCACTGTCAAAAATCAAAGAGTTTATATCATTGAAGTAGTCTCTAAGAATCTGCTGTTTGTATTGTTCAGCTAAATTCTCCTCTTGCCTTCGGCTCTCTGCTATTTCTAGTACAGCAACACCAACCGCCAGCAATAGCGGAACCAAAAGAAGTTGTAACCAGTCCCAGAGGGTCTTTCCTTGGAAACCTGTCCAATTGACAATCCGTGACTTTTCTTGGTTGCGATCGTCCCTACTCATCTAGATTTTATTGCTGTTTTCAAATAAAAATACTTTCAGCATTTCAAAATATTTTAACATTTAATAGAAATTGTCAAAATATTTTATTCATAAATTTTGTGAATATTTGCAGCAGATCACAGAACCACACTGAGCTTCGTGGCTAACGGATTATTGATTTATCTTAGGAAGCAGCCCGCGAGATGGGGATGCTCAACTCTGGAACAGCTCCTGTGGATCTGGAAATTCTCAGCTATTGAGGCCCCCGATCGCCCCTAAAATAAGGACTGATTGTTAAGTTACCGCTTTTATGTCCCGTTCTAAGGCTCTCCAGTATTATATTCTGACTCGTTTGCTTCTGGCTCCCCTGATGTTGTGGCTGATTGTGACTTTGGTCTTCCTACTCTTAAGGGCGACTCCGGGCGATCCGGTGGATGCTATTTATGGAGCCAGAGCATCCGCCGAGGCGAAGGAGCAGTTACGGCAACAGTTGGGGTTGGATTTGCCCCTGGGATTGCAATACCTGAATTATTTGGGCCGTTTGTTGCAGTTGGATTTGGGGACATCGTTAACCAGTCGCGGACAAACGGTTTGGGATATCATTGGCTTGCATTTTCCGGCGACGATGGAGTTGGCGGTGTGCAGTATGGCGGTGGCGCTGGCGATCGGAATTACGATTGGTACGCTGGCAGCTTCTCGCCCAAATACGCCTTTGGATGTGGGGGCGCGGTTGTTTAGCATTATTACTTATTCCGTGCCGCCGTTTTGGGCGGGGATGCTGTTGCAGTTGATTTTTGCAGTAGAGCTGCAATGGTTTCCTCTGGGAACTCGCTTTGCTCTGGGGGCAACGCCTCCCAATGGGCCGACGGGGCTTTATCTGATTGATAGTCTGTTAAGTGGGAATTTGGGACAGCTTTGGGTGTCGATTCATCATTTGGCGCTGCCATCTTTAACGTTGGGGTTGTTGATTAGTGGGATTTTTGAGCGCATTGTGCGGGTGAATCTGCAACAAACGCTGAAGGCGGATTATGTGGAAGCGGCGAAGGCAAGGGGGATTCCGGAGTTGAGGATTTTGGTGTCTCATGCCCTGAAAAATGCCCTGATTCCAGTGATTACGATTTTGGGGTTGACGTTGGCGGCACTGTTGGGGGGTTCGGTGTTGACGGAGGTGACGTTTTCTTGGCCGGGTTTGGGTAATCGGTTGTATGAGGCGATTAGCGATCGCGACTATACCACCGTTCAAGGGGTCGTGGTCTTCTTCGCGTCTATTGTGGTGATAGCCAGTATTGCGATCGATATTCTCAATGCTTATATCGATCCGAGAATTCGCTATTAAACCGATAAGCTCAGTTAATGTCAATCATCAGGATCGCTAAATTAAAAAGGCTTTACAAAACTACATAAAATTGTTTATATTAGAAAGGTGGAAGTTCTCACTTGAGATTTCAACACATAAGAACCGCAGGGCTTGCGGGGATAGTCTGTGGAGCGAACGTAAGACCGTAAAACTCGCTAAGGAGTGGAGGCAGTTGCTAAGAAGCAGAAAGCTTAAATCGTGAGATTTAGGAATCTCCGTGTCTTCAGACCGGGGAGGATGTCAAATTGGAAATGTGGACGGAAACAAACCGCCACAGAACCTAGAAAAATAAATAGCCATCATATAAACATGACCACAACTCTTCAACAAAGCTCCAATTCGAGCGCTTGGGAGCGGTTCTGTCAGTGGGTAACCAGCACGGAAAACCGCCTCTATGTAGGCTGGTTCGGCGTACTGATGATCCCCACCCTCTTAACCGCAACCATCTGCTACATCATCGCTTTCGTAGCAGCTCCTCCCGTAGACATCGACGGCATCCGCGAACCCGTAGCGGGTTCCTTGCTGTACGGAAACAACATCATCTCTGGTGCAGTTGTTCCTTCTTCAAATGCGATCGGTCTACACTTCTACCCCATCTGGGAAGCAGCTTCCTTAGATGAGTGGTTGTACAACGGAGGCCCCTATCAGCTCGTAGTATTC
>NZ_JAQPOK010000146.1 GCF_030068445.1 Roseofilum halophilum BLCC-M91 | reverse complement strand
AGTAGCGAATCAGGTTGCTACAATCGAGGAGAGCAAACAACAAGCAGATGTTCTCGCTTGTAGTCAAGTGTTAGCGGGTTTGAGATTTGACAAAAAGTTAATCAAACAACTGTTGAGGAAAGAGACGATGCGCGAGTCAGTGATTTATCAGGAAATTCATGAAGAAGGTTTGCTCGAAGGAATTCAGCGAGGTGTACAACGGGAGGCATCTTTAGTCATTCGTCTCTTGACGCGACGAGTGGGGGAACTTTCTCCAGAATTGGAAGCACAGATTCAGTCTTTGTCTGTGGAAACTCTGGAAGATTTAGGGGAAGCGCTACTCGATTTTACGGGAGTTGAGGATTTAGTGTCTTGGTTGGCAGAGTGCCAATCTTAATCCCCCTGCCCTTAGACTTCTTCCATTAAAATAGAGAACGCAGTCCCCCTTGATACCCTAGCGTGCAAATTACTTTTCTTGGAACTAGCTCCGGTGTCCCCACCCGATCGCGAAATGTTTCGGCGATCGCCCTTCGTCTGACCCAAAAATCTGAACTCTGGCTCTTTGACTGCGGAGAAGCAACTCAGCACCAATTCCAACGCAGTGACCTCAAAGTGAGCCAACTTCGGCGCATCTTTATCACCCACATGCACGGCGATCACATCTTTGGCCTGATGGGTTTACTCGCCAGTTGTGGGTTAGCCGGAAGTATGGAACAAATCGATATTTATGGCCCCCCCAAACTCAATGAATACCTCCAAGGATGTATCCGCTATTCCCAAACCCACTTTTCCTACCCCGTTAAAGTCCATACCGTAGAACCCGGCCTAATCTATGAAGATGCCGAATATCGCGTCATCTGCAACCCCCTAAAACATCGAGTTCCCGCCTTTGGCTATCGCGTACAAGAAAAAGACCGTCCCGGACGCTTCGATGTCGATCGCGCTCAAGCCTTGGGTATTCCCCCCGGCCCCCTCTATGGCAAACTCAAAAAAGGAGAATGGATTACCCTAACCGACGGGCGCAAAATCCACGGCGCTAAACTCTGCGGCCCCACTCAAGTGGGTCGAAGTTTTGTCTATTGCACTGATACCATCTTTTGTGAAGGAGCAGTAGACCTAGCCCAAAGTGCCGACTTGCTCGTACATGAGTCTACCTTTGCCCATCAAGATGCCCAACTGGCCTACGATCGCCTCCATTCTACCTCCACCATGGCCGCTCAAGTCGCCCTAGCCGCCCAAGTCAAGCAACTGATGCTCACCCATTTTAGTCCCCGGTATGCCCCAGGTAACGCCCTACAACTGGAAGACTTATTAACTGAAGCAAGGGCAATTTTCCCCCAAACCGATATGGCCCACGATTTTCTCACCTATGAAATTGCTCGCCAGGCATCCAATCATTAAAAATAATAAAGATATCACAGAAAAAGTACAAATATCCCTCACAATAGGAGAATGAAGGAAAAAGCTAAAGTATTTATACTTAATCAACGTTATTACGACCCTGTACCGATAGGATAAAAGGTGTAGATTATGATGCCAACTCTGCAATACTCAATTACCATGATTAAAGATGAAGCCCGTCACTTAGTAGATGTGGGTTCTGTCGAGAGATTACAACCGATTTACAGTTTGTGCCGTTATATTCCCAGTCGAGAATGGGAATCTGTAGAATTAGAATTAGAGCGCCACGGATATTTACTGCGCGATCGCATCATTGATTTACTCGGCAGAGAAGACTGGAGAGAAGACTAACCTCCTCTGCTATTGAGCATATAACCCTCAGACTCTCCCGAATAACTCGAGAGAGTCTCTTCATACTCAAAAAACTATAAACTTGTACTGCCAGCAGAAGGCTTAGGCTCTTCTGCTGCTATTTTTGTTTCTTCCTCTAGTTTAGGTGCAGGAGGAGGGGGTGGGGGAGCATCCGGGAAAATTTCCTCGTAGACCTTGATATACTGATCTGCCGAAAGATCCCAACTATAATTTTGGCGCATCCCTCGCTGTTGTAATTTTTTCCAATATTCCTTATATCGGAACCCTTCTAGAGCCTTAATCATACAGCTAAACAGATCCAGAGGTTCATAGCGATCGAAGCAATACCCCGTTCCCAACTCTCTCATGGGATCGTGGAAGCTCACCGTATCCACCAAACCCCCAGTACGGCGCACAATGGGAACACAACCATAGCGCATAGCCAACATTTGGCTAATACCACAAGGCTCAAACCGAGAAGGCATCAAGAACGCATCACATCCCGCATAAATACGGCGAGCCAGAGCATCATTATAGAGCAACTGTACCGAAACCCGTCCCCGATAGCGGGAAGCCAACTCCCACATTTGCGTTTCATAATAGCGATCGCCCGTTCCCAACAACACAAACTGGGCATCCGTATACGCCATAAACCGATCCAGAATTTGCAGCGCCAGATCGATCCCCTTCTGTTCCACCAACCGGGTAACCATCCCCACCAAAAACGCGCCCTTATTCACCTCCAAACCAATTTCTTCCTGTAAAGAGACCTTATTGATTGGGCGTTTATCCAATGTCTCTGCATTAAAATTCTGATACAGATATCTGTCCGTTTGCGGATTATAACTCTCCGTATCAATACCATTCAAAATACCGATACTCTTACCACTCACATAAGAGAGTAAACCCTCTAAATTTTCCCCATATTCTGAGGTTTTAATCTGTTCTGCATAGGTCGGCGAAACCGTCGTCACCTTATTGGCAAATTGCACGGCTGCCGCCATAGTATTATGGCCTTCCATATACCAAGGACACCAAGTAATCTGGTCTAAATACCAACGCCAAGGCCCTTGATAGGCCAAATTATGAATCGTAAACACCGTATTAATATCCGGTGTTTCATTCAACCATACCGGTAGCATTCCTGAGTGCCAATCATGGCAATGGACAATACTTGGTCGCCAAAAATTCCAAGCAAACTCCGCCGCCGCATTTGCAAATAAAGTAAACCTCCATCCTTCATCGTCGCCAAAATAGACATTGCGCCCCGAAAAAGAAGGATGGCCAAACAAATAGAGCGGCACATCTGATTTCGGCAAAAAAGCCTGATAAATTTCAAAATCTTGGAACATTGCTGTTCCTTTCCAAATCGGTTCTTCCGGGATATCTATTTTATCCGGCAAAAAACCATAATAGGGCATGAAAACCCGCACATCATGACCCTTTTTTCGTAAGACTTTGGGCAGGGCACCAACGACATCACCCATACCACCCACTTTCGCCAATGGTGCTGCTTCTGCGGCAACAAATAAAATTTTCATGTTTGCGTTCACTTATGTAACATCTTGTCAAGGGGACGTGAAATAAGAGTAATTCTGAGATAGACTTACCCAATCTAGAGTACCGCAGGCTGTGACCAAAACCAATGGGGCATGGGCAATAGGGAATAGCTCTTTACCTTTTGCATGAGTACCTTTTGCCTTCCCCTCCCCACTATCCACAAATTTCCCTTACACTATTGACGATTGAGGGTCACTTAGGGAAAGATAAGTAACCAGAATCTATCCTTAAGTGGCTAGACCCTCATTTAACCAGGGTTTGCATACGGTTTATATTCATCAGTGTCTAAGGCGATCGCGTGAGGAGAGCAATGAAAAAGTATCATTTTGGACTAAGTGGGGCCCTGATCGGAAGTGCCGCCGTAATTCTATCGAACTCTGCGGCTTGGGCAGCTCCGACCCGAATCAACAACGTCTCCCTCAACCCCACCAGTGGAGGAATTGAAGTCGTATTAGACACAACTGAAGGCGATCGCCCCCAAGTCTTTGCCGTCCCTAGCGGCAACCAATGGGTCGCCAACATCTCCAACATGCAGCTCAACCTCCCTAGCGGCGAATTCATGCAAGCCAACCCCGCACCCGGCATTGCCTCCGTTAGCGTCAACTCCGTAGACAACAACAGCATCCGCGTCACCGTCACCGGCAACCAAGGCAGCCTCAGCGGCCGCATCAGCATTCAAGACGGCTCTAACTTCATTCTCTCCCTCAAGCAAGAAACCCCCCAACCCAGCGCCAATACCGCCCCCAACCCCCCCGCCCCCCGACCCATCGCCCAAAGCCCCCCTCAACAGATGGCCCAGGGCGCTCCCTACAACAACGTCCCCCTGCCCAGCCTGCAAAACGGCATCCCCAGCCTACCCCCCGGAACCGGTGTCGCCCCTCCCTTCCGGCAAAGAGCCATCGCCCCTCCCCTCGGCGACATCTCCGTATCCACCATCGACGCATCCGGGCGCACCATTAACCTCGGCTCCTCCGAAAACGTGCCCCGTCTCGTTCTCCGGGATGCCCCCGTGCGTGACGTTCTCGCCCTCCTAGCGCGAGTTGCGGGCATGAACCTCGCCTTCACCGACGGCGCGGGCGACATTCCCGAAGGGCAAGCGGGAGCAGCGACTTCCGTTGCCGGGCGGACGATTTCCCTAGACATCGAAAATGAACCCGTGCAAAACGTTTTTAATAGCGTCTTGCAACTGAGCGGAATGCAAGCCAACCGCGTCGGGCGCACCATCTTTGTGGGCACTAGCCTGCCCCTAGAATCCAGTCCCGTCATTACCCGCACCCTCCGCCTCAACCAAGCCGAAGCCGAAAGCTCCGCCACCCTCCTCGCCTCCCAAGGAGCAGACTATCAACGAGTCCTCACCGAAACCCGACGCATCGTTGAAGGCACAGGAGTAGACCGACGGGAAACAGAAGAAACCAATACCAGTATTCAAAACCTCACCGTCGAAGCAGCCAATGGCCCCCTCCTCCTGCGCGGTCTCTCCGTCATTGCCGATGAACGCCTTAACTCCATTACCCTGGTGGGTGACCCGCGCAAAGTAGAAATTGCTACTGGTCTGCTCTCCCAACAAGATCTCCGTCGCCGCCAAGTCTCCGTTAACGTCAAAGTGATTGACATTAACCTAAACGCTGAAGAATTTTCCAACAGTAGTTTTTCCTTCGGTTCTGGAGACTCCTTCTTCGTCGTTGATGGGGGGCGAGGCATCGCCAACTTTGGGCGCTTAACCCCACCTTCAGCCGATCAAGCCCGTAATAACCAGTTTGGTCGTCCCATTGCCGGTAACCCCCTTTCAGGCGTACAGCCCTTTGTTAACCCCAATGGAACCCAACTGGTGCGCGACCCGGCCACCGGCCAACTGGTTCCCGTGGGGCAAAACCAACCCGGTTCCGTCTTCTCCCCTGGTGGCTTACCCACCACTCCCGGAGTGGCTGGCTTTGACCCAACTGCCCCCGGTATTCCCGGTGCTGCGGGTCGTCAAGTTTCTCCCTCTTCTGGAACGCCTCCTCTGTATTATGACCGCAATGGCATTCCCCGCACCTTAAATGAACTCAGCCCCAATGGGGGGGCCTTCCAACCCCTATTGGATAGTGGCAATAACTTGATTGAGGCCGCTAGTCCCCCCCAAGCCGACCGGTATTTTGATGCCAATGGACAACCCAGACTATTAAGTGAGCTGCAACTGGGCGGGGGACAAATCCCAGCCCTGACGACTCCCAACGGGGCTTTGATTCAGGCTGGACCAGGAGCACCTCGATTCTTTGATGAAACAGGTCAACCGAGACTCTTTAATGAACTCACGGTTGGTGGGGGTCAGTTTAATCCTCTACGCAGTCCTGATGGAAATATTGTTACTGATGCTGGTACTGGAGCAGAATATTTCTTAGATTCTACAGGTACACCTCGCCTGCTGAGTGAATTAAATGTCCCTGGTGTTTCTAATGGAACATTTGAACCATTGCCAAATGCTGGCGGTGGACTAACTCCAGCAGGCAATTTATCTCCAGTGTTTTTTGATGTCAGTGGAGTTCCTAGAAACTTTAATGAATTGACTATTGGTGGAGGAGTCTTTCAACCTCTTCTGAATCCGGAAGGGCTAGTCGAAGTTACCCAAGGTGACGCAGCTCCTCGATTCTTCGATACCACAGGCACACCTCGTTTATTCACTGAATTAACTCCAGGTGGTGGACAATTTCAACCCCTAACCAATGGCCAAGATTTAATTGATGCTGATTTAGCCGTGGCTCCTCAATTCTTCGATGCCCAAGGTATCCCCCGGTTAATCACCGACCTGGTTCCAGGAGGTGGAACGATTCCCGCCCTCCGTAACCCTGTCGGTGAACTCATTTCCGCCGCTACCGGAGCAGCCGTTAATGGCTTACCTGCCATTGTGGGTCAAGCGGCGCAACTTGCCTACCAACTGCCGCAAGTCTTCCAATATCCCCGACAGTTCCTCGCTCAACTAGAAGCAAATATTGTTGAAGGCAACGCCAAGATACTCACTGACCCCACCCTCACTATTCAAGAGGGTGAAACCTCAACCATTAACCTCACAGACCGCATCCCCGTTAACGTGGAACAAGAAACCACCGTTAACGCCAATAGCACTACCACCACCATTAACACCGAGTTTGATGATGTGGGGTTATTGATGCCGATTACGGTCGATCGCATTGATGATAATGGGTTTATTACCATGACCCTTAATCCGCGTATATCGACTCCCACAGATACTTACAGCATCATTGTGGATGGTTTTGTACAAGAGGTGGCCCTAGTTTCTCAGCGTGAGCTAAGTTCCGGTAAAATCCGCCTGCGCGATGGTCAAACTCTCTTAATTGCTGGGGTTATCCAAGACCAAGAGCGGGAAATTGTTTCCAAACTTCCCATTCTTGGAGACCTGCCCATCATCGGTCGCATGTTCCGCCGTACTGATAGAGAATCGGAGCGTGCAGAAGTGGTGATTGTGGTTACCCCCAACATCATCCAAGATGTGGACGATGCTAACTGGGGATATGGCTACGCCCCCAGCCCCAATGTGCAGCAACAACTGCGGAACCGAGGCTTCCGCTATCCCAACCGGTAAAGCCCTCTCCCTAAATCCCTCTCCCAGAGGAGAGGGACTTGAACCCCCATCTCCCGTGGGAGAAGGGGGCAGGGGGAAGAGGGCACAATAACCGGATTTGCCCTCTCCCTAAATCCCTCTCCCAGAGGAGAGGGACTTGAACCCCCGTTTCCCGTGGGAGAAGGGGGCAGGGGGAAGAGGGCACAATCTCCCCCAGGTAAAGCCCTCTCCCTAAATCCCTCTCCCACGGGAGAGGGACTTGAACCCCCGTCTCCCCTGGGAGAAGGGGGCAGGGGGAAGAGGGCACAATCTCCCCCAGGTAAAGCCCTCTCCCTAAATCCCTCTCCCACAGGAGAGGGACTTGAACCCCCGTCTCCCGTGGGAGAAGGGGGCAGGGGGAAGAGGGCACAATCTCCCAATACCCAACCATGAACCAACCCACAGTCATCGGCATCGATATCGGCGGAACTGGCATCAAACTGGGCCGGTTTCGTAAGGATGGCAGTTGCCAAAATACCCTCACCCTCCCGACTCCCCAACCGGCAACCCCGGAAGCGGTTATTAGCGCCCTACTGCCTGCCCTGGCGGAACTTGACCCCGACGAGAGCGCCCTCGCCCTGGGAGTCGGTGTCCCTGGCCCCGTAGACCAAACGGGTAAAATTTCGCGCATCGCTATCAACCTCTCCAACTGGAAAGACGTGCCCCTAGCTGCCTGGTTAGAAGCGAAAACCGGCAAGCCTGTCATCCTGGCCAACGACGCAAACTGCGCTGGAATGGGGGAATCCTGGATCGGAGCCGGCCGCCATTTCCAAGATATGATCTTGCTCACCCTGGGAACGGGAGTCGGTGGAGCTATCATTATTAATGGTAAATTATTTACCGGTCGCCAGGGCACTGCCGGAGAACTGGGTCTGATCACGATTGACCTCTATGGCCATCCCTGCAACAGTGGTAACCGAGGCTCCCTGGAACAACAGGTTTCTATTCCCGCCGTTCGCCGCTTTGGCCATCTCGACCCGGAAGAACTCGGTCACCTAGCTGAAACCGGCAACCGACAAGCCCTAGAATTTTGGCAAAACTATGGTCATCGTTTAGGAGCAGGTTTGGCGAATTTAATCTATGTTTTAACCCCAGAAGCGATTATACTAGGCGGTGGCATTAGTCAAAGCGCCGCCTATTTCCTGCCAGCAACCCTAGAGGAAATCGAACAGCGCGTGTTACCCACTTCCCGCGAAGGACTCCAGGTTTTGGTGGCCGAGTTGGGCAATCAAGCGGGTATGGTGGGGGCGGCTAAGTTGGCGTGGGAATGTTTGAGTAATGAGTCATGGGTAATGGGTAATGGGTAATGGGTAATGGGTAATGAGTCATGAGTCATGAGTCATGAGTAATGGGTAATGGGTAATGGGTAATGAGTAATGGGTAATAATGGGTAATAATGGGTTAACAAGCGAGCAAGATGCTCGCACTCTCCCTATCTCCCTATCCTCCCTATCCCCCTATTCCCCTATCCCCCTATTCTCTTGCCTAAACAACGACTCGATCTTTTACTGGTAGAACGGTCTCTGTGTGACTCTCGACAACTGGCCCAGCGCTTGATTCGGGCGGGTGAGGTGATGGTGAATCAGGTGGTGATGGATAAACCGGGGACGTTGATTTCTACAGAGGCGACGATAACGGTAAAGGAGCGATCGCCTTTTGTCTCTAGAGGCGGTGAAAAATTAGCCCATGCTCTTGAGCATTTTGACTTAACTGTTGCGGGTCGAATTGCCCTAGATGGAGGCATTTCTACCGGAGGTTTTACGGATTGTTTGCTGCAAAATGGGGTAAAACAGGTTTATGGGGTGGATGTAGGTTATGGTCAAGTGGATTGGCGCATCCGCACGGATTCTAGGGTGATTTTAAGAGAACGAACGAATTTACGCTATTTGAGTGCTGAAGCGCTATATAATGGGGAGGAACCCGCAAATTTAGCGGTTGTTGATGTCTCGTTTATTTCATTAACCAAGGTCTTACCCGCACTATGGGCGCTATTAGCTCCTCCCAGGGAGTTAGTCGCGTTAGTGAAACCTCAGTTTGAGGTGGGGCGATCGCGGGTGGGTAAAAAGGGAGTCGTCCGCGATCCCAAAGACCATAGCCAGGCGATCGCTACGGTTTATGAAAGCGCGGATAGTCTAGGATGGTCTTATCGTGGCTTAAGCCATTCTCCCATTACCGGGCCAGCCGGTAATATTGAATATCTGCTGTGGTTAGAGATGCCTCTAGGCGATCGCGATCGCTGGGGGAGTCTCGATTTGTCTACAATCGATCAATGCACCCTAGCGGCAAAAGAGTCTTTCTGACTTCTAATATCAAATCCGGTAAATGGGTATACAGCAGTTTTCGCTGCTATGCGGTACATTTCGATCCCCCCAACCCCCCTTAAAAAGTGGGACTTTTACTGCCCCCCTTTTTAAGGGGGATTTTCCGCAAGCGGACATGAAAGGGGGATCTTTTCCGACTGTACCTCATTACCGCGCGAAGCGCTGTAACTAGCGGGCAAGATGCCCGCATTCCTAAAACCTTTAATATTAAGGAGTGGGAGCGTCTCGCTCCCTAGCTCCTTAATTAGGCTCCCTAGCTCCTTAATTAGGGATATAACATTTGAATTTTGGCTTTTAACTTTTGACTTTTGAACCCCACTCCCATGGATCGGTTGAAACTTATTTTTCGCATTGTCCTCTACATCCTGATCATTCCTTTAGTGGTCAGTTTAGTCGTCTTAAGCAAATTACTATTTATTTTTCTGGCCGATCACCATTTATATTCTTTACCGATTATTGGCGATATTTTTCGCATGTTAGACTTGAGCGAACTGTCTAACTTAATCTCGTTTGCCATTTTGGGCTTAGGGTTTGGACTCTCTACGGTGTTTTTGCCCCCTCGTATTCGCAAGCAAGTCAGCCTTGTCCTCCTCATTCCCACTGTTCCCTTTATTCTTAGCATTCCTACAGTAGTGCGCTATAATAACTGGCTGAATGATATTGCCGAAAATACCCAGTTGTCCTCTGGGGAAATTGTGCAAAAAACCGACGAATTTCTAGAAGAGAAAACCGGAAAGACTGGCAGGTTAGGCTTTTATCTCTATACCGCTAAATTCCCGATTCTCCCCACTCAATTGGATCGCCTGAATCAGTTAGAAGCCGAGGACAACCGCTTAAAATCCATGTTATCCACCTTCTTAAACGATGGCGGCAGCGATGCCCAGAATTATCGCGCCCAATGGCTCGATTGGGTATTTGCCTTTCAAGGCTGGTTGTTGCGAGTCGTCTATGGAGCGATCGCGATCGTCACTACCCTAATCCATTTCCAAGAAGGGACTCAGCAACTGGAACGGTTTTTTAGTCGTAAACCGTCAAAACAGCAAAAGAGTCGTGGGAAAGAATAGGCAGTAGGCAATAGGCAATAGGCAATGGTTTTACCCATTGTTCATTGTTCATTGTTCATTATTCATTCCCTCCCCTTCAGTCGAGCCAGGGTTGATGGACGGAAGGGCGATATACGCGGCGTTTCGGTGGGCGAGGAGGAACGGGAGTCGAGGGAGGGATCTGTTGTACGGTTTGATCTTGAATTTTGGGTTGATGGGGTTCTCCTTGCCAAACCTTGAGGGTTTTATCGGCACTCCCACTGACGATAAATTGACCATCAGCACTCCAAGCAACGCTATTGACGCAATTTTGATGACCGTCTAGGGTCGTTAATAGGGTAGCGGTTTCCACTTGCCAAAGTTTCAGGGTGCGATCGTCACTGCCACTAACCAAAAATTTCCCATCTGGACTAAAGGCGAGCGATCGCACATAATCTTGATGTCCTTCAAAAATTTGCATGGTTTTTCCCGTCTCGAAATCCCACAGTTTCACCAAATTATCCCAACCCCCACTGGCTAACCATTGTCCATCGGGACTAAAAGCCAAAGCATTGACAATATTTAACCGGGAAGCCAAATCCCCCAGAGTTGCAAACTCTACCTCTTTTCCTAAGTGCCACAGCTTAATACTATTATCATCGCTGCCACTGGCAATAATCCGCCCATTGGGGCTAAAACTGACGGCTCGCACGGAGGCTAAATGACCGGTTAGGGTATAGATCGCTTCTCCATAGCGAGCATCTTTAGGGTCGAGCTGCCAAATCTTTACCGTGCGGTCTTTACTGGCACTCGCTAACAGAGTAGCTTGGGGATTCCAGGCGATCGCATTAATCGCCTCTCCATAACGGCGATCGTCTCCTGTATGGCTCTCTCCCAATTGTGGCCCCCATTCCCCCCGTTGTAAATCCCACACATAGATCGCGCGATCGTCCCCCCCACTGGCTAAAAACCGACCATTGGGGCTAAACGCCACCGTATTCACATACAAAGCATGACGGTTGAGGCTTCCCTGATGCTCTCCCGTCACCACATCCCAGAAGCGAATCGTTTGGTCTTCCGAGCCACTGGCGATTACCCTAGAATTGGGATGTATATCAACAGCGCCCACCCATTGCCTATGACCACTGAGGGTATGCACGCAGCACCATTCAGATGATGAAGGGGTTGAAGGGAATTGAGACGCTAACGGGGAAACAGCCGGTTGTATGGTTGTTGTTGGGGGATTCACCGCCCGATCGAGAGTGGGTAAATCTTGCAAATCCTTGAGAACCTCTTGAGCAGAATGATAGCGGTGATTAATCGCATCGGCGATGAGGCGATCGATAATATCTGCTAGGGATTTACTAATCGGATTATCTGCCAAAGACTGCCGCCAAATCCAGGTATCCTCATGAATATCAAATAACTCAAAGGGCGACTTTCCCGTCAGCATATGCAGACAAGTCACCCCTAAACTATAGAGATCGCTAGAAAAAACCGCCCGTCCCCTTCCTTGTTCTGGGGCTAAATATTCCGGTGTGCCAATGGTGGTTCCGGTTTTCAGTAAAGCCGTTGAGGTGGCATATTTCGCCGCCCCAAAATCCACTAAAACCAGTTGCCCATTTTCGCGCAAAAGAATATTTTCCGGTTTAATATCTCGATGAATCACATGATGGTGATGGATAAAATCTAAAACCGGAAGCAGATTATAAAGTAACTCGCGGATTTGCTTCTCATTAAATCGCCCAGTTTGCTCCAGCACTTGGCTTAAATTTTGCCCATCAATAAATTCTTGTACCAGATATTGGCGAGAATCTTGGCTAAAGTGGGCGTATAAAGCCGGAATTTGGGCATGTTCTCCCAGATCGTCTAAGCGTACTGCCTCTTGTTCAAATAATTGGGTTGCCTTTTGCACATTATTGGTTCCCTGGGCTTGGGGAAAGAATTGCTTGATCACACAATAGGGGTGAGAGGGTTTATCGCGATCGATGCCCAAAAATGTGCGGCCAAACCCCCCTTGACCAATACATTTGAGTGCTTTATACCGGTCTTTGAGCAACAGGGTACTGCGACAGCTTTGACAAAAGGCATTGCCGTCAGAATTTTTGGGTTGCTTGCAGTCCGGGTTGAGGCAATATCTCATAGCATGGGTTGGGCAGGACACATTGATCTATCTTACGGTGAATAGGGGAATGGGGGAGTGGGGAAGTGGGGGACGCGGAGAATGGGATAATTTTATTGAAATTATATCTTTAGACATATGTTTTTTATTATTACTTATAGTTCACTGATTACCCATTACCCATTACCCATTACCAGCTTATGTATGATTTAGTGATTAAAGGGGGACGTTTTCCGGGGGGCGATCGCCTAGATCTGGCGATTTCCGGTAACCAGATCGCCGCGATCGCCCCAGAAATCAAGGCTCCCAGTCAAGAGGAACTCTGGGTTACTGATAAGCTTATCAGTCCTCCCTTTGTTGAGTCCCATATTCATCTAGATTCTGCCCTAACTGCGGGCGATCCCCGGTGGAATGAGAGCGGAACCCTGTTTGAAGGGATTGCCATTTGGGGCGATCGCAAGCAATCCTTACAGTATGAGGAAGTCCAGGAACGAGCCTTAAAAGCCCTCAAACAACAAGCAGCACAAGGAGTCCTTTGGGTACGCACCCATGTAGACGTAAGCGAACCCAATCTCATTGCCTTAAAAGCCTTATTAGACTTGCGAGAGCAGGTAAAAGACTCCATCGCGCTCCAAGTCGTCGCCTTTCCCCAAGACGGAATTTATGGGCAACCCCAAAACGAACAGCTTTTAGAAACCGCCTTGCAACTGGGTGCAGATGCGGTTGGAGGCATTCCCCACTACGAATTGACCCGCGAAGATGGGGTAAAATCAGTGCATCGCATCTTTGAACTCGCTCAACAATACCATAAATTAATCGACATTCACTGCGATGAAATCGACGACGATCAATCCCGATTTTTAGAAGTGGTGGCTGCTTGTGCCGTTCGTAGCGGACTCGGTTCCCAAGTGACAGCCAGTCATACGACAGCTTTCGGCTCCTATAATGATGCCTATGCTTTTAAGCTGATGGGCTTGCTCAAACGGGCAAACATTAACTTTATTGCCAATCCTTTAATCAATATTACCCTGCAAGGACGCACCGATACCTATCCCAAACGGCGCGGCATTACCCGTGTGAAAGAATTATGGCAAAATGGCTTAAATGTTTCCCTCGGCCATGACTGTATCCAAGACCCTTGGTATAGTCTGGGAACTGGCAATATGTTAGAAGTTGCTCATATGGCGGTTCATGTTTGTCAGATGACGGGGCTGGCAGAAATTAAGGCTTGCTACGATATGGTGACGACGGGAGGCGCAAAAACCCTAAATGTATCTGATTGGTATGGTCTAGAAGTGGGTAAACCCGCCAATATTATTATTCTTGATGCCGAGAGTCCCTATCATGCCATTCGCCGACGAGCAACGGTGGAGGTTGTAATTTCTCAGGGGAAAGTGTTGGTGCGGACGGATGTGCCCCAAGTCCATTGGCTATAAGCTACTTTCCAGTATTTGTAAACACTATAGAGCGCAGCGCTATAAAAATATAGGGAGCGAGACACTGCCGCTCCCCAGAATCTAAAGCACTAATTTAGCTCGAATCGTCCACGGCGATCGCTAGGAGGCGAAATAAGCGGCTAATTCTTCTGAACCGCCAATATATTTCCCATCAATAAACACTTGGGGAACGCTGGTTTTGCCCGTAATTGCTTTCAGGGAACGGGTGGTTATCGCATCGGCTAGGGTGATTTCTTCATATTCTAAGCCTTTGTCTTGGAGCAGAGATTTGGCTTTGGCGCAGAAGGGACAGCCGACTTTTGTAAATAGCGAAATCATTTTCGGTTTGACGGCGCTGGGGTTAATATGTTTGAGCATGGTTTCTGCATCGGAAACCTCGAAGGGATCGCCGGGTTTTTCCGGTTCGATGAACATTTTTTCGATGGTTTTATCTTTGACGAGCATGGAGTAGCGCCAAGAGCGTTGACCAAACCCTAGGTCTTGTTTGTCTACTAACATGCCCATGCCGTTGGTGAAGTCTCCGTTACCATCGGGAATGAAGGTGATTTTGTCGGCTTTTTGATCTTTCGCCCATGCTTCCATAACGAAGGTGTCGTTAACGGAAATGCAGATAATGTCATCGATGCCGTTGGCTTTGAAAACGTCGGCGAGTTCGTTGTATCCGGGAACGTGGGTGGAGGAGCAGGTGGGGGTGAATGCTCCGGGAAGGGAGAAGACGATCGCGGTTTTACCGGCAAAGAGTTCATCGCTGCTGATGTCTTTCCATTCGTTGTTGACACGAGCGCGGAAGTTGACGTTGGGTACGGTTTGACCTTCTTTATTCTGCAACATAAGGGTTTAATCTCCTGATAGGTGTCTAAAACGAACTCGTTATGAATTTGTATTGTTATAATCATACTCATAACGAGTACGGGTTGTCAAGGGGAAAATTTTGGATCGCCAGTACCGCCATTCTTGTTAGATAATGGGAAAGTTGTGTTAATAATGAACTCTACTGAACGCTAGGAACCACCATGCGAACCCACTACTGCGGAGAATTACAAGGAAAAAACATTGGCGAGACGGTAACCCTGTGTGGTTGGGTCGATCGCCGTCGCGATCATGGTGGTGTTATTTTTCTAGACTTGCGCGATCGCACCGGAATTGTGCAAATTGTCAGCGATCCAGACCGAACCCCCGACTCCTACGAGCTGGCAGAAAAGCTGCGGAATGAATACGTGGTAAAAATTGAGGGACGAGTCACCCAGAGACCCGAAGACTCACTCAACCCCAAAATTGCCACTGGAGAAATCGAAATTTACGCCGATAAAATTGAGCTACTCAACGGCATTAACCGGCAAATGCCCTTTCAGGTATCGAGCTACGAAGAAGAGGCAGTACGGGAAGATTTGCGGCTGAAATATCGCTATTTAGACTTAAGACGCGATCGCATGACTCGCAACTTGCAACTGCGCCACCAAGTCGTAAAAGCCATCCGCCGTTACCTAGAAGACGAACAACACTTCATAGAAGTTGAAACCCCCATCCTGACCCGCTCCACCCCAGAAGGAGCAAGGGATTACCTGGTTCCCAGTCGGGTAAATTCCGGGGAATGGTACGCCCTACCCCAATCACCGCAATTGTTTAAACAGTTACTCATGGTCTCCGGGTTTGACCGGTATTATCAGATTGCTCGCTGCTTCCGGGATGAAGACCTACGAGCCGATCGCCAGCCCGAATTCACCCAACTCGACATGGAAATGAGCTTCATGTCCGAAGAAGACATCATTAACCTCAACGAAGGCTTAGTCTGTCACATCTTCAAAACCATTAAAAACATTGACATTCCCCGACCCTTCCCCCGCATCACCTACAAAGAATCCATGGAGCGCTATGGATGCGATCGCCCCGACACCCGCTTTGGACTGGAATTAGCCGATGTATCCGATGTCGTCAAAGATTGTGGGTTTAAGGTCTTTTCCGGAGCCATTGCAGCCGGTGGCGCAGTAAAAATTTTACCCATACCCAACGGCAACGATCGCATCTCTAACGTTGCCATTAAACCCGGTGGAGAACTCTTCAAAGAAGCCACAGAAGCCGGAGCCAAAGGTCTCGCCTATATCCGCGTCCGGGAAAATGGGGAAATCGACACCATTGGCGCAATTAAAGATAACCTCAGCGCCGAACAAAAACAGGAAATCCTGCAACGCACCGGAGCCGAAGCCGGCCATTTACTCCTCTTTGGAGCCGGAGATACTGCCACAGTGAACAAAACCCTAGACCGGTTGCGGCAAGTCATTGGCAGACAAATGGGATTAATAGACGACAACCAAATCAACCTAATTTGGGTCACCGAATTCCCCATGTTTGAATGGAACCCTGACGAAAAGCGCCTCGAAGCCTTGCATCACCCCTTCACCTCCCCCAACCCCGAAGACCTAGACGACATCAAAACCGCCCGCGCTAGAGCCTACGATCTCGTCTACAACGGCAACGAAATTGGCGGGGGAAGCCTGCGGATCTACCAGCGAGAGATTCAGGAAAAAGTGTTTGAGGCGATCGGACTCTCCCCCGAAGAAGCCCACAATAAATTTGGTTTCCTCCTGGAAGCCTTTGAATATGGGACTCCTCCCCATGGCGGGATTGCCTATGGCTTAGACCGATTTGTAATGCTCCTCGCGGGTGAAGACTCTATCCGCGATGTGATTGCCTTCCCCAAAACTCAGCAAGCTCGATGTGTACTTACCGACGCTCCGGCAACGGTGGATAATCGCCAGTTGAAAGAACTGTCTGTGGCTTCTACCCACAAACCGAAGGCAAAAAATGGTTAATGGGCGATCGGCGATCGGTAATGGGTGATGGTCATCAATTAAAGCAGTGTGCCCTTCGACTCCGCTCAGGGCACACCCTAGAGCGCCTGGCGCTATTATGAGGTATGATATCGAGTCCGTTGGATCAGTTGTAATATCAAATCCGAATAATCAGTTACAGTATGTCATTGCGAATGGAGCGGAGCGGAATGAAGCAATCTCGATTACCCATTACCAACTTGAGGGGATTTAACTACCCCAGACATCAAGATCCACCAGGGAACATACAGACTAGGCAGCCAAGAAGAATAAGCGCGTAATTGCGGGAGCATCATCGGCAAAATAAACTGTAAAGATCGCAAAGACGCAGGTTGATTGCCGTCTCGGTCTACCACACCATAGCGTCGGGCTTGTTCGGCAACAATCTGCACTTTTCCCGTGCGTTGGATAATCTCAGAATCAGTCGCTAGACAGGCAATCACGCGACCGGTTAATAAGGGAGTTTCCCAGTTAAAACCATCGGCAAACGGATTGCCTCTTTCTGGTAGAGTAGCGCTCGATTCTTGCTCTTGAGCAAATTGGGTAAATTGTTCTGTACCCACAATTCCCGGCCAAATGGAGAGGGAGGTAATGTTATGGGGTTTAAGTTCTAAGGCTAATTCTAGGGCCAGGCGATCGCACGCCGTTTTGCCTACCCCATACAATACGCCAAATATCGGAAACAAGCCCCCCCAAGAGGACAGGGTACAAATCAGTCCCTGTTTGCGGGGAACCATCATCCGCGCAGCATAAACGCTGGCAATATAGTGCCCCCGCAATCCCACATGATTGACCCGATCCCATAAATTCGGCTCCAATTCCCAAAAAGGTTGACCATAGGTCTCTTTAAGCATGGAGACGGCAGCATAAGCATTATTCACCAATAGATCTAATTTTCCCTTTTGTTCATCAGCAATACGCTCAAATAACAAGCGCACCTGCTCATCATCAGCATGATCGACTTGTACCGGAATACCTACCCCACCTACTGCGTCGAGTTCCTTTTGGGTTTCTTCTAAACTTCCCATTCTTCCCTCAGCAGCGTGCAGGGTTCTGCCGGTAATATAAACCGTTGCCCCAGCTTCCGCTAACCCGGTGGCAATGCCTTTCCCTAATCCACGAGATGCTCCGGTAACTAGGGCAATTTTTCCTTTGAGTGGTAATGTCATTATTTTAGAGAGCCTCTCAAGAATTAACAATGAACAATTAACAATGAACAATTAACAATTAAATACTTTTGAGTACACTACAAATTTAGCATTTCTCTGATTTTACAACTGATAGAATAGGTCTGATGAGTCCGATCGCCGCTTTTGCCCAGAGGATCGGAACATGATAGGCTTAAGTATTGTGCCCTTACCCTACATTCGGTTCCCCAATCCATGTTGTGTGATTATCTGGTCCAAATTCTCACGGCTCGCGTCTATGATGTTGCCCAAGAAACGCCCCTAGAAGTGGCGAGCAACCTTTCGCGGCGACTGGGGAATCGGCTGCTGCTGAAACGGGAAGATATGCAATCGGTATTTTCGTTTAAGTTGCGGGGGGCGTATAATCGGATGGCGAAATTGCCTCCGGAACAGTTGGCGCAAGGGGTAATTGCTTCGTCTGCGGGGAATCATGCCCAAGGGGTTGCCCTGGCTGCGCGGCATTTGGGAACCCGTGCATTGATTGTGATGCCGGTGACGACACCGCAGGTGAAAGTGGATGCGGTGCGATCGCATGGTGGAGAGGCAATATTGTATGGTGAAACCTATGATGAAGCCTATGGCTATGCCCGCGAACTCGAAGCCGAGAAAGGGTTAACGTTTATTCATCCGTTTAACGATCCCGATGTGATTGCCGGACAGGGAACGATAGGGATGGAAATTTTACGCCAATATCAACAGCCCATTCATGGGATTTTTGTGGCGATCGGTGGAGGAGGTCTCATTTCTGGCATTGGTGCTTACGTGAAACGCCTGCATCCAGAGACGAAAATTATTGGGGTAGAGCCGGTGGATTCTGATGCCATGAATCAATCCCTGAAAGCCGGGAAACGGGTGAGATTGCCCCAAGTGGGCTTGTTTGCCGATGGGGTAGCGGTGCGGGAAGTGGGCGAGGAAACCTTCCGCCTCTGTCAAGAATATGTGGATGAAATTATTCTGGTAGAGACCGATGATACCTGTGCGGCGATCAAAGATGTGTTTGAAGATACGCGCTCCATTGTGGAACCGGCGGGAGCCTTGGCGATCGCCGGAGCCAAAGCCTATGTCGAGCGGGAAAACATCCAAGGACAAACCCTCGTCGCCGTTGCCTGTGGTGCAAATATGAACTTCGATCGCCTGCGGTTTGTCGCCGAGCGAGCCGAATTTGGGGAACGCAGAGAAGCCATTTTTGCCGTCACCATTCCCGAAAAACCCGGCAGTTTGCGCCGCTTCTGCGACTGTTTGGGGACGCGCAACCTCACCGAATTTAACTATCGCATCGCCTCTAGCACCTGCGCCCATATCTTTGTCGGCGTGCGAATTAAAGACCGAGAAGATGCCGCCAAAATCGCCAAAACCTTTGCAGAAACTGGCTTTGAAACCCTAGAATTAACCGATGATGAACTGACTAAACTGCATCTGCGCCACATGGTTGGGGGGCGATCGACCCTCGCAGAACACGAATTAATCTACCGCTTTGAATTTCCCGAACGTCCCGGCGCACTAATGAAATTTGTCGCCTCCATGAGTCCCAACTGGAATATCAGCCTCTTCCACTATCGCAACAACGGCGCAGACTACGGGCGCATCGTCGTCGGAATACAAGTTCCCCCCCAAGAAATGGCAGAATGGCAAGCCTTTTTAGACACTTTAGGCTATCGCTATTGGGACGAAAATAACAATCCTGCCTATAAATTATTCTTGGCTTGATGACAACAAGCCACCTCCAAGCCCGTCGGAAAACTGGGAAAACTTGAATCTTGGAAAAACTCCCATAAAGTAGTGTGTGGTACAGCTCAAATCCTGTATCCACAGCATAATTAAACCTTAACATCTACTCGGTAAGATTAAGACGATTATAACTCCTCCCTTGACATAGGAGACTGAGTATGAAATTCCATCTTCGTTTAGTTTTAATTGTACCCTTTGTCCTACAGATTTTTGCGGTAGTGGGATTGACGGGATGGCTATCGCTACGCAATGGACAGAAAACCGTAGAAAATTTAGTCACTCAGTTACAGCAAGAAACCGGCGATCGCATTCAACAACACCTGAAGAGTTATTTACGCACCCCTTATCTAGTCAATCAAAACATTGTCGATGCCATAGAATTAGGCTATCTGAATATAGACAATCTCCGCACCATGGAACCCTATTTCCTCAAACAAATCCGTAATTTTCCCAATATCGGATACATCCAAGCAGGCAATGAAGAGCGAGAATTTTATGGAGTAGAACAGAGGAATGATGGAGGGTTAAATATTGAAATTTCCGATGCTTTAACCAGTTATACAATTCACACTTATGCCACCGACGATCAAGGGAGGCGAACCGAAAAACTACTGCGAGTCAGTTCAGACTACGATCCCCGTCCTCGTCCTTGGTATGTTCCGGCTGCCACTCAAAACCACTCAGCCTGGAGTGAAATTTATACTTACGTCACCTATCCTCGTTTAGCCCTAACCATTGGAACCCCAATTTATGACCAAGACAATCAATTCAAGGGAGTCATTGGTACAGATTTAACCTTATTAGGGATTAATCAATTTCTCAGTCAGTTAAAAATTGGTCAGTCTGGACAAGCCTTTATTCTAGAGAAGCCTGGATTTTTAGTCGCCACTTCCACTGATGAGCAACCTTTTATTACGCCAACGGAACAGAAGCAGTTAACGCGACTCATGGCTACTGATAGCCAACAGTTTCTCACCCAACAAACCACCCAGTTCTTGATCCAACATTTTGGTGGTTTATCTAAAATTTCCCAAACCCAACAGATCGATTTCAAACTTCAGGGAGTCAGACATTTTCTAAATGTGATCAGCTATCAAGATGAATGGGGATTAGATTGGTTGATTGTGATTGTAGTTCCAGAGTCCGATTTCATGGCCCAAATCAATGCCAATACCCGTACAACAATTTTGCTCTGTCTTGGTGCATTAGTAATCGCCATACTCCTAGGAATTTGTACCTCTCGTTGGATTTCACAACCGATTTTAAGTTTAGTGGAATCATCCAAAGCTATGGCTCAAGGCAATTTATCCCAGCAAGTTAAGGGTGGAAACATTACGGAATTAAAATTTTTGGCTCAAACCTTTAATCAAATGGCCGTTCAATTAAAAGAATCCTTTGACACTCTAGAGCAGCGAGTACAAGAGCGGACGGAAGATTTGCGCTTAAGTCAAGAACGTTTACAATTAGTGAATGAAAGCGTCAATGATGGAATTTGGGATTGGAATATCACCTTAAATGAGGTCTATTTTTCTCCCCGTTGGAAAAAAATGTTAGGTTATGATGAATCCGAAATTACTAATGTTTTTTCCTCCTGGGAAACCTTAGTTCATCCAGAGGATTTACCGGGAGCAAAACAGGTCATTGAAGATCATTTACAGGGAAAAATAAAAACCTTTTATATGGAATTTCGGATGCGCCATAAACAGGGGCATGATGTTTGGATTTTATCCCGTGCTAAAGTCGTAGAACGAGATAGTAGGGGTCAACCTTTGCGGATGGTAGGGTCTCATACCGATATTAGCGATCGCAAACAAGCCGAACTCGAATTACAAGCGGCTAAAGAAATAGCCGATAGTGCCAACCGAGCCAAAAGTGAATTTCTAGCCAATATGAGCCACGAGCTTCGCACTCCCCTAAATGGCATCCTCGGTTATGCTCAGATTATGCATCGTGCGACGGATCTCAATCAACATCGTAAGGGCGTAGATGTGATTGAACAAGCCGGTTCCCATCTGTTAACCCTCATTAACGATATCCTCGACCTGGCTAAAATAGAAGCCCGAAAAATGGAACTCTTTCCCAAGGATTTACATTTACCTTCCTTTTTGGTGGGAGTGGCAGAAATAGCAAGAGTACGAGCCGAAAATAAAGGCATTACCCTCCAATTTTGGCCAGACGAAAGATTACCGACCGGTATTAAAGCCGATGAAAAACGGCTGCGGCAACTGTTACTCAATCTTTTGGGAAATGCGATTAAATTTACTGACCAAGGCAATGTAACCTTTTCCGTGACCAACCAACAGGTAACAGCAGAAAATCTGGCCAGAATTCGCTTTACCATCCAGGATACAGGGGTAGGGATGAGTCAAGAACAAATCGAAAAAATATTCTTACCTTTTGAGCAAGTTGGCTCGACATCACGGCGGTCAGAAGGAACCGGTTTAGGATTAACTATCTGTCGTCAAATTTCCCAAATGATGGACAGTGAAATTGAGGTTAACAGTACATTAGGAATGGGAACCATATTCAGGTTTGAAATCAATTTTCCCATTTCCTCAGAATGGGTTAGCTCTGCGGCTCATTTATCAGAAGGTCACATTCTCAGTTACCGTGGAGAACAAAAAACTATCCTCATTGTTGACGATCATGCCGTCAATCGAATCGTGATTTCGGAAGTATTAACGCCATTAGGGTTTAGGATACTCGAAGCCTGTAATGGACGGGAGGGATTAGAACAGGTCAAACAGGAGCAACCCGACTTGGTAATTACAGATATTGTCATGCCAGAAATGAACGGGTATGACTTTGCTCGTCAGGTTCGGGAGTCTTATTCCCAAGAGTTGCCGATCATCGCAGCTAGTGCCAGTGTATCGCTGGCCGATCAAAGTTTGGCGATCGCGGCTGGCTGTAAAGATTTTCTGGAAAAACCTGTGGATATGGAAAAATTGTTAATTGTGTTACAGAAGTATCTCAATCTGCAATGGGTTTATGAATCCCTAGAATCTGTAAGTGTTGCTACAGAACAAGAAATCGTTTTTCCAAAAAGTCATGAATTACTTAAAATGTATGAAATGGCAAAAATTGGAGATATTGTGGGAATTGAGCAAGAAGCCCAACGTTTAAAAGATGTCAATCCCAACTATTGCGGATTTTGCGATCGTATCCTGACCTTAGCTGCTGAATTTGAAGATAAAACCATTGTCGAGCTTATTAATTCTGCGCCGAGTTAGCTATCCACTCTATATGGAGGACTGATTATGAAAGTCAATTTGCGTTTTGTTTTAATCGTTCCCTTTGCCCTCCAAGTTTTTGCCGTTGTCGGATTAACAGGATGGCTCTCGTTACGCAATGGACAAAAAGCAGTCAATGATGTCGCAGCTCAATTACAGAGTGAACTGGCCAAACGGATTGAACAGCAGTTGGATACTTATTTAAGTATGCCCCATCTGGTGAATAAAATTAATCGGGAAGCGGTTAGCCTAGATCTGTTGAATCTGGAAGATATTCCCAGTTTAGAGCGCTACTTTTTTTCTCAGATGCAGCAGTTTGAGACCGTCAGTTATATTTCCTTGGGAACTGAGCAGGGAGAATATGTAGGGGTACAACGAAAAGCCGATCGGAGCTTTGTTCTAGAAGTGTCTGACCGGAGAACAGATTATCACTTTGAAACCTGGACGCTCGATGGGGAAGGTCAACGTTTAGAGCGGGTGAGCAGTGTACCAAACTACGATCCCCGAAAACGGGAATGGTACAAAACCGCTTATCGTGCCGGAAAAGGAGTCTGGACAGAGATTTACACTTTTTTTGCGACCCAAGAATTGGCCTTAACTGCCGATCTTCCGCTTTACAATCGACAAGGAGAGTTCATCGGAGTCACAGCGGCCGACCTCATATTAACCCACATTAGTGATTTTCTGGAAAGTTTAGAGATTGGTAAAACGGGACAAGCTTTTATTATCGAACGTTCAGGTCAATTGGTAGCCACATCTACCAACGAAAAGCTGTTTCGTCAAGAAGGGGAAGAAATTCAACGATTAAATGTTGTCGAAAGTACCGATCCTTTGACTCAGGAAACTGTCCAGTATCTTTTCAATCACTTTACAGATTTGAAACAAATTCAAAATCTGGAGCAATTAGACTTTGAGCGTGAAGACCAACGACAATTTTTACAGGTGTTTCCTTATCAAGATGAGTTTGGATTAGATTGGTTAATTGTAATTGTTGTGCCAGAAGCGGATTTTATGGCACAAATTGATGCCAGTAGACGAAACACCATTTTACTCTGTCTTGGAGCCTTGGGAATTGCCATCGTTTTGGGATGGTATACGTCTTATTGGATTGCTCAACCCATCTTAAAACTTGCACAATCTTCAGAAGAAATGTCAGAAGGAAATTTAGAGCAGCAAGTCTCTGGAGGATCTTTCGCCGAACTGAAAACCTTGGCTAGAGCATTCAACCGCATGGCTGCTGAACTGAGAACCTCCTTTTCTCAACTGGAACAGCGAGTGGAAGAACGTACCTTAGAACTCTCTCAGGCTAAAGAAGCAGCCGATAGTGCCAACGGAGCCAAAAGTGAATTTCTGGCGAATATGAGCCACGAACTTCGCACCCCTCTCAATGGTATCCTCGGTTATGCTCAGATTATGCATCGTGCGACGGATCTCAATCAACATCGTAAGGGCGTGGATGTGATTGAACAAGCCGGTTCTCATCTGTTAACCCTCATTAATGATATCCTCGACCTGGCTAAAATTGAAGCCCGAAAAATGGAACTGTTCCCCAAGGATTTACACTTACCGTCCTTTTTAGTTGGGGTAGCGGAAATAGCAAGAGTGCGAGCCGACAATAAAGGTATTACTCTCCAGTTTTTGCCAGACGAAAACTTACCGACAGGAGTCAAAACCGATGAGAAACGTCTACGTCAAGTTTTACTAAATCTTTTAGGCAATGCAATTAAATTTACTGACCAAGGCCAGGTAAGTTTTTCTGTAGTCTGTAGCCCCGAAGAGTCCTCTCAGATAACGACTACCCTACGCTTTGAAATTGAAGATACAGGAGTAGGAATGAGTCCAGAACAGGTGAATAAAATCTTCCTCCCCTTTGAGCAAGTGGGTTCTAGCTCTCGACGTTCGCAAGGTACGGGATTAGGGTTAACGATCTGTAGTCAAATTGTGGAGATGATGGGAAGTACCATTCAGGTGGAGAGTCGCTTAGGGATAGGGAGCAAATTCTGGTTTGAAGTCACATTACCCCGTTCAGAGGAATGGATTGCGAGTGCAGCGAATTTACAGCAGGGTAAGATTCTCGGTTACAGTGGAGAACCAAAAACTATCCTCATTGTTGACGATCATCAAGTGAATCGAATGGTGGTTGCGGAGGTGTTAACTCCACTCGGTTTTAGAATGCTGGAAGCTTCTAATGGACGAGAGGGCTTAGAACGGTTGCAACAGGAAAAACCTGACTTGGTGATTACGGATATTGTGATGCCAGAGATGGATGGCTATACTTTGGCTGGCTGTGTTCGAGAGTCTTATTCAAAAGAGTTGCCGATTATCGCGGCTAGTGCCAGTGTATCATTAGCCGATCGGAGTTTGGCGATCGCGGCTGGCTGTAATGAGTTCTTAGAAAAGCCGATTGATTTAGAGCAATTATTAATACGCTTACAACAGTATTTGCAATTAACCTGGATCTATGAAAAGAAAAGCGAGCCAGATTCTTCCATTCAGCAAGACCTCATTTTCCCCACAGAAGAGGAATTGAGCGCGTTATGGGACGCTACTAAAATTGGCGATATTGAAGCCATAGAGCAAGAGGCTCAACGACTGAACGCAAAAGACGCAAGGTATAGGGTTTTTTGCGATCGCATCCTCGCGTTAGCCGCAGAATTTGATGAAATCGGTATTAAGACTTTACTCGATACTAAAAGTCATACAACTCAGTGATTGATTGGCGTTAAGAGACTGGCGGATGTTCTGGCGATCGTCGATCCTGTCAACTTCATCAAGTTTTTCAAAAGATTGATGACGATCGTACCCATGGATTAAAGCATAAAAGCCTAAACTCTGTTTACGCAATCCCATTCTCCTCCATTATTCCCTATTCCCAGCATCTAGCGCTATATTTACCACGCCTTAATATTGGGGTCTTGCCAAGTGTAAAAATTGGGAAAAACAAAATTGGTAAACGATAAGGAAATGCTGGGATCGAGGGCTTTAACCTGATGCCACCAGCCCACGGGCACGAAAATCACGTCTCCCGGTTGCAAGACTTCTTCAACGATCTGCACATTTTTAAATAGGGGATATTTCTGATAATCGGGGTTTTCGCAATCCACCTTACTGAATACCCCTACATAGTTGTACAGTAGGGGAGTCTGCTGGGGAGAAATTAAGCGCCAACGTTTGCGTCCATAAACTTGAGCCATCATTAAGTTGACGGGATCGTGGTGCAAAGGGGTAATGGTTCCACTGGGGCCAAACCAGAAGAACACGCGATTCTGGGTTTCTTCGGGGTTGAGGAATTCGGGGAAAAAGATAATATCGTCGAGCAGTCCTTTTAATTCCTCACGCTCTAAGTTTTGGTTATTGGCCACCATATAATAATCATTATTCTCACCACCGTTCAAGACTTGATCGGCATAGTCCCCCAGGCGGATGGTTTTGCGGTGTTTTTCACATTCAACTTCGTATTCTGGGTTACTGTTGCGATTGGCTTGGATTTGGACTTCAACTCGGCCGTATTGTTCTTTGAGATATGCGGGTGACCAGGTTTTCATGGCTGGCCACTCTTGCATTAAATCGGTGAGAATGACTGGGGTATTGGTGGCATAATAGCGGTCTAGAAATTCTTGTCTAGAAAGGCCCGATCGCCGCTCAATTCGGTTCCCGTTCGATGAAAGGGCCGCCAGTTGCTGTTGAATGGCGAGGGTCGATTCTAATTTTCGCAGCAGTTGGGCCAGATTCTCGCCGATTTTATAGGAGGGTTCGGCCATCACTTGATTGATAGCCAGGCGAGCGATATTTGGATCGACTCCCTGTTTTTGCATGGCTTCAATCATCGACTGTTCCGGCTTATTATGCAGCTTATTTAAGGCGATCCACCGTTTCCAATTCTCTGGAATTTGGGGTTGACTCGGCGGCATCTGACCTTGAGCTTGGGGCATCCACTCTAGGTTAACCTGTTGTTGATTATTTACCGTAATCCGCAGGGGCGGCAAGGTAATGGTCATTGGTTGAGGTTCTGTCATGATCTTTAATCAAATTTTTTATCAATTTTCAGGTCGGCGACAGCCGAAACCATTTTAGAGAGCGAAGCCCAAAACCTTTCCTCTATCCCCCCATCTCCCCATCGTAACCGTTCAACCATGCTCTGGTTCCGAACTGTTGAACTGAAGCAGAAGCAATCTGGGCCGCTTGAGTTAGGGCTTCTACAAAGTCCAATTCTAGGGAATAATAACAGAATGCACCATGGAAAATATCTCCAGCGCCTAACGTATCCACTGCGGAAACTTGAGGAACCGGAATTTGTGCTTGTTTCCCTTGAGTATAGTAGGCGATCGCCCCTTCTCCCTGGGTAACGGCAATTTGGGGAACGCCCAATTCGACTAAATAGGCCATCACCTGTTCGTGAGTCTGGCATCCAGGGGGATAAAAATTAGCCGACGCGATCGCCGTATCAGCCAATGCCAGAACCCGCTCAAATCCAGCTTTCCAACTGCCCCCATCAATAATAATCGGAATCTGCTGCGCCTTGGCCACCTGAGCTAGTTCTTGACTGATGGCCATTTGATGGCCGTCAATTAATACCACCTGCACGTCGTCTAAGAGAGCGCTAAAACTGGGCTTCCAGGCCCCTTGTGCATGGGTGGCATTAATGGAAATCACGGCGCGATCGCCCCTTGGTGGAGTCACTAGAATAGAAGAAACTGGGGGCGGATCGGGTCGTTGCGGGTCAAGATCGATGCAGTGGACTCCATAAACCTCCAAATCTGCCCGAATGAGAGTGCTTAAGGGATGAGTCCCCACACTTGCCAGGAGTTGGGTTGAGCCGCTCTTTTCATGTAACCGTCGCAAATACTCAAAGGCGATCGCCCCATTCGTCGCCGGGCCACCCGCCGCCACGGTATAATCAACTGCCACCCGTTTCTCATTCACCTGGGGAATTTGGGGAGTCAGATAGAGGAAATCCAACGTCGCCAAGCCCACAAACAAACCGGATTTATGCATAAAATCAATTCATTGTTCATTGTTCATTGTTCATTGTTCATTGTTCATTATCTCTCCCCACCGCATCTGTCAAGGAGTCTAATCCTTCCTCATCCAACTTATCTAACAACCCCTGTAAAATGCGCTTGACCATCCAGGGGCCTTGATAGACCCAACCGGTATAGACTTGAATCAAACTGGCTCCGGCGGTAATTTTCTCCCAAGCATCTTCTGGAGTGAAAATCCCCCCCACACCAATGATCGGTAACTGACCTTGGGTTTGTCGCCAAATGAGGCGGATCACCTCCGTCGATCGCCTGGCCAAGGGAACCCCACTAATTCCCCCCTGCTCCTCCTGGATAGGAGTGCCCGTTTTGGGATTGAGTTGGGTTTTGAGAGGGCGTTTATCAATGGTGGTGTTGGTGGCAATAATCCCGGATAACTGATAACTCTGGGCTGAATTCACCACTTCCGCGATCGCCCGATCCTCCAGATCCGGGGCAATTTTCACCAATAAGGGTTTGTGCCCTTGGTTTTCCTGTTGAATAGCCTCTAAAATAGGACTCAATTGGCTGGCATCTTGGAGCGATCGCAAGCCAGGGGTATTGGGTGACGAGACATTGACCACAAAATAATCTCCCCAATCCTTGAGTAAACGGAAGCTCTGGCCATAATCGGCCGCCGCATTTTCTAGGGGTGTTATCTTGGACTTACCCAGATTAATTCCAATTGGAATTCGATGGGGGGTAGGGCAATGCTGGCCATTTTTCAACCGTTGTGCCATGGCCTCAGCGCCCTCGTTATTAAACCCCATACGGTTTAAAACCGCTCGGTCTTGAGTTAAGCGAAACAAACGGGGACGGGGATTACCCGGTTGCGGATGGAAGGTAACTGTACCGAGTTCCATCGATCCAAAGCCTAAACGATCCCACATCCCCACCGCTAGGCCGTCCTTATCATATCCGGCTGCTAATCCCACCGGATTGGGGAACGTTAATCCCCAGAGGGTTTGCCGGAGGCGATCGTCCGTTAACCCAAATGTCCGATCGATTGAGCTGGCATAACGGATCGTCGGTTGGTGACTTAACCAGCTTAAAGCGCCCATAACTAAGTGATGAAGATCCTCTGGATCGACTTTAAGTCCTGCAAAGATAAATTGCTCAAGCATGGGAGACGGTTCCAATTGAAAGAGTCGATAATGGATATTTAATCGTTTTTCGCGTTTTTCGCCCAGATTCAAGTTACCCATTATTGATGATCGACACTCAGCTTGTCTATTATTAATTCGTCATTCGCCCTTATTCACTATCCCTAGAACCCTCGGTCTATGCCTCAGCAGTCCATACCGAAACAAAGCGAAAAACAACTGGTTACCCTAGGTCGGACTCTCCAAACCTTGAGGGAAGAGGAGAATCTTGATGTGTTGGTTGACACAACTCTTGAGTATATTGAAACGGAATTTGAATATGACTTAATCTGGATTGGTTTGTACGATCGCCGAGAGCATCGCTTATTTGGCAAAGGGGGAAATCTGCCATCGGGAGGCGATCGCGCCATCCTTAAACAAACCTTTGCCTTAAGTCCTGGAGACCTGTTCGAGCAAGTGGTAATCCAGCAAAAACCGGCCGGGGTTCCCGACTTGCGGGAAGAGCGGCGAGCGGGAGAATGGCGGAAGTTAGCGGAAAAACTCAATATTCAAGGCACAATTATCTTTCCCCTGCGCTATCGGGCCCTGTGTTTTGGGGTGGTGATTTTGGGATCGACCCTGTGGGGAATTTCACCGCGCTCGGATGAAAAGGCTCGCCTATCGATGATTTTTGGGGAGTTGGCGGCTACGTTAAATGAAATGGAAGCCAATTGGCGTAGGCAGTTGGCTAAACGGCCGGATAAACCCTTATTAGAATTATTGGATCAGTTGCGATCGCTCTCCGATTTCCGCCAGAGGTTAGATGTGGTGGTGGCCAAAACCCATGAGTTTTTAACCCCGGATCGCACCAATATTTATTGGTTTGAGCGCGAACGCCGCTATTTTTGGCGCAGAACTACAAATGTGCAAAAAACCCCGGCCCAAGGGGTGGGGAAACAAGCCTCTTCGGGGATTACGGTACAGGAGGTGATTGGCTTTTATAAAGCGTTGGTAGCCGATCAAGTGGTGTCTGTGGGAGAAGCTCGCAGTTCTTTGAAGGCGGATACTACCAGTCGGTTAATGCAGCAAATAAAGGCCCGGTCGCTGTTGGCCGCTCCAATTATCTATCAAAATGAGTTATTGGGATTTTTGGCGATCGAGGGCAATGAGCCTCGAATTTGGGAGGATGCCGAACGAAATTATGTGCGTGGAGTGGCTCAGTTAATTGCTCTGATGGCTCCCCTAGAAGCGATGGAAGCAGCCGTAGAGCGCACCAAACAAGACCAGGCACTGACGGCTGAGTTGGTGCGATCGATCTATTCTGAGGAGGATTGGCGACAGACTCTAGATCATTGTGCCCATTTGGTGTGCGATCGCCTAGGGGTAGAGCGGTTTTTGGTCTTGCTCTACGATCGCGATAAGAATCATTTTGAGGTGGTCTGTCAAAGTCAACCGGGTAACCGTCGCCCCCTACCTTCCCCTTTACCAGTTCCTGATGCCCAGGAATGGCAGCAGCTTGAACAGTCGAGAGCAGCGATCCCGATTGAAAATTGGGAGGAAGATCGGCAACTGATGACTTGGCGACCCCTATTTACCCAAGTGGGGATTAAGAGTGTTTTACTGTGTAATACGGCGATCGGCCATGAGATGGAAGGGGTGCTGATGGTTGGCCATGATGTGGCTCGCACCTGGGAAGGAACAGAACTGGAATTGGTGCGGGTGGTGGCTCAACAGTTGGGGCTGATCCTCCATCAATGGCAACTCCATAGCCGTCAACAACAACAGGAAAAACTACAATCTTTGATTCAATGGGGACAAACGGCGATTCAATCAACGGGGGATGAGTCCTCGGAAAGTCTAGAGGAGGAGGCTCTACGAAAAATCACCCAGGTGTTTAAGATTCCCCTGGCGCTGAAAATGAGTTGGTCTTTGGATAAGCCCCAGTTGGGTTATATTACGATCGCTCAGGTCAGTGCCCCAGAGTTTAGTATACAGACTCAAGGCAAAATTGATATTGCCCACGATCCCTTTCTGCAAGAGGTTTTAGCCAGCTCAGGCCTGTATCAGGTGTCTGCTGGAGATCTGTCGGCTGTGACTCGTCAGTGGTTGAGTGGATCGGGAATTGGGGAGATTGTGGCGATCGCCTTTCGGGGAGATGAACAGGAGGTTGCCAGGGGCATTATTGTATTAGCGGATGCTCCCGGCCGTTTGTGGTCCGATCGCTATCTGAGTGTGTTGGTGATTATGGTACGACAACTGGCTTGGTCTGAGCGGAGGATGGCACTACAAACTCACTTTGAAGTCCAGCAGGATCGGGCGCAAAAGTTGACTTGGTATAAGCAACGTCGCAGCGAGATTATTTATCGTAAACTCAGTACGGAGTTGAAAAAACTCCATAGTTTGGGTACGCCCAAGGATGCTCTAACTCTAACCCGTTATCAGCAAGGATTGCGATCGCTCAACACCACGTTGGGTCATCTGGCGCAAATGCTCAGAGATGAGCAATGGGAATTAGAGTGGTATCACATGGCTATGCCGTTAGTGAGTTTAATTAAACGGGCGATCGAACGGGTGGATACCTTGGTGAAAAAGCGGGAATTATTTATCCGCGTGCAGGGACAACCTGGAGCCGTGAATTTAACCGGAGATGTGGTGAAGTTAGAGTTGATTTTCCATGAAATTTTAGGGATTACCTGCAAAATGGCCCAGCCGAAAGGACAAGTGGATATTTGGTGTAATGGGATTTCTGAGACGGAATTGCCACCTGCTCAAGGGAGAATGCGAGAGCGTTTGCGCCAGAATTCGCATCAGTCGGGTGAAGGGCATGTTTCATTGTTTGATGTGTCCATTGTTTGTGCCACGTTATTAGAACCGAGCTTAATTGCTGAACTCGAGCAGGGGCGATCGCCCGATTTACTCAGTCCATCTTTACTCGATCAGCCCCCTGGTCTATATTTGCTCATTTGCCAATCTCTGATGCAAAGTTTAGGCGGTTATTTTAATACCTACCCCTTAGACAATAAATCTGTGATGTTTCAGTTATTGCTACCGGTTGAATTGGCTCAGGATTGAGCCTTGAGCCAGTCTGGCCGATATTTCCAGAGTAAACGCAGCAGGCGAAAAGGATAATAGAGGAAAAACAACCCGGAGGGCAAGGGGAGGATTTCCCACTCTAGGGGGGTAGGGGTTGCTACATAGTCCAACCAGTACCAGAGGCGATCGCGCCCTGAATCCATCGTTTGTACATAAATTTGCCCCATTAATCTCAGTCTACTCTCATCAGATTGACGTTTAAACCATTGCCCTTCTATTAATTCTCCTAACTCCTGAATCTTAGGATTATTCTCTAATCTCTTCAGCCAATCTTCAGGAATTGGCGCATCTAAATAAGTGTGAGCTAACCCTAACCCCAACTCTAACATCGTTTGCGTGCCTAAATGACCCACTTGCCCCTCAATCCATTGCCAATCTAAATCTTGATGTCGATTCAACAGTTCCCCAATATCACACACCCAAGATAAATGAGACCAATCATGTTTCGCCCCATGAACACATAAAAATAATAACAACGCTTCTGGCGATAACGTAAGAATCGTTTGATTAGCTAATTTTACTCGATCTTGATAGTTCCTATCCTCCCAAATCAATTGGGGATTTTCGTGAAACGAGAGCGCCGAAGAAATTAACGACCAATGCAAATCAATACTGAGATCTTTTTCTGAAGAATAGAAATTATGCTCCGGGCGAATTTGGGCATAGCGATTTTCTTGCCATCCCTTAAACTCAAATTGAGGCAGATAACCCTGTTGAGTTAAAATCTTTGAGGCTTGACTCACAGACCCTTGAGGAATTAAAATATCTAAATCAATAAACTGCCTCAATCCCAGATTTTGATAAGCAACTTGGGCTAAAACCGGCCCCTTAAACGCCAAAACCGGAATTGTTTCTGCCTCAAAAAGTTGAATAAGTTTAATCAGTTCTTGGGTTAGGGATAAGTTGCGATAGGCATTTTGTTTAAACTCGTGATCGATAACTTGAAAAAAATCGAGATCGACAGGATCTTTAAACTCTTTGATTGTCCAGTAAAATAGAGGGATCAACCCATGATAGTTAATCCAATCGAAGATATAATTCCAATCCAAATCTCTGGAAAGTAATTCTAGAATTTTGTCTTGATTTGCGCCCGAATGGTACGTGCGAGCGCAATTTAAAATTAATTGATGTTCAAGACGCATGGTTAATTCCCTCTCCCTATATCCCTCTACCCAGTAGGGTGGGCACTGCCCACCCTACCTCTGTAAGGAGAAAAAGAGTTATAATATTTATCGATAATAGTGAGCTTGCGTATTAAAGAGTGTGGCATAAATCCCCGATTTCTCCATTAACTGTCTGTGATTTCCAGTTTCCACCATTTTCCCCTCTTTTAAAACTAAAATTCGGTCAGCAAATTTCACCGTAGAAAGACGATGACTAATGATGATAGACGTTCGCTTTTGCGTCAATTGATTCAACTGTTCTAAGATTTCTGCTTCCGCTTGCGGATCTAAGGCGCTGGTGGGTTCATCTAAGATTAAAATGGGGTGATTTTGGCGCAGAAAAGATCGGGCGATCGCCACTTTCTGCCATTCCCCAATACTCAGTTCTTCTCCATTAATAAATTGTTTCCCTAAAATGGTATCATATCCTTGGGGAAGTTTCAAAATTGTCGGCTCAATTTTGGCCCATTGAGCCGCCTGCTGAATTGGGGCTAAATTATCCCAGTTCTGAATATCTCCGACACCAATATTCTCTTGCACCGTTAAATGATAATGGGCATAATCTTGAAAGACAATACTAATATTTGTTCTGATTTCACTGGGAGATAAATCTCGCAGATCGATCCCATCTAAGCGAATTGCACCAGCCGTCGGATCGTAGAGGCGACATAATAGTTTAATTAAGGTGGTTTTTCCGGCTCCATTTTCCCCCACAATGGCGATGGTTTCTCCGGGTTCAATGGTAAACTTAAGCTGTTCGAGAACCGAGCGTTCACTTCGGGGATAGGAAAAACTGACGCGATCGAATTCGATTCTGCCTTCAAGAGTTGCCGGAAGTCGAGCTGGTTTTATGGGTTCAACAATCATCGGCTTGAGGTCGAGAAATTGGTAAAAGTTGGCGATAAATAAACTATTTTCATACAAAGAAGCCAAGTAACTTAAACTTTCTCGCAGTAAGGTTTGTCCCCGTTGAAAGGCTTGATAGTACATCACTAAAGAGCCAATGGTAATTGCACCCATTAATGCCCGATCTGCCATCAGTGCAAAGGCGGTAAAAACGGCTAGGGTGGCACTACTTTGGGTAATACTTTCGGCAAAGGAACGACGAGCAGATAGGGATATTCTTTGCTGACGAATGGCTTGACGCAGGGTATTAAACCGTCGCCCAAATAGTTCGCCTAAGTCAAATAAGCGGATTTCTTTGGCATGATCGACTTGGGTGATTAAGGTACTATAATAATGGGCCATGCGCTCTTGGGGAGTCCATTGTTGCCATTGCCGATAAAGCTGTTGGGAAAATCGGAGCCGGACGAGAAAAACGGGGATAGCGGCGATAATGAGGATGAGGGCGATCGCCCAATCAAAGGAAAACAGAAGCAGTCCTATCCCAATTAAGGATAAACTACTATTGCCTAATTGGATAAATCGATTTACAATGACAGTAGGACGATAAGATGCCTCAGTTTGTGCCTGATGGAGAAAATCATAGTATTGAGCGTTTTCGTAGTATTCTAAATCCACTTCAATGGACTTGCTATGAAGCAGATTCTGCACGTAGTCGGTGACGATTTGAGATTGCGCTTCGCTTACCCATCCGGCTAAGGATCGCAGTCCATCACCAATAATCGCCACCAATGCAGCAATGGCAATTAGCAGGAGTACCGGTTGTAGGGAGGTTTGGGGAGTGGAAATGCCTTCAGTGATGCGATCGATAATCAGTTTGGTGAGGTAGAGGGAAGCTAGGGGTAGCACCGATTGCAGAAAGACGAGGACAATATTCGCCAGGGTTAATTTGGGGGTACTCCGCCAAACTAACTGTGCCGCTTTTCTCAGATAGAGCAAGCGCTGCAACCGAGAGGCGATCGCCGCCATCATCCTATTCACTGTACACTGTTGAGAATTGCCCCACCCGTGTTAGAGCCTCTTTCGGAGTAGAAAACGCCTCTGGAAATTGCTCCATTAACACTCCTGCAATCTCGCTCACCGATTTTCCTTGCCCCATAGACGCTAAAACCACTTGCGCAATCTTACCATCTTGATTCAACTTGGGTACAAAATTCCCTGCCTGCTTCCGCAACTGCTGAGGAGAAAGAGATTCGGCAAAAAACGTAGACTGCTTAAATTGAGCTTTACACTGGCTTTCCTTCCCTTGCTCTAACACCTGAGTATCCCAACGGAAGATATAGCTACTATTTACCAAATTAGCTTGTAAATTTACAGAAATCGTATCGCCCAAACCTATCTCAACCGGCTCTAAAAAGGGGAAAAACGCCGTCCCATACACCAATTCCGGCATTCCTGGAGCCGTGGAGAAGCCAACGCCATCAATCAGGGTGGCATCAAACCATACACTCAACCCATGGGCAGTGCCACTGCGCGACGGTTTAAAGAGCATTTGATTTCCCACATTCGGATTCTCAATAGTTTGATAATCCAATGTTGCCCAAAGTTGCGGTTGTGCCAATAATTGAGACGGTGTTACCCAACCTTTTCCCCAAACATTATTGACGATCTTTTTCGCCCCATCCATGTTAAAGCCATAACAATATTTATCCCAAGGATCGTTAATTCTATTCCACCAATTGGGCGCTTCTACTACACTCACCCAGATGTTATCCTGTTGAGGAATTAACACGCCTCCAGGACGTAATAATCGCGTTCTAGCGTCAGCTAAAGAGCCAATATGTTGCTGAAATAAAGGTAAAATTCCCCGCAAGTCGGAGATGATGACATCGGCTAATTCGGGTAATTCTACTTTAGTGGATAAATCTTGGATAAATTCAATTTTATCGCTATAGCCATTCGCAACTGCCGCCTGTTTTGCCACTTCGATCGCCGGATTTGTTTCAATGGCGTAGACTTTCTTGGCTCCGAATTGACAGGCAAGCAGGGCAAATATACCGGTTCCCGTGCCAATATCGAGGACAACACAACCGGGGGTAATGGATTGTTTCAGAGCTTGCGTATAGGCTTCCATGCGGCCGCGATCGCCGATCATGGAGCCATAACCCGATACACTATACATAATTTTAATTAAACCAACTTACAATCGTATATCTTGTTCCTTGAACAACCGGTTCTACTTCATGGATTAATTCAGAAGAAAATGCTAATAGTAAGCCAGGCTTCCCATCCACTGGAAAGCCATAACTTTTCCAGTTATTTTTTTGAATTAACCCATAGAACGTTAAAGCACCGCCTTGATATAAATTGTTGAGAAAAATCACTACAGATGTTTTTCTTTTTTTTATGTGAAAAGGTTGATGATCCCCATGATTAGTATCTACATGAGGTAAATAAAAATCTCCCTCTTTATATCTTAAAACTTGAAGAGACTCATTGCTGTCTAGTTGTAGACTGAAATAGTCTTCTAATTTATCTTTGACGGTCAATATTTTTTTTTGTACCAGTTGAATTGATGATTGCGAAGCATCTATTTGATGAACTTTACGCACTTCCTGATTTATTTGATACAGTCCGTCTTCTCCTACTACTCCTACTGGAGTAACTTCTAATTTTTCTAATTCAGATACTATGTTGATACATTGATCTACACTTAAAAAATCTTCTTGAACAAAAACACCGAGATGATGAATTAACTTTAAATTAGACATACACAATTATCTAGCTTTGCTAAAATTATTAAGAATTACCTCACAAAGCTTTTGTATTTGCTTAGGATTTGAGCTAGGGACTATTTCTGAGCAGGACACGGCTCTTACTAACTGACTTAATAGAGAAAATTCATTTGCTCGCATCTTAGAGTCCAATAAGACATTAGCATAGGTATGCTTTATCAATTTTATGAGAGATGAAGCAGGAGAAATTTTTTGTAGATACGGGGATTCTATCTGAGGATCTCTTGGACTTAGAAAATAAATTTGGGTTAGAGGTAGAGGCTGATTTTGAAAGTGATACTCTCTACCATTGAGATGCAGATATCGTTTATCCCACGTTGGATTAGTAGGAACAAGTCTAGGTAAGGCATCAGGAGATTCAAACAATATCTTGACTGAAGAAGACCACAAACGAATACGGGGGTACGCAGGTTGAATAAAAAAATGATTGTCTTGGGGAACGAGAGCTACAATATCATCTGATAAGATCGGATAACCTAGCTTGGCAAAAGCTGCGGCAGTTGTTGATTTACCAGCACCAGAGTCACCCACAAATGCGATCGCTTCTTGCCCAACAGCAATAGCACTCGCATGGAGACAAGTTATTCCTCGTAAACGGAGAACGAACCCAAGAACAGGGCCTAAAAGGTAGGTAGCTGTATCTTCTATACTCAAATGATCTGGACAAGTTGTCCAAACTTGAGTTCCATCTGGGTTAATAAAAAATTGACTCCCATCAGTATAACTGAGTTGAAAATAACCGGTTTCTTGAGCTTTATAGACTTGTAAGCAAGGTTTTCCTTGTTCATCTCTTTCGTCACTCTCATAAATCGGTACTATAGGACGTTGGAATAACTCTTCTTTTTCAGATAAACTGATATTGAGTGCAACCGTTAAATCTATGGATGACAAGACAGATGAAGGAATTAAGCCAGGAATTGCCTGGCTTGATTGTATGTGAAGACCAAAGACTAGGTAACTGAATAGCAAGAACTGATGGATTTAATAGAGTTGAGTGTAGGAGGAAACATCAGTATTGAGCTGACTGAGACTCGATCCTTGGAGAAGGTTGATACAAAAACACTAAAAAGATTACATCCCAATAGCAGTTTTCAGTCCAGGACTAAAGTTATCTGGAATTTGGTTACTGTTTCCAGCTTGAGTTAAACAGCGAATATCACCGTAAACTGAGAGTTGGGGTTTTTGGTAAGTTTTCTTCACTGAGTTTTGATTATTAGATAAGGGCATAGCTTTTCTCCTTGTCAGGTTCAAGTTTAGGGGATTGTGAATGGTCTAACCAGTAGTTTAAGCTCAAAGGGTGTAAGTTAATCCATACTTCACTACTGCTTGTTTTCATTCCGCATAGTTGGGGAATGGCTTTAGGGTTAACATAGTTATATAATTGTGGATTAACTTGAAAGTTATCAATCCATTTCATGACCGGTTGCTGAACCCGCAAGCTGAGTGGATCGCCACATAATGGAGACTTCGGTCTTCGCCTTACTGCTTCTGGTAATATTTCCTTCATAGCTGTACGGAGTATGTTCTTATGGAGAAACCAAGGGATGGGGGGAATTGCCAGTAGATAATGAATTAAACGGATATCAAAATAGGGATATCTCTGTTCTACAAGACAACCACTGATTCCAGAATCATACTGCTCAAATAAATCAGGCCAGCAAGAGTTTCTAAGACTACTATAGGCTTCAGGACGAGAAGGATGCTCCAATTGACCCTCCATGTACTTCTGTTTCCACCGGTCTTCTAAATTGAGATTGACTGTGAAATCAGGTTGAATCCAAGAAGGATAATTAGGCTGATTCGATGGTAGTTTGAGCCATTGCTTAACTCTAGAACGAATACCCGGTTGGGGGAATTTACCTTGGTCGATTGCATACTTAGTTAAAGTTTTAAGCAAACATGGAAGTTGCCGGGTTGTCAATAAGTGTTTAACATAAAAATAGGCTCCTTGGGAATAAAAAGCTGGATCTCCTCCTTGGCCGCTTAAAACAATTTGACTATGAGAAGCAATGAGCTTTTTTTGCTCTTGAGGTGGATGCGCTAAAGGAATTAAGGTGGGTTCAGGTGTACACCCTTCTATCTCTTCAATCCCTTTGTATACCTCAAAGTCGTCGGCGACTTGGTAGTGGATGGGAATATCCAAATGTTCGGCGACTAAACCGGAGTAGTAGCGCTCTTCATCGGGAAGGAGACGGTCGAAGACGGTGGTGTAGGCTCTGAGGTCGTAGGTGGGGTAAGATTTGGTGAGGAGTTCTTTGGCGATCGCCGTTACACTGGTAGAATCTAATCCTCCACTCATGTAAACTGCGACTTTATTGGTTCTCAGTCGATCGCCGACTGCTAACCGCATTAGTTCCAAAAAATGCTCTACATACTCTTCATCCCGTTTATACCGGATATAGCCATCCGTGGGCAATGTCCAGTATCTCTCCACCTTAAAGCTCTCTGGAGTCCAGATTAACCGATGGGCAGCAGGCAGGCGTTGAATATCAGCAAAGGCGCTGGTATCCACTTCCTGATTATAGCCGAATAGCAAAAAGTCGGCGATCGCCAAATCGTTAAGTTTATCCGATACAGACGGATGCAATCTCACACAATTGAGCGTATTACTCAGCACCAACTCCTTGCCCAAATTAGCGTAGAAAAACGGTTTTACCCCAAAATGGTCTCTCGCGCAAAACAAACGCTGTTCTGGCTCATCCCAGATGGCGAAGGCAAAATCCCCAATCAAGCGATCCAGACAATCGATACCCCAAACCAGATAGGCATGGAGGATCAGATTCGGATCGGGAGTATTGAAGTCAACCGCTTCTCCTCGGTCTTGAAGACTTTGGATTAACTCCCTGCGACCATCTACCCGTGCATCCGCTACAATCCATACCCGTCGATCTACCGTTAGAGGCTGGGTTTCGTTCGCCGATTCATCAGTCGTCCGCAACAGGGTATGGCCAAACCCGACAGAACCCTCCGCCCAAATTCTCTGGACATCCGGCCCCCGGAACGTCATATATCCTGTCATCCGTGCCAACAGTTCCCGGTCAACCGGGGCCCGATCGGCATTGACGATTCCTACGATTCCGCTCACTCTCTTCACCTCAAATCTGGTGTTTAGACGGAGTAATGGGTAAATTACCCTGGTCGCTTAAAACGAGCTGATTATACTCTACCTTAAGCTCGACTGTAAACTGATTTTACTTATTTTTTTCCACAGTGTACTTATAGCACAACTGAAAGGTTTACCTGACTCATTTTTATTCAGCGTTGAAAAGAAATTTGCCGATCGCCCCCGATCCCTGAAGCCGCTTTTAGGCAGAACTCACAGTAACCAAGCCCTGATCGACCATCTTTTCAATCAATTCCATTAAATCCTGGTGCAGTTTTTCCGGTTCTACCTCATACTCCTCTAAGAGGCGATCGCTCGCCTCTTGAATCGAAGCAGAACCCGTCAACACGGATAACATCCGCGAACCCACCTCATCCAAACCGAAGTATTCCTCACTGTTTAAATTGAGCAATACCGACTCTCCAGAGAGTTCCTGAACCAGGACATCTGGAGCTAATGTGATGTTTTGTTGATTAGAAATAGAAATGTTCACCTCAGCTTTGGGGTAAGTCATTCGTCGTGATGGGCTAGAGATGGTCTAAGTGTATTGGCCCATCCCCTCCCTAGGATTCAGCTCATAGTATAGCCATTCCGCACAACTTAGCAAGGCCAGTTTTTGAGTCCCTTCCCGTGGGGGAAGCGGCTGGGGGGTGAGACCAGCGTTACCCTCTCTGACTGCTGCTACAAATTCTCAAGCGTCTAGCTAGTTTATATCAGTTGACATACTCCCCACTCTAAAGAGATGGGGATTCTCCGGCTAATCAAACAGACTAAGCCGCTTAACTGACGGTTGGTTTGACAAAGCTATCGGATTGCCAGAAACCCTGGTCTTATGCCCGTTCTTTATCCATTTAGAGTCGTGGGTATGCCCTACCCCGACTTTTTCTATGTTTTTGGCAGCATTCTCATCTCTATCATGTTCAGTTCCGCAATTAAGACAAACAACGGAACGAATAGATAAGTCTATTTTGCCCCATTTATAGCCGCACTCTGAACAAGCCTGAGATGTTGGTTCCCAACGACTGATAACATTAACTTCTCTATCGTTGATCGTTTGAGCCTTAGCTTCACAAAAAGTTCGGAAGTTACCCCAACCTTGCTCACTAATAACTCTAGCTAACTTCCGGTTCTTGACCATTCCTGACACATTCAAGTCTTCTAGGCAGACCACTTGGTTTTCGTGAATCAACCGAGTCGTTATTTTGTGTAGGAAATCTTTGCGAGTGCTTGCTAGTTTCAGGTGAAGTTTAGCTAGATTGAGTCTAGTCTGGTGTCGTCTATTAGACCCTTTGATTTGGCGAGATAACTTTCGCTGCATTCGCCTGATTTTGCGGGTAATCTTACTGTAGTCTGGTGATTCTATCTTTTCCCCGGTACTGAGGTGAGCAAAGGTTCTTATCCCTAAGTCAACCCCGACTGATGGATAAATCGACTCAATGTCTATTGAATCTATCTCAATAACAAAACTGGCATGATATTGACCAGAAGTGTTTTTGGTGATTGTGACAGAACTCGGTGTAGAAGGGAGAGGTCTTGACCACTTCACCTTAAATCGACCTAACTTAGCTAACTCAAGTTTGTTGCCTTTGAGTGAGAATCCAGTCTTGACAAACCGAGCTGATTGGCTACTAGAACGTTTCTTGAGTCTAGGGAACCCCACTCTTTTGCCTTTCCTTTTACCTGAGCGGCTATTGAAAAAATTAGAGAAGGCTACGCCTAAATCTCGCACAGACTGCTGTAAAGGAACACTTGAAACATCAGATAGCCAATGCCGTTCAGGAGTCTTTTTAGCTTGAGTGATTACCTGTTTTTGTAGTTCTGAGTTACTCAGCCACTTTTCTCCTGATGGGGTTGATTTAACTCTAGTCAAAGCATCATTCCACACAACGCGACAACAGCCAAACAACTGGGCAAGTTTTTGTGTCTGGCGCTGGGTTGGATAGATTCGATATTGGTATCGCGCTCTCATCT
>NZ_JAQPOK010000145.1 GCF_030068445.1 Roseofilum halophilum BLCC-M91 | reverse complement strand
AACGGGATAATCATCTCTGGGCAGAGCCGCTAAGATTTTTTTGACAGACGGGGGAACTTTCACTAACATAGTTATTAGTTATTATTTTTTTCTGCTCTCTATCTTACCAGATTTGAGAGCTTTTTTCTCCATCTATTCTTAACATTGGATAGTGATGTGGGTGAAGAGTTGGTGGCAATGGGAGTGCCAAAACAAGATATTGTTTTAGGGTTACAGCCACCCTATAAGCGCCCCTATACGGGTTATGGTGTGGAGCGCGATCGCGTAGCGTCTCCAGAGGAGAACCGCCATCAATATACCTGATAGCAAAGAACTATGCAAGAATGCCCCGTTTGTCAAGGAACTCTCCAACCCAGGCGATCGCCAGGATTATTATACTGCCAGCAGTGCGATATCTGGGTTTCCGATTTCAGCGCTGATGTCGCACAGCACTCAGAAACCATTATTGAAGAAAATCGTGCCCAAGGCTTAAAACAACTGCGCCTGAGTAATTTTAACACAATTCTCGATATTTTACAAACCTATAGCCCCTTAGAAAATCAGCGCCTTTGTGATGTTGGCTGTGCCTATGGATGGTTTCTAGAAGCAGCGACTCAACGGGGAATAGAAGCCATGGGAATTGAACCCGAAGAAGCCGTTGCCATCCAGGGAATTGCCCAAGGATTGAACATTAAAATTGGCTACTTTCCCGACTGTTTAAACGACTCAGAACGCTATGATATCATTTCCTTTAACGATTCCCTCGAACATTTACCCGATTTACCCAGAATTTTCCAAGCCTGTTCTCATCACCTCAACCCTGACGGAAAACTAATCATTAACATCCCCAACAGTCAAGGCATCTTCTTCAAAATAGCCCAAAAACTTGCCCAACTCGGATATACCCAACCCTGGGATAGACTGTGGCAGAAAAACTATCCATTCCCCCATCTCATTTATGTCAATCCCCAGAACTTAAAAGACTATGTAACTCCCTATGGCTTTAAGCTGCTCCACAGTCAAACCCTAGAAACCCTTCAAATCAAAGGACTTTGGCAACGGTTACGCATGGACAAAAGCTCTGGGTGGCTGATTTCCGCTATACTTTATATCGGGTTGCTTATCCTCTACCCTCTGATTCATCAATGTCCCTCTGATATCCTGCTCCAGATTTATCAAAAAGACTCTTAGATGTTTATTAAACTCGATCCCAATTTTTTAGCCCAAATTGCCACCGATAACGATCGCATCCCCACCCTATACTATTCTAAAATTGATTTAGTCCGAGCCGTCTTCTGGATGCGTCTCCGACTCATCTACTCCGCCCTGCAAGATCTGCATATCAAAAGACAAACTTGCCTAGATTTCGGGGGCGGGGGCGGCATTTTCTTACCCACATTAGCCGATGATTTCGATCGCGTCTTCTTCCTAGATCTCGAAGATCGCGAAGCGCGTCAAGTCATCCATCACTACGATCTCTCTAATATTCAAATTATTAAACAAGATGTCAGTCAAGTCAACCTACCCCATGAATCCTTCGACGCTATCATTGCGGCTGATGTTCTCGAACACTTCCAAGATTTATCCATCCCCACCCAACCTCTAAAATCTTGGCTCAAACCCACAGGAGTTTTAATCACCTCCTTACCGACAGAAAACTGGATTTATCAAGGGTTACGCACCGTTTTTAATATCGAAAAACCCCCCGATCATTATCATACCGGATACGAAGTCGAAGCCTATCTAGAATCTCAAGGCTTTCATCCCATTAACCGCCAATTTGTGCCCCTAGTCTGGAATCTATTTCCCTTGTTTTTAATTACGGTTTGGAAACTTAAACCTCCCCAAAAATGACGTTACAAATTATCACTTACTTAATTGCTTGTGTCTTCAGCATCAGTCTAGGGCAACTCCTGTTTAAGTTAGCTGCTAACTTTAGTAATACCCACTCTCCCCAAGGGCTGACGCTGATGAGCTATTTAAGCAATCCCTATCTGTGGAGCGCCCTGATTATTTATGGCTCGGCTACCCTATTTTGGATGTGGTTGTTGCGGTTTATTCCACTCAACCAAGCTTACCCATTTATGGCATTGGCATTTGTGATTGTTCCCCTATTGAGTAGCCTTTTTTTAGGTGAAAAAGTTGATGCTCGCTATCTGGTGGGAGTTGCCCTAATTATGTCCGGTTTAGTTATTATGAATTATCAATAACAGAGGGGAGTTAAATTGAGTTCAAAGCCGCTAATTGCTGTGATTATTCCCTGTTACCGAGTGCGCCAACATATCCAGTCTGTGTTATCGGAAATTGGCGCAGCAGTGGATAAAATCTACCTGGTGGATGATGGTTGCCCGGAAAATACGGGGGAGTTTGTCGAAAAAAATAGTCAAGATTGCCGAGTTCAAGTCCTCTACCATCGCCAAAATCAAGGAGTTGGCGGTGCGGTGATTACGGGATATCAACAGGCGCTTCTAGATGGAGCCAGCATTTTGATTAAGCTAGATGGGGATGGGCAAATGAATCCCCGTTTTATCCCCCAATTGATTGCGCCCCTTCTTTCAGGAGAAGCGGATTATACGAAAGGGAATCGCTTTTATCATCCGGAACACCTGCAAGGGATGCCGATGATTCGGGTATTGGGCAATGGGGGTTTATCGTTTTTAACGAAGTTATCTTCTGGATATTGGGATTTATTCGATCCGACAAATGGCTATACCGCGATTCATCATGCAGTGTTAGAACTGATTCCTTTGCGGAAACTGAGTAAACGGTTTTTCTTTGAGTCGGATGTACTGTTTCGTCTGAATACAGTGCAAGCGGTGGTGATGGATATTCCGATGGCTTCCCAATATGGAAATGAGCAAAGTAATCTGAAGATTATGAAGATTTTCCTGCCGTTTTTATGGGGAAATTGCTGTAATTTTATCAAGCGAATTTTTTATAATTATTATCTGAGAAGTTTTTCGATCGCCTCCCTAGAGCTGTTGCTAGGGTTGCCTTTGTTGGGCTTTGGCTTTATTTTCGGGGGGGTGTCTTGGCTGAATAGTTTTACTACGGGAGAAACGGCGACTGCGGGAACGGTGATGTTAGCCGCTCTGCCGATTATTCTGGGCTTTCAATTGCTGTTATCGTTTATTAATTACGATATTTCGATTACGCCTCGGATTCCCTTGCAACGGAAGTTGAGGAGAACTAACAGTTGAAATGCCCTCTCCCTTAATCCCTCTCCCACGGAAGAGGGACTTTAGCTAATCATCGTGGTGGCTGATGTTAATTGTTCATTGTTAATTGTTCATTGTTAATTGTTAATTGTTAATTGTTAATTGTTAATTGTTCCTTATTTACGGGCCGTCTAATACGGCATCTTGGATATCTTGACGACTGAGGGAATATTTAAACCCTCGTTGAATATCGTTGCCGTCACTGTCTGCTTTTAAGTAACAGACAATGAGCTGTTCGGTTTCTAAATAAATTTCTGCGCTCCAACTGTCATGTGACAACCGCCAACAATGGAGTTCTTCTTTATCTTGTTCACCCCCAAGTTCAGTTAACCATTGTTCAATTTGTGGGAGGGGATGGTTGTATAGGGGAGTATTGGAAGTAGGAAGGGACATATACGGAAAAGAAGATCGAGAGGATAAATTTATGGAGATGGAGGTAGGGATAGGGTGGGTGAAATCAGTTCGGGATTCAACCAGGCGATCGCGATCGCCAATCCTAAACATACCACAAACGTCAGTCCCAGAATAAACAGGGCAAACAGTTCCCCCGATGAGAGGGGGCGATCGCGCGAATCAAGGTAAGCTGAAGAACGATAATCATGGGGGGAATTCCCGGAGCGCAAATCCACAGGAGAATGCACGACATAGAATCGAGAATAACCCATGGCGCGATCGTAGATTCCCCGGCGCTCTGGATTGCTTAACACTGCATAGGCTTCATTTAGCTCCTGAAAGCGCCGGGTTGCTACATCTGGCTCTAAATCTGTCGTATCTGGATGATAGCGCTTACTCAACTCCCGATAGGCTCGGCGAATTTCCAAAGCAGAAGCCAAAGGATGAACCCCTAATCGGGTATAGTGGGTGGATGAAACCGTCTGCTGATGTCGATCGGAAGAACTCGAAGAAGGATGATTCACGGATGAGGGTTTAGGTCACAACACTGAAGAACTGTAATGGATTTTAAATCATTTTACAGCCCTTCCCTTTCTTCGGGCGATCGCCAGGGAACTTTGACGAGTATTTATCGTCTGCCCTAGGCTATTATCCAAGGTATTCAGAATGCAACTTGACCCCAATTATGGTAAGTAAAATTTTTTCGTTGGCTAGGCAATTGAGAAAATCGCGGCGCTTATCTCAGTGGATATGGGTATTTTTGGCCACAGTAAGTTTAACCATTCTTGCCCAACCTTCTTTACCCCCCAGTATTGCCCAGAATGCTCGGATTACCGAAGCGACGATCGCCGAAATTGTGGACAGACAAGTATTAGTTAATCGTCGTCTCGTGGCTCCAAACGACAAAGCCAGATTAGGGGAACGGATTCAAACTACCGGAGCAAGAGTAGAACTCAAAGTTAATACGGGGGCGATCGCCCGTTTAGGAAGCAATTCCGCCTTAGTTCTGGGCAGTCAATGCTTGCAACTGCAACAGGGACAGATGTTAGTCAGTGGAGCCAGTAACGCTTGTACTCCCAATGTTGATTCAAACATACGGGAAGCGACTTATCTCCTAGAGAGACTAGACAATAACCAAACCCGTTATGCCGTTTTAGAAGGAGACATTGAAATCAGCAATCCTCAAATCCCCAATTTAGCCCCAGTTTCCGTGCAGCAGGGGCAAGACATCATCATTGAATCAGATGGTCGTTTTAACCCCGTTCAACCCCTCTCTTCTAGCGGTTATGCACAGATTCTAAACGGAGAATTGATGAGGGATTTTTCCACCCCATTACCCAATCTGATTGCCATTAAACAAACCTTTGAAACCCTATATCCCGATCAAATCTTTCCCCCCTATCTCTCCCAACGGATTGTCGAGCGATCGTTCCGTTGTCCCGCTAATTTTGTCGCCGCTTCTGCACCAGTAGAAAGCCAACAAAATTGGACAACTCAACTGAGTTTAGCCCGCCTAACTTCAGCCCGGCAAGGAGGATTACTGATTCAACTCAAGGTGTTAGATAAACCCCTGACTCGATATGCCAATGCTGTTTATCAGGTTTACGCTTTGCAGGAACAGAACTGGGTTCCTTTGTATACTAGCATGGGGGCCAGATTAATTAATAATCAGAATGGGACTTTACCCCCGATGTCCGAAACTATTCCGATTGAAGCTCTGCGACTGCAAGCCTTAGGGGAAAAGGTCAATATAGAGAATTTGGAGTTAAAAGCGGTGGTGAAAATTCGCTACGATTTATCGATGGAACAACGAGATCTTAACCTAGAGATCGAGCAAATTAAAGCTTATCCAGACATTCCCATTAGTCATTGTTTATCCTAGGAGTCAGTTGGCGTTGGCAATGTTGGTTACGCCGACGGTTAATCCGTTTTTGGTGATTTCAGCAGCTTTTTGAGTCAAATTTATAGCGCTTTCTGCTTCGCAGACATGAAACGCGCGGTAATAGGTAATAGGTAATAGGTAATGGGTAGTCAGGTTGCAGCGTGTGTAGGTTGGGTTGCGCGAAGCAAAACCCAACAGAGGAGTTGTACACCTTGCCATTGTTGGGTTTCGTCCCTCAACCTAACCTACGAGATCGGCGATCGCACTGTGAACCCGCCCCCACAACATGCAATTAAAAATTAAAAATTAAAACCGTTTCTTTTGGATTTTTGATACAGCGCTTCGCGCGGTAATGAGGTACAGTCAGAAAAGATCCCCCTAAATCCCCCTTAAAAAGGGGGACTTTTACTGCCCCCCTTTTTAAGGGGGGTTGGGGGGATCGAAATGTACCGCATAGCAGCGAAAACTGC
>NZ_JAQPOK010000144.1 GCF_030068445.1 Roseofilum halophilum BLCC-M91 | reverse complement strand
GAAAAAATCATCTTACCGCCTCCTTTCCCCGACCATACGCAACTGCCAGAGGAGGATGGTACTTTTGTGAAGAATTTTCAGGAGCATCCCCAGAGTATTCTACTCACGGATTCCCTGGGGCCGATTCTAGAACAACGTCATTCCGATGGGCAATATGCGATCGGGCAAGATAGCGGCATCTATTGGCGGGAAACCGACCCACCCCAAGATGGAGCCGAAGCGCCAGATTGGTTTTATGTTCCCAATGTCCCCCCGGATCTTGATGGACAATATCGCCGTTCTTATGTGATCTGGCGAGAATTGATCGCCCCCTTAATTGCCATAGAATTGGCCAGTGGCAACGGGAACGAAGAGAGAGACACAACAGCTTTATCCCAACAGAATTTAGAGGAGAAAAAACGACCAGGGAAATTTTGGGTATACGAGAATATTATCCGCATTCCTTATTATGGGATTTATGTGATTCAAACGGGAGAATTGGAGGTTTATAATCTAGTTCGTGGCTCTTATGAACGGATGAGTCCCAATGAGCGAGGCCATTATCCCATTGAGCGGTTGGGAGTAGAGTTAGGCTTATGGCAAGGCAACTATCAGAATCAGCACCAACTCTGGTTGAGATGGTGGGATAGTGAGGGGAATTTATTGCTCACTGGATGGGAAAGAAGTGCCCTAGAACAGATGCGGACTGAACGAGCCGAGTCTCGCGCTCAGGAAGCTGAGTCTCTTGCTCAACAGGAGCGAGAACGGGCCGAGCAAGCTGAATCTCGCGCTCAACAAGTCCAGCAGGCAGCAGCATCTCGCTTGTTAGCCATGGGACTGAGTGCAGAAGAAGTGGCTGAAACTCTTAATTTAACGGTGGAACAAGTTAATTCCATGCAAAGCTAAGATCTTGTAGGGGTCAAGGGTTGTTGACCCCTACGATGTTGATTTCAATGAATAGAAGGAAGTGAAGCGACTAAGCCCAGGTGAAGAAATAGCTACAATTACTTATTAGAATTTCTCTGATTTAATCCAGATTCAAACATTAGGATTGTTCTTAAAGAATTATTGCATTAGCGTCAAAGTCAACCGCTTGAGTTTTACGCTTAGTCTTAGTCGCAATCTTACCAGAATGGAGATAATCTATGAAGCTTGCTTACTGGATGTATGCTGGCCCGGCTCATATTGGCACTCTTCGCATTGCTAGTTCGTTTAAGAATGTCCATGCGATTATGCACGCTCCCCTTGGGGATGATTATTTTAATGTGATGCGATCGATGTTGGAGCGAGAGCGGGACTATACTCCAGTAACGGCTAGTGTAGTCGATCGCCATGTGTTGGCGAGAGGTTCTCAGGAAAAGGTGGTGAATAACATTGTCCGCAAGGATAAAGAGGAGCATCCTGACTTGATTGTGCTGACTCCGACTTGCACCTCTAGCATTCTGCAAGAAGATTTAGAGAATTTTGTGGAACGGGCAACGCTGGATGCACAAGCGGATGTGATGCTGGCAGATGTGAACCATTATCGGGTGAATGAGTTGCAAGCGAGCGATCGCACTCTACAGCAAGTTGTCCAATTTTACCTCAACAAAGCCAAAAAGCAGGGAACGCTACCGGAAGGCAAAACGGAGAAACCTTCGGTGAATATCCTGGGACTCACGACTTTAGGGTTCCATAACCAACATGATTGTACAGAGTTAAAGCGCCTGATGGCCGACTTGGGAATTGAAGTGAATGAAGTGATTCCCGAAGGGGCATCGGTTCACAATCTGAAAAATTTAACTCGCGCTTGGTTTAATTTAGCACCCTATCGGGAAGTGGGGTTAATGACGGCTGAGTATTTACAAAGCGAGTTTGGGATGCCCTATGTGGATATTACGCCTATGGGAGTAGTGGAAACGGCTCGCTGTATCCGCAAAATTCAGCAAATTCTCAACGAGCAAGGGGCCGATGTAGACTATGAGGAGTTTATCGAACATCAAACCCTGTATGTTTCCCAAGCGGCTTGGTTTTCTCGCTCCATTGACTGTCAGAATTTAACGGGTAAAAAAGTGGTCGTGTTTGGCGATAATACCCATGCTGCGGCGATGACCAAGATTTTAGCACGGGAAATGGGCGTGCATGTGGTTTGGGCGGGAACCTATTGCAAATATGACCAAAATTGGTTCCGGGAACAGGTGAGTGAATATTGTGATGAGGTGATTATTAGCGAGGATAATGGGGACATTGGGGATGCGATCGCCCGCGTGGAACCTGCGGCTATTTTTGGCACGCAGATGGAGCGGCATGTGGGGAAACGCTTAAATATTCCCTGTGGGGTTATTGCTGCTCCTATCCATATTCAGAATTTCCCCATTGGTTATAAACCGTTTATGGGCTATGAAGGAACGAATCAGATTGCTGATTTGGTCTACAATTCCTTTACCCTGGGCATGGAAGACCATTTGCTGGAAATCTTTGGCGGTCATGATACCAAAGAAGCCATTCATAAGGGAATTTCGGCTGATTCGGATCTGAATTGGAATAAAGAGGCTAAAGCGGAACTGAACAAGGTTCCGGGCTTTGTGCGCTCTAAGGTGAAACGGAATACGGAGAAATTTGCCCGCGATCGCGGTTTGGATGAGATTACGATTGAAGTGATGTACGCTGCCAAAGAAGCGGTGGGGGCATAATAAAAGATGAGGGGGTAGTAAAAATCCAGGGAGCAAGATGCTCCCACTCCAGTAATATCAAAGAATTCGAGGAGTGCGGGCATCTTGCCCGCTTCTTGAATCCAATTAACCGGATTTGATATCAAATCCATTTATAGCGATTCTCTCTTCTATGAGGAATCGATTCAATTCCCCCTAAGATTACTCTTATGAGGAATCGATTCAATTCCCCCTAAGATTACTCTTGAGAATCTAGGATAGAGGCCCAATATCGGCTAAATCCAAAATTTGAGGAATCAAATCTTCCCGCTTCACCGCCATCAGATGGACTCCATGACAAATATTGCGAGCCAGTTTAATTTGTTCGGCAGCAATTTTCATCCCTTCTAAGAGGGGTTTTTCGGCATTGGCCAGGCGCTCAATTAAAGAATCGGGAATATGCACACCGGGCACACAACGCTTAATGAATTTGGCATTTTTAGCCGATTTGAGTAAGAAAATTCCGGCTAAAACGGGTCGATTTGATGGGGCTGCCACTTGGGTCATAAATTTATCTAAACGCTCAAAATCGGTTACCATTTGACTTTGGAAAAATTGAGCGCCTGCGTCTACCTTTCGTTTAAACCGTCGTTCGAGGCCTGACCAACTGTCGAGTTGGGGGTCTACTGCTGCTCCTGCTAATAGGTTGAGGGGGCCGTCGGGGAGTTTTTTTTGGTGAGCGTCGAAACCTTGATTGAGGAGGTCGATGACTTTCAATAGGCGTACTGATTCGAGTTCAAAGACGGGGCGACCATCGCCATAATCTCCAGCTTTGGGCGGGTCTCCAGTGAGGGCGAGGATGTTGTGAATGCCTAACGCATGGGCCCCCATGAGATCGGCTTGCAGACCCATCCGGTTGCGATCGCGGCACGCCATTTGACAAATGGGTTCAATCCCTTCCCGGAGTAACAGAACGCTCACCGCCAAAGGACACATGCGTAAAACGGCACGACTTCCATCTGTAATGTTAACGGCATGAACTCGCCCTTTCAGATGTTTAGCCATCTCGATGGTATGGCTGGTGTCACCGCCTTTGGGGGGCATGACTTCAGCCGTCACTAAAAATTCCCCTGAATGTAAAGCTTGACGAAAAGAATTAACCATAATAAAAAGTAATGTTATTTACAAGGGAGTAGAATAGCCGAGGGCTTTTTTGACTTCAGCTAGGGTGGAAGCGGCGATCGCCTCTGCCTTTTGCCGGCCTTGGCGCAAAACTGATTCTAGATACGGGCGATCGCCCATAATTTCCTGATATCGGTCTTGAATGGGTTTAAGCGCTGCTATCATCGTTTCCGTCAACAAGGGCTTAAACTGTCCCCATCCCATATCTTGACATTCTGCCGCTACTGCCTCCTTCGTCTGTCCGGAGAGCAACATATAGAGACTCAAGAGATTATGACATTCCGGGCGCTCTAAATTATCAAACTCCAATCCCCGAACCGGATCGGTTTTACAGCGCTTAATTTTGCGGGCGATCGCCTCTGGGGGATCGAGCAAGCTAATCCGACTTTGTTCGCTCGGATCGGATTTTGACATCTTTTTCGTGCCATCTGTCAAACTCATCACCCGTGCCCCTTCCTTTCTAATCAAAGGATCGGGCAACTTCAGCACCGTTTCTCCTTTACCATAGAAATGATTAAACCGAGCCGCAATATCGCGGGTAAGTTCTAGATGTTGTTTTTGGTCTTCTCCCACCGGCACGCGATCGGCTTGATAGAGCAAAATATCCGCCGCCATTAGCACCGGATAATCTAACAACCCTGCGCCCACATTTTCGCCCTGTTTAACCGCTTTTTCCTTAAACTGAATCATATCCTCTAACCAGTTTAGGGGCGTAATACAGTTGAGCAGCCAAGTTAACTCACTATGGGCCGGCACATGGGACTGAATAAAAATGGTGCTATGTTCTAAATCGATACCACAGGCCAAATACAGAGCGGCAATGGTATAGGTATCGGCGGCTAAGGTTTCTGGCGTATGGGGAACGGTGATTGCATGGAGATCGACCACACAAAAATAATTTTCATATTCACTTTGTCCCTCAACCCAGTTCCGGATCGCGCCTAAATAGTTACCGAGATGAAGATTACCAGTGGGTTGAACACCAGAAAGAATGCGCTGTTTACTCATACTTTTTAGATCTGGACGTGCGACTTTCACCGCATCCAGCGCTCGGTTAGGGTCATTTGGTATTTTTTTTTATTACAATACACTAATCTGGAACCAATTGTTAAATTTTGAGGGTGAATTCCATCATGGACTCAAAACCAGACTCAAGACCTTGGGAAAGCGATCGCCTACAACTGCAAGAATGTATTGAACTAGCCCATAAGCTAGAGACTCACGAAAAAGCCAAAGAGGAATTTGGCCAATGGTGCGATCGCCTGGCCGCAGAAAATCCCCAAGCAGCCGCTCTGCTAACCCTCCTCTGGGAAGAAACCATTCGCGCTAACCGTTCTGCCCTCTTTTGGGAAGAACTCACCAATGTGGAAAAAGAACTCTCCGATCGCATGACCCAACAAACGATTCAGCTACAGCAAAATTATTTGCGCTTAGTACAAGAGCAGTAATATTGGATGGGGAGATAGGGGGATCGCCAATTCCCCATTACCCATTACCCATTACCCATTCCCCATTCCCCATTACCCATTCCCCATTCCCCATTCCCCATTCCCCATTACTATGCCCATTGTTGCTGACCACTTAAGTGGTGGATATCACCAAAAACCAATTATTGAACAGATTAGCCTCAGTTTAGAAACCGGAGAATGGTTAAGCTTAGTGGGAGCTAATGGTTCGGGGAAATCCACCTTTCTGAAACTGCTCAGTCGCTTACTCTCCCCCCAAGGAGGCGTTGTATTATTAGATGGTCGCTCCATTCATGAATTGTCCCCGAATCAGGTAGCGCGTCAGTTAGCGATTTTACCGCAACAATCCTCACCTCCCATGGGGCTAACCGTGTATCAGTTGGTCAGTTTAGGGCGTAATCCTTATTTGAAATGGTGGCAATGGGATTTAGAATCAGGCGATCGGCGAGCCGTTGAAGAAGCCTTAGAAGAAACCGAGTTACAAGCGTACCGCGATCGCCCCGTCAGTGAACTCTCTGGGGGAGAGCGCCAACGAGCCTTTCTCGCCTTAGCCTTAGCCCAAAATCCCCAGGTACTGCTCTTAGATGAACCCACCACCTATTTAGATATCCATTATCAACTGCAATTGTTAGACTTATTGAAGCGCCTAAATCAAGAGCAAAACCTAACGATTATCACCGTTTTGCATGAAATCAACTTAGCAGCTCGATACAGCGATCGCCTCGCCTTCCTCAAACAAGGTCAGTTATTCACCGTCGGTTCCCCAGAAACCGTCTTAACCCCCGAAACCCTATCTGCCGTCTTTGGCGTACAAGTGGCCGTTATCAATACTCCCGTCGGTTTACAGATCTGCCCCCTCTTTGCCCATTAAAGTCATCATTACATATATCAACCTAGACTTTCTGACCTCAATCCATTACTATACAACTAAGCAATGATTTTTGAGCTTAGTCATGAAACCGATCAAACTCCTCTCCATGGGCACTCTTATACTGTTTCTGATTGTCCTGAGCTTCTGCACGCCCCAGACAGCCCTCGCCAATCGAGATCCGAGCCAACTCTCCCACGCCATTGAAGAAATTGAAAACTTAGATGCCATGCGCTCTGGGTTAGCCTCAACCCTCAAAGACATGCCCGAAACCATTACCCCCGAAACCTTCAAGCAAGTATGTAAACCCGTGGGCATGAAAGCCAAACAACTGAGCCAAGAAAACCGATGGCAAGTCAAACAAATTGCCACCAAATATCGCAATCCAGCCCATGCCCCGGACACCCCAGAAGCCGAAGCAGCCCTAACACTGCTCGATACCCATCCAGAAGTGAAAGGATTTTGGCAAACCGAAACGATCGATGGTCAATCAGGACAGCGCTACTATCGCCGAATTAACGTAGAAGCAACCTGTTTAGCCTGTCATGGAGCAAAAGAGGCCCGGCCAGAATTTGTCAAACAAAAGTATCCCCAAGATTTAGCCTATGACTTTAAGGTTGGGGATCTTCGAGGCATGTACGCTGTCTTTATCCCTGATACTGTAGCTTCTGAATCTAAATGAGCGCACCTAACTTCTACCGAGCAAGACGCTGGCTGATTGCCGTTCTCGTCGCTTTGCTCTTCGTCCTTCTCCCCTCTACCCTCCTGATTTCCCCACCTGCATCGGCTCTGATTCGCCAGCAACAGGAAGCACCGGGACAAACCCTCTATCAATCTCGCCATAGCTTGCGAGATACGAGTGGCAAAACCTGGCAAGTGATTCTGTTTAAGCGGATCAAAGTGGGAGAATTAGCGAATGTTCAGTTACGTTTAGTGGGATTTCCCAATCAAACGGTGTTTCAACATCCCGCTCCTCTAAACCTCAAAGATAGCAGTGGCAACCGGTTGAGCGCCTCTGATGTTTTTGCAGACAAAGCTCCTGCCCCCAATGTGGGACAGTATGAGTTAACCGATATCCTAGAATCCGTTTCGGCTTCCGGTTCCCTAGAGTTATCTTTGCCTGTGGAAAATAGGGAAACTCGGATTTCTATTCCTTCTGTGATTATTTTGGAATGGCAGTATTTAGCCCGTGAGTATTAATGCCAGATGTTGAAGCCTAGAAGTGGATCGTAAGTCTGCTGTACAATCGATAAGCAGCTCAAGACAGATGCAGACATATGCACATGGGATATCGTCGATGGATAGGAATGCTACTGGTGGTCATGGCGATCGCCTTATCCGCCTGTAGCCCTACCCAGTTTCGCACCTCTGCCGCCGAAGTCGGGCAACTGGTGCAAGCCATTCTCAGCGATCCCAAAACCTTTAACTACGCCCTCAGTCAAGAGTCTCCCAACATTTTTGGACTCACCTACGAAGGACTGGTGGAAACCAATGGATTAACCGGAGCCATTGAACCCGGATTAGCCGAATCTTGGGAAATTTCCAATCAAGGTAAGCGCATTGTATTTACCCTTCGGGAAGGTTTGCAATGGTCAGATGGTCATCCCCTCACGGCTGATGATGTGGTCTTTAGCTACAACGATGTGTATCTCAATGATGCCATTCCTACCTCAGCCCGATTTGTGCTGATGATTGGTGAAAGTCGCGCCCTACCGACGGTGAGAAAATTGGACGATCGCCGAGTGGAATTTACCATTCCCGAACCCTTTGCCCCCTTTTTACGCAGTACCGGTTTACCGATTTTACCCGCCCATGTCTTAAAAAGAACTATAGAAACCAAAGACTCCCAAGGTAATCCCATCTTTCTCTCCACTTGGGGCACAGACACCCCAGTAGAGGAAATTATCGTCAATGGAGCCTATCAGCTAGATCGATATAATACCACCCAACGAGTAATTTTTAAGCGTAATCCCTACTATTGGAAAACCAATGAACAGGGCGATCGCCTACCCTACATCGATCGCATTATTTGGCAAATTGTAGAATCGACAGATACCAGTTTCCTCCAATTTCGTTCCGGGAGCTTAGATTTAGTCGATGTTTCTCCAGAATATTTTTCTCTATTAAAGAAAGAAGAAGACCGAGGACAGTTTACGATCTATGGACGCGAACCAACCCTCAGTTCTGTGTTTATTACATTTAACTTAAATAAGGGCAGTCGGGATGGTAAACCCTTAGTCGATCCGGTCAAATCCCGATGGTTTAATGAAGTCAAGTTTCGGCAGGCGATCGCCTACGCTTTAGACCGACAAACCATGGTCAACAATATCTATCGAGGATTAGGAGAACCCCAGTATTCTAACATTCCCGTACAAAGTCCCTACTACTTATCCCCCGAAGAGGGCTTGAAAATCTACAAATTTAATCAAGAACAAGCCAAATCCCTATTACAAGAAGCCGGTTTCCAGTATAACAGCCAGGGACAATTAGCAGACGATCGCGGCAATCCCGTGCGCTTTACACTGCTCACCAATGCCGGAAATAAAATTAGGGAAGCATTAGGGGTACAGATCAAGCAAGATTTAAGCAAAATTGGCATTCAAGTCGATTTCCAACCCATCGCCTTTAGTACCTTAGTCGATAAACTCGGTAATACCCTGGATTGGGAAGCCCATATTATCGGCTTTGGGGGTGCAGGTGTAGAACCCAATAATAGCGCTAATGTTTGGTCTCTAGATGGTTCCTTACATAGTTTTAATCAACAACCCCAGCCAGGACAACCCCCCATCCAAGGGTGGAAACCTGAGCCTTGGGAGCAAAAAATTGCCGACCTCTATATTAAAGGAGCGCAAGAATTAGAGGAAAGCAAGCGTAAAGAAATTTATGCAGAAATTCAACAATTAGTCAAAGAAAACTTACCCTACATTTATTTAGTGAATCAACTCTCGATGACTGCCGTGCGCGATCGCATTCAACCAATTCAGTATTCTGCCCTCGGTGGCGCACTGTGGAATATCGATAAACTACAGATTGTTGATGAGTAATGAGTAATGAGCAATGAGAAATGAAGAATTACATGCCCTTTTAGAAGCAGTCGCAGGGGGTGAAATGACCCCAGAATCCGCCCTCAATAAGCTCAAATACTTCGATTTTGAACCCGTATCCGCAAACGAACAGGAAGACGAATTTGCTCGCATTGACCATCATCGCGCCCTGAGAACCGGTTTTCCAGAAGTGATATGGGGGCCAGGCAAAACCCCCGATCAAATCGCCCAGATTATGAATACCATGCGTCAAGGGGAACGCATCGTTATGGCCACCCGCATTGAACCGGATGTCTATCATCAATTAGACGATCGCATTCCCCATCTGATCTACTATCCCATGGCTCGGATTTGTGCGATCGGCACACCCCACATTCATCACCCCGGAACCATCGGTATCCTCTCAGCCGGAACCGCCGATATAGCCGTTGCCGAAGAAGCCGCCACGACTGCCGAACTCTCAGGCTTTCATGTCCAACGGCTTTGGGATGTCGGTGTCGCCGGTATTCATCGCCTCCTCAGCAATCGTGCCGTTTTAGACCAAGCCCATGTCCTCATCGTCGTAGCTGGCATGGAAGGCGCTCTACCCAGTGTCGTCGCCGGTTTAGTCAGCTCCCCCGTCATTGCCGTACCCACCAGCATCGGCTATGGAGCCAGTTTTAACGGGTTAGCCCCCCTGCTCACCATGCTCAACTCCTGTGCCGCAGGCATCGGAGTCGTCAATATCGATAACGGATTTGGAGCCGCCATCTTAGCCGGCCAAATCCTCCGAACTGCCCAACGGTTGGTAGCTCTCTAGTAGCAAACCTTGAAAAAAAGTCCTAACTTCCCAACATTTGCAACTGATATAAACTCGCATATAAACCCTTTTGAGCCAACAAAGATTCATGGGTTCCCGTTTCGATCAAGACTCCTTGTTTTAACACAAAAATTCGGTCTACATTACGAATCGTCGATAAGCGATGGGCAATAATAATCGCCGTTCGATTGATTAAAAGCTGATCGAGAGCTTCTTGAACTAACGCTTCCGTTCCCACATCTAAACTCGATGTTGCCTCATCCAGAACCAAGATCTTCGGATTGCGAATCGCCACCCGTGCAAAAGCTAACAACTGTTTTTGTCCGCTCGATAAATTCGTGCCTCTTTCCCGTAATTTTGTATTATATCCTTGGGGCAACTCTTCAATAAAGCGGTTAATATTCGTCAATTTTGCCGCCTCTTCAATTTGGGACAACGGATAGAATTCACCCAGAGAAATATTACTTTTTACATCCCCAGAAAATAGAAAACCATCCTGTAAAATCACCCCAATATGACGGCGCAGTTCTTGCTGGGGTAAATGGCGAATATCAACGCCATCAACTAAAATTCGCCCATAGGTGGGTTCATACAAACGACACAACAGACGAATCACCGAACTTTTCCCCGCTCCCGTTGGCCCCACTAGGGCAATTTTTTCACCAGGGCGAATGGTAAAATCCAGATTTTTAATCACAAATTCATCATTTTTGTAGGCAAACCAAACATCCTCAAACCGAATTTCGCCAATTTTGCCCTCCGAAATATCTAAATCAGAAGCGTGTAGATTTTGACGTTTTTCTGATTCTGGATCGCGAATATCAATGGGCTTGTTGAGCAGTTCATTAATCCGTTCAATGGCCGTAAACCCCGATTGAAACATGGTGAATTTTTCCGCAAACCGGCGCAGAGGGTCGAAAAAACGGGGGGCAAAAAGAATAAATTCCGAGAGGATGCCAAAGGTAAGTTTATCTTGCAGAATTAATATTCCACCTAAACCGAGAACTCCAGCAACAGCAACGAGGGCAATCCATTCTAAGGTTGCCGAAACCGCAGAATCGTAGAAAATTGTTTTATCAATCGCTTCAATAAACCGTTGATTGTTTTTGCGAAAAAGTTCCTGATTAAATCCCTCGCGGCGAAAGAGTTGGACAACATCAATACCAATAATATTTTCTTGGAATTGGGCATTGAGCTTGGATAATTCTTCCCTGGCAAGATAATTGGAGGTTCGATATTGCTGTTGAAAGTAAATAATTAGTAAAGTAACCGGAATCAACAGGGCAATTAACAGGAGCGCTAATTGCCATTGTTGGCGAAACATGACCACGCCAATGACCACAATAGAGACAATATCATTGATAATCCCGATCGCTCCCGTAGAAAAGACCTCTCCGAGCGCTTCCACGTCATTGGTTAACCGGGTAATCAGGCTACCCACGGGGGTGCGATCGAAAAATTTCACCGCTAAGGCAGTGACATGGTCAAATAAATCATTGCGGATATCTGCGGTTAACTGTTGCCCCACCTTTTGAATCATAAACCCTTGTACTCCAGCAAACAGGAGCCGAAAGAGAATAGTGAAGAGAAGTAAACTCCCTAATAGATTAATACTGGCAGACACCGATAAGGGATCTAAAATATCCCAAGTGGGTTCGCTCTTGAGTTTAGAAACCGCTTGCCCAACTATCAAAGGCTGAACCGCACCAGCCAAGGATAGGGGCAATAATAGAGTTAAAGATAAAGTGAGAAACTTTCCATGGCGACGGGCATAGGGAACCAGGCGCATTAAAAGCTGCCAGTCGTTGTCTTTACGGCGAGGCTTTTGTGCAGGAGAGGAGGAGGAAGTCATGGGTTATATCAATTAAAAAATTGAAAATTAAAAAATTTCATGTCGGCGACAGCCGAAAAAATCATATCAAATCCGGTAAAGGGGTATAACTAGCGGGCAGGATGCCCGCACTCCGTCAATCAGTTGATATTACTGGAGTGGGAGCATCTTGCTCCCTAGGTTTTTAATTAGGGTATTCAAGCAGACAGGAAGGAACGGGCTAAGACGAATGCCGAAATCGACTTAGCATCAACTTGTTCTCCATCTAAGATGGCTTGTTCTAATTCTTGGGGAGTCATTAACACGGTCTCTATATCTTCATCTTCATCTTGTTGGGGAGGGTTGGGTAAGGGTTCGAGGTCTTGGGCTAAAAAGGCATAAATAATTTCATCAGAATAGCCAGGGGCAAGGAAAAATTGTCCGAGTTTACGCCATTGATGACTACGATAACCGGTTTCTTCTTCAATTTCCCGTTTAATGGTTTCCGCAGGATCTTCATGGGGTTCTACAGTTCCAGCAGGAAACTCTAATAACCGTCCCTGTGCAGCAAAGCGATATTGACGCACGAGGACTAATTTTCCGTCTGGGGTGACGGGTACAGCGAGAGCGCCTCCAGGGTGATGGATGCATTCCCAGTCGCCAACCACTCCATTGGGAAGGCGCAGGGTTGCTCCCTCAAAGCTGAATTTGCGTCCTTGGTAAAAGAAGCGTTGTTTGAGTTTTTCTGAGGGTTCGGGTTGAAAGGGCATGGTTTGGCCTGGGGTTAGAGTCTGTTTCAAACCTTGCCACAGTCTTAGGGGAAGGGCAAGGGGAATGGGGAGCTGTGCCCTTCGACTCCGCTCAGGGCACAGGGAGACCAGAATTATGAGGATTGTGTTAAAAAATGTCAAATTGTTACGAAATTTACTGTTTTTTGTTTTCTTTATAATCCTGAGCTAAAGTAGAGCTATAAGGTTGAATTAACACCATGCATAAGAGGTAAACTCTGATGATGAAATCCTCAGTTAAGATGCCCCAACCTCCAACTCCAGCCCATATTTGTCCGATGGATCGAACCTGTAGTTACTTACAGCAAGCTGGTTCCGAACTGAATGTCGATCCGGGTATCCTGGCTGTTTTGGAAAAACCCCGCAAAGTCGTTACCGTTTCCATCCCTGTTAAGCTTGATACCGGAGAAGTGGAGGTTTTGGCGGGACACCGAGTCCAACATTGCGATGTTCTTGGCCCCTACAAAGGGGGAACTCGCTATCATCCCTCTGTCACTTTGCAGGAAGTCTCATCTTTGGCGATGCTGATGACCTGGAAATGTGCCTTACTGGGTATTCCCTATGGGGGAGCTAAAGGGGGTATTGCCATTGACCCTAATCAATATAGTGTGGGTGAGCTAGAACGGATTACCCGGCGCTATACCAGCGAACTGATTAAAGATATCGGCCCGGCTGTGGATATTCCGGCTCCCGATATGGGAACTTCGGCGCGGGAAATGGCTTGGATGATGGATACCTATTCCATGAATGTGGGTCATTCTGTTCCGGGTATTGTCACGGGTAAACCCCTCTCTGTGGGGGGTTCTAAGGGACGACAACAAGCCACCGGTCGAGGGGTGATGATTGTGGTTCGAGAAGCTCTGGCGCAAGAAGGGAAACCCTTGGCGGGTGCTTCCGTGGTGGTTCAAGGCTTTGGTAATGTGGGTGGCGCGGCTGCTCTGTTGCTCCATGAGGCGGGCGCTAAGGTGTTGGCAGTGTCTAATTTATCCGGTGGCGTGTTTGCCGAAAATGGCTTGGATGTTCCGGCACTGTATAAGCATGTGGTTCAAAATCGCGGCCATATGGGCAATTTTCCTGGTGGTGAACTGATTACCAATGAGGAATTGTTAACTCTGCCTTGTGATGTATTGATTCCGGCAGCGCTGGAAAATCAGATTACGGAAGATAATGCTCTTCAGATTCAGGCGCAGATGGTGGCAGAGGCGGCAAATGGCCCGGTAACTCTGGTGGCGGATCAGATGTTGCACAGTCGCGGCATTACTGTTTTGCCGGATATTTTGGCTAATGCTGGTGGTGTGGTGGTGAGTTATCTGGAATGGGTACAAGGCCAGTCCTATGTGTTCTGGGATGAGGAACGGGTGAACCAAGAGATGGAAGGCTTGATGGTGCGAGCTTATCATCGGGTTTATGAAACTGCACAACAACGGGGCATTCCCTTGCGGTTGGCGGCGTATACGTTGGGTGTGGGTCGTGTGGCTCAGGCTCTTGGCGATCGCGGTTTATATCCGTAGTTGAATTGTGTTTTTCTGTTACAAACTAGCCCAACTTTCTTGTCTCGTTTAAGATTCTTTTGCTAGAATTGAGATAATCAATTTTGAAATTGCTTTTTAAAATCCAGGGATCAATTTTAAGTCCCTTTTATCCCATTTTATTCTCAGGTAAAGATTCCCGGTAGGGGTGGCGTTACTTCCCCTCCCCTACCCCCCTTAATTCATTCTTGGAATCTTTACCTCTTTGATTCAATTTTTGATCATTCAGCGCTTTTGCTTCTCGATATCGTCTTTTGAGAGGGCATATCCAGTGAGTTGCGAAGAGTTGCCCCTCATCCCCTAACCCCTTCTCCCGCAGGCGCTGCCCTGAGCGAAGTCGAAGGGAGAAGGGGGACAAGTCCCTCTCGGAGTGGGAGAGGGATTTAGGGAGAGGGCATAGCAACGAGAAAGCGCTTACTTTTGTTTTGCACATTATTCCAGTTTTTGGAGCGATCAAAAAAATGTTAAAAACTGTTGCTTTAACAAATACTTATACTGAAGAAGCTAAAGCTAAGGCTTTGGTGTTGTGGAAAGAAAATGCTTTTGTGCTTTGGTTCGATCAAGTCGGTTTGGAGGATATTGGCTTAGTTGGGGGTAAAAATGCGTCGTTAGGAGAGCTGATCCGTCAGTTAACGCCGAAAGGAATTAATGTGCCCCAAGGATTTGCGATTACGGCCCATGCTTACCGTTATTTTATCTCTTCGGCGGGGTTAGAGCCGCAATTGCGGAAACTGTTGACGGATTTGGATGTGGATAATGTGCAACTATTGCGTCAGCGCGCAGCCAAGGTGCGATCGCTGATTCTGAATACCAAATTCCCGAAAGACATCGAAATGGCGATCGCCGTTGCCTATAAGCGCCTAGGCGAACTCTACAGTCAAGATCCAGATGTAGCAGTGCGCTCTTCAGCCACAGCAGAAGACTTACCCGATGCCAGTTTTGCCGGTCAACAGGACACCTATCTGAATATTTCGGGTTTGAAAGAGGTGATTAAAGCGGTTCATCGCTGCTTTGCTTCCCTGTTCACCGATCGCGCCATCTCCTATCGCACCCATAAAGGCTTTGACCATTTTGAAGTTGCCCTCTCTGTGGGCGTGCAAAAAATGGTACGCTCTGACCTAGCCACTTCCGGGGTGATGTTCTCCATCGATCCCGAAACCGGATTTAAGAATACAGCTTTGATTACCGCTTCCTATGGCTTAGGGGAAACCATCGTGCAAGGCTCCGTAAACCCAGATGAATATCTGGTGTTTAAACCGACATTGCGGGAAGGGTTCAAGCCGATTTTGCAAAAACGCCTGGGTCGCAAGGCGATTAAAATGGTCTATCGTCACGATGGGAATCATGCGACCAAAATTGTGCCGGTTCCTTGGATGCGGCAACAGCAATTTGCGCTTACGGATGAGGAAATTCTCAAGTTAGGCGATTGGGCTGTGATGATTGAAGATCATTACTCTAAATTGCGCCAAACCTATACTCCCATGGATATTGAATGGGCGAAAGATGGGACAACGGAACAGTTGTTTATTGTGCAAGCGCGGCCGGAAACGGTGCAGTCCCAAAAGTCGAGCCAGGTTTTGCGCCATTATCAGTTAAAGGAACCCTTCGGCTTCGCTCAGGGCGAGTTGTTGGTGCAAGGTCGAGCAGTGGGAGAGGCGATCGCCTCCGGCCCCGCACGGGTCATTCTGGATGTGTCGCAAATCGATCAATTCCAGTCCGGGGAAGTGCTGGTCACCCATCGCACCGATCCCGATTGGGAACCGATCATGAAGAAAGCCAGTGCGATCGTCACCAATACCGGGGGACGCACCTGCCATGCCGCCATTATTGCCAGAGAAATGGGCATTCCCGCCGTTGTCGGTTGCGAAAAAGCCACCGAGCGGTTAACCAATGGTCAAGAAATTACCGTCTCCTGTGCCGAAGGGGAACAGGGCAATGTTTACGCCGGTTTGCTACCCTTTGAAGTGCAAGAAACAGTGTTAAATGATTTACCTCGAACCCGCACGCAGATCTTGATGAACGTGGGCAACCCAGAGGAAGCTTTCCGGTTATCGGCTATACCCTGTGATGGAGTCGGTTTAGCTCGTCTAGAGTTCATTATTGCCAATCAAATCAAGACCCATCCCTTGGCGCTCCTGCACTTTGACGACCTCGAAGATGCCGACGTAAAGGCGGAAATTGAGGAGCTGACGGCACACTATCCCTATAAACCCGACTTCTTTGTGGATCGGTTAGCCTATGGTATGGGGGCGATCGCGGCTGCCTTTTATCCCCATCCCGTCATTATCCGCCTTTCCGACTTCAAGAGCAACGAATACGCCAATCTTTTAGGCGGTCGTCAATTTGAACCCCAAGAAGAAAACCCCATGATTGGTTGGCGCGGAGCCTCCCGCTATTACGACCCCCACCCTTCGGCTTCGCTCAGGGCAAGTTATCGGGAAGCCTTCGCCTTAGAATGCCAAGCCTTAAAACGGGTTCGCGACGACATGGGATTAGTCAATGCCATCCCCATGATTCCCTTCTGTCGGACTCCAGAAGAAGGGCGCAAAGTGTTAGCAGAAATGGAAAAAAATGGACTGAAACGGGGTAAACATGGCCTGCAAGTTTATCTGATGTGCGAGTTGCCCAGTAATGTAATTTTAGCCTCCGAATTTGCTCAAATTTTTGATGGTTTTTCCATTGGTTCCAACGATTTAACCCAACTCACATTAGGTTTAGACCGGGATTCCGGGTTAGTTGCGCCCTTATTTGACGAACGTAATGAAGCGGTGAAACGGATGGTGAAAATGGCCATTGAAACGGCAAAAGCAGAAGGTCGTAAAATCGGCATCTGCGGTCAAGCACCGAGTGATTATCCAGAGTTCGCCCGCTTTTTAGTGGAGTTAGGCATTGATTCGATTAGTTTGAATCCCGATTCAGTGTTGAAGACAATGTTGGATATTGCCGAACTTGAGCGCGGATAATTCGCGGATTCACCGTTGCTGGGGGCGGGTTTTGGGAATTAATTTGTTGGTGTCCTCAATGTTGGTATAACCCGCCCCTACCCATGAATCAATAGTAATATCAAATCCGCTTGAATACCATAATTAAAAATGTAGGGAGCAAGATGCTCCCACTCCAGTAATATCAAATAATTGAGGGAGTGCGGGCATCTTGCACGCTAGTTTACAGCGCTTCGCGCGGTAATGGGTAATGGGTAATTGGTAATGGGAAAACCATTTTTCACGCTATAATCCCCATTTTTCAGGCTTTTCATGGGACAACACTCTCAAGGAACATTTCGATTACTGTACCTCATAACATCGA
>NZ_JAQPOK010000143.1 GCF_030068445.1 Roseofilum halophilum BLCC-M91 | reverse complement strand
TATGTTAGAGGAAGTTTGGGCGAGATGACCTCAGCGATGCCCAGCATTATCGCCCAACCAAGATACTAAATCCTCAACTGCCGTAAAATCGAGCAGCGCTTCCCCTAAATCTTCCAAAGTTTCCACAGACAAAGACTGAATTTGTGCTTCCAATTCTGGAGAAAGCACACCCACTCGTCGCGTCAATTGGCGAGTGACTAAAGATGCCTCCCGTTGTACGCCTCGCTGAATCCCTCGCTGAATCCCTTGCTGAATCCCTTGCTGAATCCCTTCGAGTAGACCTTCTTCGTGAATTTCCTGATAAATGACTGACTCGCGCATCGTCTCTTTCCTCAGTAGTTGTTTGATTAACTTTTTGTCAAATCTCAAACCCGCTAACACTTGACTACAAGCGAGAACATCTGCTTGTTGTTTGCTCTCCTCGATTGTAGCAACCTGATTCGCTACTTGCTGGAGTAACTGGCGGGGTTCACTGGTTTTCGATAAGGTAGCCAAGGGCAGTAAACCGGGAGAAGAGAGGAGAAAATTGGGATCTTGTTCCCAGAGTCGAATCACTTGGTATTGGTGCTGGGTATTCGTATCTTCATACTTGGAGAGCAAAACTTGCTCGGACACCATTTCTCGTAAGAAAATCACTACTTGATGCACACAGCCACCATACTGCCGTTTGAGTCTCACGTAGTAGTCGAGCATTCTAAACGGTAGGGGAGGTTCGGAGTAGGGACGGGTTTCAAATTCGATATGGAGAATTTGGTTACCCGCTTTTAAGAAGGTGACCGAATCTGCGCGGATGGGTTCTTGGATCAGTTCGGTTTTGAGAACTTCAACGGGGGTGGGTTGGGCTAGGGGAAGCAACCACTGGATGAAGGACTCTGGGAATTTTTCGGCAAGGTATTTGCAAGCGTTGTCGTAGGCCAAGGTCTTGAGGGTAATCGCAAGGGTATTGTTTATGTTAGAGGAAGTTGGATTAATTTAGGCGATCGCCCAGGGATGGCGAAGAGCAAGAGCCGCTCTAAATTCTCTGTTCGCCAGTAATTAGGAATCAGTGGAGTCTTCCCAAGGGATGGGTATGATGATCAATAGTCCTTGGGGCAATGCTTATGTCCACCAAACAACCTATTTCTGTTCCCTTCAAAGGCCGCTCAACTGTGTCTTTGCGCTTCCTGTTGGTGGTTCCCTTTGTGCTGGAATTATGTTTAGTTGTGGGATTGATTGGCTATTTGTCGTTCCGCAATGGTCAAAAATCGGTCAATGAACTGGCTAATCGTCTCAGTGGAGAAGTCACCCATCGCATTCAAGAGCATCTAAAACGGTTCGCTGATACGCCCCATTTATTTCTGAAGATGAATGAAGCGGCGATCGCCTCCCAACGGTTTGACCCCGACAACTTCGATCGGGCAATCTCCTACTTTTGGCAACAGGTACAGATCCATCCCTGGGTGCGATCGCTCTATTATGGCAATACCCAAGGCGACTTTATCATGGTCAACCGCGACCCTACGCCTCGCCTTTATCGTCGCGATCGCAATAGTGCCCCCAACCGTAATATCTATCACTTAGACCCACAAGGCAGCCCCAGCAATGAACCGATCTACAGCGCCCCATACGATCCCCGTATCCGTCCCTGGTATCAAGCCGCAGTTGAAGCTAAAACCGCCACCTGGTCGCCTATTTACCTCTTTTCTGCGTCAGAAGATTTGGGCATTACCCCGGTTTTACCTGTCTATGACACCCAAGGAGACCTCAAAGGAGTTCTGGGCGTAGATTATACGCTCACCCAGATTAGTGACTTTTTAGCCAGTTTAGAGATTAGCGCCACGGGTGAAGCCTTTATTATGGAGCGATCGGGTCAACTGGTGGCTAGTTCTGCCCCAGAAGCCCCCTTTATTGACACCCCAGACGGTCGTCAACGGATTAAAGCCTCGGAGAGTCAAAATCCGTTAATCCAGCAAGCTGCCAGCCATATCGCCGCCTTAGCTTCCCTGGAAGAGCATCAAGACCTGATGATGAAATGGGAAGGAGAGCGCTATTTTCTAGAAGTAACCACCGTCGGCCATAATTTGCAACCGGGAGAAGAGTCTTTAAGGGGACTCGATTGGGTGATGGTGGTGATTATTCCTGAAGCCGATTTTATGGCTCAGATTAACGCCAATACCCGCAGCACGATCGCCCTCTGTGTCGTTGCCTTAATGGTTGCTTTAGGCTTAGGTTTCCTCCTCTGTCGCTGGCTTTCTCGCCCCATTTCCCAATTGAGTCAAGGGGTAAAGGCGATCTCCAAAGGGGAAATGGCTCCCAAAATCCACGGGGGACGCATTGCAGAATTAGACCAACTTGCCCAAGGCTTTAATCAGATGGTTTATCAACTCAACATCTCCTTCCAAGCTTGGGAAGAAATGAACCATAACTTAGAAAGTCAAGTTCAAGAGCGCACCCAAGCCTTAGAACAAGCTCAGGAGCATTTTCAAACGGCCTTTCGTTTAAGTCCCCATCCCCTCTTTATTAGTGCGATCGCCGATGGCTGTTTACTTGAAGTCAATGACAGCTTTTGTGAAATCCTCGGATACTCCCCAGAAACCCTAACTCACCATCGGGAAGCCGAACTGCAATTGTGGGTTAATCCTCAAGAACATCAGCGCTTAGTCCAAGCCATAGAAACCCAGGGAACCCTACGCCACCAACAAGTCGAACTGAAAACCGCCTCTGGAGCGATCAAAACCCTATTATTATCTGCTGAAAGAATTCTATGGGATCGACATCCATGTATTCTCTATGCAGCCTATGATATTAGCGATCGCCAAGAAGCCCTGTTATCCTTACAGCACAGTGAAGCCGCCCTACGCGAACAGCAGCAATATTTACGACTCATTTTAGATAATATTCCTCAACAAGTCTTTTGGAAAGATACCGATTGCGTCTTTTTAGGCTGTAATCGCAATTGGTCAGAAGCCGCCGGATTAGAGCGTCCAGAAGTCGTCATTGGCAAAACCGATTATGACTTATTACCGCGCCATTTAGCGGATGAATTTCGAGCCAAAGACCGGGAAATCATGGCAAAGGATACCCCGCAACTCCATATGATTGCCAAAAAAGTCAAATCCGGAAACGATGGTCAACCCATTTGGCTCGATATTAGTAAAATTCCCATTCATAATGCCCAGCAGCAAGTCATTGGCTTATTAGGGGTAATCGAAGATATTACCTTACGCAAAAACGCCGAAGATGCCCTACGAGTTGAACAAGCCAAATCTGAAAAATTGCTCTTAAACATTTTACCCGAACCGATCGCCGAACAACTCAAACAGAATGACCTCACCGATCAGCAAATGGGGGTCGTTATTGCTGAACAGTTCCAGTCGGTCACCATTTTATTTGCCGATTTAGTCGGATTTACTCCCCTCTCTAGTAATTTACGGGCCCATGAATTGGTTGAACTCCTCAATTGCATCTTTTCCCAGTTTGACCATCTTTGCGAAAAATATCATTTAGAGAAAATAAAAACTATTGGCGATGCCTATATGGTGGCTGGAGGTCTACCCCTACCGCGTCCGGATCATGCTGAAGCGATCGCCAATATGGCCCTAGAGATGCAAAACATTATCCGTCAGTTTCAAACCCCCTTTAAGCAACCCTTCCAAATTCGTATTGGTATTAATACCGGCCCCGTTGTTGCCGGAGTAATTGGCAGGCGCAAATTTATTTATGACCTCTGGGGAGATGCTGTTAATGTCGCTTCTCGGATGGAGTCCCAAGGGGAACCCGGTCAGATTCAGGTCACCCATCAAACTTATGAATTATTAAGAAATAACTATCATTTTCACGAACGGGGTAAAATAGAGGTTAAGGGCAAAGGAGAAATGTTTACCTATTGGCTGTTAGGCTAATCAACTCAAATTTTAATCCTTTTTTGCTCAATTTAAACCGATCCCCGTGGAATTTTTAACTCCCTTTTTTGATATCACCTTAAAATTTTTCCTGTTTTTAATTTTTTTGATAAACCTTTATGGCTGTTTTACATCATCAAAATAGTTGGAATCTGCGTGACAAGATCCCCTTAAAGCTGTTGCTGATCGTCCCGTTTGTTGTCCAGATTGTCCTGGTAGTTGGTTTAACGGGGTGGTTTTCCGTGCGCTATGGCAAAAAGGCAGTCAATGAAGTGGCGATGCAATTGCGCTCTGAAGTCAGTCAACGGATCGATCAAAAACTCTCGGAATATCTGAGCATTCCCCATCAAGTTAATTATATCACCCTAGATGCTGTGGAACTCGGCTATTTGCAGATCAAAAATTTTCCGCAATTACAAAAACATTTTCTCCAACAACTCCAACGCTTCGATCGAATTGATTCCGTCTTTTTTGGCAGTGAACAAAACGAGTTTATCGGCATTGCTCGTGGAACAGAGGATCAAAGGCAACTGATGAGAGCGGGTGAAGCAACAGGAGGCAGTATTCAATTTCATTTGCTCAATGAGCAAGATCGTCCCATTAAACTACTCAACGAAACCCCCAATTTTCCCATTCGCGATCGCCCCTGGTACAAAGTCGCAGTCCAAAGCCAACAAGAAGTATGGGGGCCCATCTTTACCTACCATGCCTATCCTCGCATGGCCATCCCTGCCAGTGTGGCCATTCGTGACGATGCGGGTAACCTGATTGGAGTCTTAGGCAATAACTTTTTTCTCACCCAAATTAGTGAATTTCTGGCCACCCTAAAAATTGGGAAATCCGGCCAGACCTTCATTGTAGAGCGCTCTGGAGAGTTAGTCGCCAGCTCCACCCTACCCCAACCCTTTGCCATCAAAAACGGGGTCGCCCAACGTATTCATGCCAGCAAATGCCAAGATCCGATCATTCAAGCAACCACCGCTCACTTATTAGACACTCTCGGATCGTTCGATCGCATCCAACAAACCCAAAAACTCGACTTTTATATCCAGAAACAACGGCAATTTGTGCAAGTGATGCCCTATCAAGATAGCTATGGTCTCGATTGGTTAATCGTGGTCGTAGTTCCAGAAGCCGACTTTATGGGACAAATCGAAGCCAATACCCGCAACACCATCGCCTTATGTGCGATCGCCTTGATGGTGGCGATCGCCATAGCCATTCTCACCGCCCATTGGATTGCCCGCCCCATTTTAAGCCTAGCCGCAGCCAGTAAGGCGATCGCCCAAGGAAAACTAAACTCCCTTTCCTCCCCCGGAACTCACCCCCTAAAAATCATCGGCATTCGAGAAATAGAACAACTCTCCCACTCCTTTAACCAAATGGCTCAACAGCTTCAAGACTCCTTCAACAGCTTAGAACAGCGAGTACAAGAGCGCACCCTAGAACTCGAACAAGCCAAACAAGCCGCCGAACAAGCCAATCAAACCAAAAGCCAATTCCTCGCCAACATGAGTCATGAACTCAGAACGCCCCTCAACACCATCATTGGCTTTACCCAACTGATGTTGCGCCATCGCGGTCATAACCCGCAACAAAAAGAGTATCTGAACATCATTCATCGAGCCAGCGAATACCTGCTCGGACTAATTAACGAAGTCCTAGAGATGGCCAAAATAGAAGCCGGTTATCTGCAACTAAACCCCAACGACTTTGACCTCAAACATCTGATCGAAACCGTACAAGAATTATTTGCCCTCAAAGCCCAAGTCAAAGGCATCATCCTAGAAGTCCAACTCGATCCCCATCTACCCACCTCTATCCGCACCGATGAAGGCAAGTTGCGCCAAGTTCTGGTTAACCTCCTGAGCAATGCCATTAAATTCACCTCTGAAGGAACAGTGATTTTACGAATTAAGATGGGAACTTCTCCCCATCAACTCCACTTTGAAGTCGAAGATACCGGCATCGGCATTGAGCCAGAAGAACTCTCTAGCCTATTTACCCCCTTCGTCCAAACCCAGTCCGGGCGAAGTTCCCAACAGGGAACCGGATTAGGTCTGACCGTTACCCATGAGTTTATTGAATTGATGGGGGGACAGATCAAAGCGATCAGTCGCGGGTATCAATTTACCCCAGTTTCTGGCCAACCTGACGACCCACCCCAATCGGTTGCCGTTGCCCATTCGCCCATCGGAACCCGATTTGAATTTGAGATTACCGTAGAACGAGCGGAAAATCTCAGCCTTGAGCCTGTCATCACTCAGAGAGTCATTGGCTTAGTTCCCGGTCAACCAACCTATCGCATTCTAGTCGTTGACGATCGCTGGAGCAATCGGCAACTGTTGCTACACCTGCTCGGCCCTTTAGGATTTGATGTGCAAGAGGCTGAAAACGGGCAACAGGCCATTGAAACCTGGGAAAATTGGCAACCCCACTTAATTTGGATGGATATGCGAATGCCCGTTATGGATGGTTATACCGCCACCGAGTATATTAAACAACATCTTCACGGCCAAGCGACCGTCATTATTGCCCTGACAGCCAGTGTCTTCGAGGAAGAAAAAACCCTCGTCCTATCCTCTGGATGTGATGACTTTGTGCGTAAACCCTTCCGAGAATCAGTCATTTTAGAGAAAATGAACCATTATCTTGGAGTCGATTATATTTATGAAACCCTAGAAGAGCCTCCTGTGGTGTATCGAGAACCGGCCGAAATTTATCCCTTGCAATTGGCCATGATGCCCCATGAATGGATTGAAAAATTGCAGTATTTTGCCACAGGAGCCGATGGCGAGCAAATTTTGCAGTTGCTCGAAGATCTCTGTGAAGAACAGATTCAGTTGCGTGAAACCCTGACCTGTTGGGTGAATCAGTTTCAGTTTGAACAACTGGTTCAGGTCTCTCAAACCGCTTTGAAGCTTAATCATCAAGTCTCAAAAACTTAGGTAGGAACTTATGAAGTGGGGAAAACAGCCCTTGGCGCTAGACAAAAGGCAAGAGGCAAAAGGCAATAGCGGGCGGGACTTAAGGTTAGAGGGACTTAGGACGATTTTAGCTGGGCTAGTGTTGATCCTAACAATTGGAGTTGCCGTACCCGGGTTAGCGGTTCGCCCCTCTTCTCTAGGTTCTAGCGATCGGGTGAAATCTGCCCACCCAAGTAGGGGCAAAAAGTTGGTCTCCCCTACTTGGATAGCTGGAATAGGGGCAATCTGTGCCAATCTCCTGATTGGGTATGGCTATGTACGACGGCAACAGCAGAAACTAAGAGCGCAGGAGGAGCTATTAAAGTTAACCGTGGGACATTCTCCAGGGGCGATCGCCATTTTTGATCGTCAGATGCGCTACCTCTACGTCTCCGAGCAATGGCTAAAGTTGTACAACTTACAAGAAAAGAACATCATCGGCAAGTGCCACTATGACATCTTTCCAGACATTCCCCAACGCTGGAAAGACATCCATCAACAGTGTCTAGCAGGCCAGGTCAAACAGTGTGAAGAAGACCCCTTTTATGGCGCTGATGGCTCCCTAGATTGGGTCACTTGGCAAATTTACCCCTGGTATACCCCGACCCAGGCGATCGGTGGTATCATCCTCTTCACTCAAGTGCTGACAGGTTACAAAAACACCACTGAACAACTGCGCCAAGTGGAAGCCCGATGGCAAACCCTGGTCAATAGTACCTCTGACGGGATCATGATTGTTAACCCACAAGGAAAGATTCTATTTGCCAATCCAGCCGTCGCCAGGATTATGCATAAACCCCTGTCTGAATTAACCGACTATCCTTTCGGCTTACCCATGGTCGTTAACCATACCGCAGAGATTGAAATTACCCATGGAGGAGAAGTATTAGGAGTCAGTGAAATCAGTATCGCTCCGGTGCAATGGGATGGAATGGAAGCCTTAGTTGTCTCTTTGCGAGATATTAGCGAACGACGACAAGCTCAGTTAAGTTTATGGGAGCGAGAAGAAAGGTTACAAGCCATTTTCGATCAAGCAGCCGTCGGGATTGCCTTAAGTGTTCCTTCGGGAGAATTGGTGCAAGTCAATCAACGCTTTTGTGAGCTACTCGGATACACTGAGGCCGAGTTGCTCTCCATGACCTTTCGCCAAATAACCCATGTAGAGGATCTGAAGATTGAAGAATCCTATCTTGAAGATTTACTCAGTGGCCTTTGTCAGACCTATAGCTTAGAAAAGCGCTATCTACGCAAAGATGGTCAGGCACAATGGGTTTATTTAGCCGTTTCAGTAGTACGAGATTTAACGGGGGAACCCACTCAATTGATTGGAGTGGTCTCCAATATTAATGAGCGTAAACAGATGGAAGTCGCACTGCAACAGGCAACCCAGGAGAGAGAAAAAGAAATTAAACGGCAGTTGCAACAACAAGCAGAGACAGAACGGGCCGTGGATATGGTAGTCGATAAAACCAGGGCATTTTTGGATGTGGACACCATTTTTACGACGGTGACCTATGAGGCCAGGCACTTGCTCAAGTGCGATCGCGTTCTCGTTTATCGTTTTAATTCCGATTGGAGCGGTCAATTTGTAGCTGAGTCCTTAGGCCCCAATCAACGGTCTCTAGTTAAAATCTCCCACTCCTATCAAGAGTTGACGGAACAACTGAGTGAATGTTTTTTTAAGTTTCATAGTTCTCCCGAAAGTTTGCCCGAAAGTTATGTGGCAAATGATATTTTTTTATTGGGTTTTCCTAGCGGCTATTTGAGATTTTTTCAACGCCATCAAATTCGCTCTTACTTAATTGCCCCCATTTTACAAGGCGATACACTTTGGGGATTGTTAGCCGCTTATCAAACGGCAGCCCCTCGGATGTGGAAACCTTGGGAGATTAAAGCCATGGTGCGTTTAGGCAAACAACTGGGGATTGCCCTCAAGCAAGCTCAATCCGTTCAGGAAATTGAATATAAATCCCAACAAATTATTCAAGCCTTAAAAGCGAAAGCTCAGATGAAACAAGCCAAAGATGCCGCCGATGCAGCAAATCAGGCTAAAAGTGAGTTTTTAGCCAATATGAGCCACGAATTACGCACTCCCCTCAATGCTATTTTAGGCTTTACTCAACTCCTGTCCCGCTCGCCTGTGGAGAGCGGACAACAAGAGTCTCTGAATATTATTAATCATTCTGCTCATCATCTCTTATCGTTAATTAACGATATCCTGGATTTGTCAAAAATAGAATCGGGTGAATTGTTTGTTAACTTTTCCGATTTTGACTTGCATCAAATGCTTGCAAAAACCCAAGATATGTTTAGTTTGAAAGCCTACAAAAAAGGGCTAAATTTTCAAATTATTTGGGAAAAAGATGTCCCTCAATGGATCAAAGGAGATGAGGGGAGGTTGCGTCAAATTTTAATTAATCTCTTAAGTAATTCCATTAAATTCACCTCCCAGGGTAAGGTCATTTTGAAAGTCAGCAAACAAAACAACAATCGATTGTATTTTGAGGTAGAAGATACAGGGCCAGGTATTCCTGTTGAAGAGCAACAACGGATTTTTGAGCCATTTGTACAGGCCAGTTTAGGTCGTCAGTCAGGAGAAGGAACCGGTTTAGGATTGTCGATTACTCAAAAATTCGTCCAATTGATGGGGGGGAAAATTAACTTCACTTGTCCGACTGCGGGGGGGAGTTGCTTTTGGTTTTATATACCGTTTGAGGAGGCCGATCCGATGCAAGTCCCCCAATCCAATGGGCCTTTACCTGTGATTGGTCTAGCTCCCGGTCAACCGACCTATCGTATTCTGGTGGCTGAGGATGTGTGGGAAAATCGGCAACTCTTGGTGAAGGTACTGAGTTCTGTGGGTTTTGAGGTGCGCGAGGCCAGTAACGGTCAAGAAGCTATCGAAGTGTGGGAGTCTTGGCAACCTCATTTGATTTGGATGGATATGCAAATGCCAGTGATGGATGGATATGCAGCCACCGAGTTGATCCGCCAGTCCTTGCGAGGCCAAGCGACGACGATTATTGGTTTAACCGGCCATGCTTTAACAGAAGCAACAGAACCAACATGCGATCGCTCCTGTGAATGTGACGATTGGATGATGAAACCATTCCAAGAGAGCGAAATTTTTGAGACAATGGCCAAGTATCTTGGCGTTCGATATATTTATGGGACAGTAGAGGGTTTGAATCCAACTGTGGATGCTCACCCAACTTTACCCCATACTCTGGTGGAGGAGACTAACCTTGAGGGGCTTTCTGAAAATTGGGTGATTCAACTTTATCATTGTGCTGCGGGGGCTGATGCAGAGGGGATTTATCAACTTTTGGAGCAATTGCCAGCAGACCGTGGAACTCTCAAGCAGGCGATCGCGAGTTTAGTCGATCAATTTTGTTTCGATCGAATTATGAAAATAGCTCAGTGTAACTTTAACCATGAATAACCCTGGTTCAATATCGTCATCGTCTAAGGGCAATCTATTAATTGTCGATGATACCCTGAATAATTTACGACTGTTATCCAATAGCCTGATCGAAGAAGGCTATAAAGTGCGAGGGGTGACCAATGGTCAAATGGCGATCACTGCGGCTAAGACCATTCCTCCGGATTTGATTTTGCTCGATATTAAAATGCCGGATATGGATGGCTATGAAGTGTGCAAACAACTCAAAGCAGATGCTCAGACTCAGGATATTCCGGTCATTTTCTTGAGTGCTTTAGATGATGTACTCGATAAAGTCAAGGCGTTTCAAGTGGGCGGCATTGATTATATTACCAAACCCTTCCACCTCGAAGAAGTTATTGCTCGCATAGAAAATCAGTTGGCCCTAACCCAAGCTAAAGCAGAAATCACGAAACTCAATAGCGAATTAGAACACCGGGTACAGGTGCGAACCGAGCAACTGCAAGACATGAATCAACAACTGATTAGCACCAATAAGAAACTAGAATCTGAAATCTCAGAGCGCCAAAAAATTCAGCAAAAACTACTGCACATGGCTTCCCATGATGCCCTGACGGGATTGCCGAATCGGGTGTGGTTCATGGATTGCTTAATTCAAGCCTTAGACCGATTCAAGTCGGATAAAGACTATCAGTTTGCTATTTTGTTTATGGATTGCGATCGCTTCAAAATGGTGAATGATTCCTTGGGACATTTAGTTGGCGATCATGTATTGATTTCTGTCGCCCGTCGCTTGCAATCTTGCTTGCGCTCTACCGAGGTTTTGGCTCGTTTCGGGGGGGATGAGTTTGCTATTTTAATGCATCAAATTGAAAGTGTACAAATTGCAATCAACCTAGCTCAAAAAATCCAAAACTCTTTAACTTGGCCCTTTCATTGGAATCAACAGGAAATTTTCTTAAACGCCAGTATTGGCATCGTCTTTAGCACTCCTGACTATCAAGAACCAGAGCAACTACTCCGGGATGCAGATATTGCTATGTATCGGGCGAAAGGAACCCATAAAACTTATCAAGTGTTTGATGCGTTTATGCGTCGCAATACCCAAAAACGGTTTCAGATCGAAACGGATTTAAGATTGGCTATTGAAAATCATGAATTTGTCCTGCACTATCAGCCGATTATTTCTTTGAAAACGGGTTATATTTCTGGGTTTGAAGCTTTGATTCGCTGGCAACATCCCGAACAGGGGTTTATTTCACCGGGTGCTTTTATTCCGATTGCGGAAGAAACGGGATTAATCGTGCCAATTGGGTTATGGGTCGTGCAAGAAGCTTGTAGTCAATTTGAGAATTGGCGAAAAAAAGCGTGGATTGATGATAAGGTAACCATGAGTGTGAATTTGTCGGTTAAGCAATTTAATCAATCGACATTAATCGATCAAATGGATCGGATTTTACTCAGAACTAATTTTGAGAGTAAAAATTTAAAATTAGAAATTACTGAAAGTGCAATTATGGATAATCCAGACTTGGCCACCAGTGCGCTTCAGAAGCTTAAACAACGTTCGATTCAACTGAGTATTGATGATTTTGGTACGGGCTATTCTTCTTTGAGTTATCTACATCGCTTTCCGATTGATACGTTGAAAATCGATCGCTCGTTTATTAGTCGCATGGGGGAACGGGGAGAAAATGCAGCCATTGTGGAAGCGATTATCACGTTAGCGCACCATTTAAATATTACCGTGACGGCCGAAGGTGTGGAAACAGGCTCTCAATTAACCCAATTGTCTAAAATGGGGTGTGAAGAAGTCCAAGGTTATTTTTTGTCTAAACCTTTAGATGGTGAAGCTATGGGAGAATTGTTAGCAACGGTTCCCTGTTGGTCGGCAAACTTGGATCGTTGAAGCAGGAGGAATAAGGAGGAATGATGAGTAGATTTTTAGGCGATCGCCTTTGGGTAGTTGGATTAATCTTGATGGTGGGGTGCAGTGTTCCAGAAGCCTCAGAACTTCCCCAGGGGAGTGTGGCGGTTGGTTCTGCTGAGGCTCCCTTAGTGAGTGATTTACCTCAAATGAAGACAGAAACGATTTTAGTGGAGGGAGAACCGCAAGAAATCACGCTCAAGCTCTATCAGCAAGACTTTATTCCTGTACTGACGTACTATCCTGAGAGTTTAATGGTGAATACGGCTTGTGGTGATGAGGGATGTGGGGTGTTTTTTGAGATTCCTAACGCTCAAGTGCATGTGTTTGTTCCCCCTGTGGAAATGACGTTGGAGGCGCTAGAAGCGTCAGTTACTGGCGATCGCGGGTTGTTGGCGAGCAATGGTTGGCAACACCAGGCAGACTATACAGAACCGGAGATTCTCGTTTATCCTTGGATGCAAAAGGCCATCGCCTTTACTGATTATGAAGATAATATTCTCGGTATGGTCTATTTGGGTGAATCTCAAGGACAGGTTTTCCGGGTTACCGTGGCTTATGCTGGGGATATGGGAGATGGGTTTGCTCCCCGTGCTGAGATCATCAGAAAAATTGGGTCTGAAACCCCGCCCTTCCAGGGCGGCTTTACTAACCATAGGCTACCACAATTACATCTTAGGTGCTACAATGTGAGAACTCCTTTGAACCCCACATGGAAAGAGCATTTAACTACCGATTTTACCCAACCTTAGAGCAAGAGTCGCTATTGCGGCGCACTTTGGGTTGTGTAAGATTAGTTTACAACAAAGCGCTCCATGAAAGAACTCAGGCTTGGTATCAACGACAAGAAAGAATCGATTACGCTCAAACATCTTCTCTGTTGACTGCCTGGAAAAAACAAGAAGAGTTA
>NZ_JAQPOK010000142.1 GCF_030068445.1 Roseofilum halophilum BLCC-M91 | reverse complement strand
TCGATGTTATGAGGTACAGTAATCGAAATGTTCCTTGAGAGTGTTGTCCCATGAAAAGCCTGAAGAATGGGCACTCTAGCGTAAAAAATGGTTTTCCCATTACCCATTACCCATTACCCATTACCGCGCGAAGCGCTGTATAGTGCTGCGCCCTAGGCAATAGGCAAAAGTCTTGTTTTAGAATGAACGAGTAGGGGATTTCCGGCCAGAAATCCCCTACAACCATGTCTCATTGCCATTTGAAATCTAGCAAAGAATGCTCGGCCCCCAAACCCCCTGCTTAAAAAGCAGGGGGGGTTTCTCTACTGCCCACCCTACCCACTTGATACGAGGGCAAATCTCGATCTAGCGGACAAATTGGGGCATGACTTCAGCCGCAGTGAAGAGTCCGTGGATACCGCGACGATGGAAGGACATTCCGGCTTTGAGATAGCCAAAGGCTGGCCCGCAAACGTTGGCAGCCATGCTGGTTTCATCGCCTAGGGTGAAGGTATGGGTGGAGGTTTTGCCTTCAAAGGTGCGTCCGGTGAGTTGGACGTTGGTGCTGAGGGGTTTTTTGGGATTGCGGGTATCAACGATACCACCGACGGACACGCAGGATCGATCGCAGATTCCAGCTAATTCGAGCATAATATCATCGGCGTGTTCCATGTTTTCTAGGGCCAGAATGCCATTGGTTTTATCCAGGAGCGCTTCGATTTCGGCATCCGTCATCGCTCTGGCTTTCTCCACATCATAGCCAGGCATATGGGCAATATCTTCGCGAATGGTAGCCCGGTAAGCTTCCCAGTTGCCAATACCTACGCCAAAGGTGATTTTACACGAGTGAATTTCGGCATAACTTTGGGCAGCTAGAGCAGCAGCAGCAGTGAGCAAACCAGGGGTTGCACCGCATCCAGTCATGTAGGTAATTCCGGCTTTTTGCAGGTCATCTCGCAGCTCTAGCAGTTGTTCTACGGCACTGGTGCGTTTGAGGGCATCGACTAGCACCCCTTGCCAACCGGAGGCGATAAACTGCCGAGCAACATCGGCCATAAAGGTATTGGGGAGGTTAGGAAGGGCTAGAAAATAACCGTCTACAGCAGAAGCCTGTTGAATGAGGTCGGCAATGCTATTGTCGCTCAGGATTCCCCATGGCTCTAAATATCCTACTGTATGGCGATCGCCATACACCTGAGCGCAAGCATCCCCATCTAAGCCGTCCAGATTGTAAGCATAGCCCTTATGGTCAGCCACTGCCGTTAACCGCATTTCCCCTTTGGGAGCCAAAACCTTTGCCGCAGCTTGTCCCAAACCGCCAAAACCTAAAACACCAACACGCATCACCCCAATATTTTGGTTGTTCATCATCGTTACACCAATTTTTTGAACCTGACTAATCCTCCATTATCAACCATGGCGCGTCCTTCCTTCGCTCATCGCCCTCATGAGAAAGAATTACAAATGATAACGATTTATATCTTCCCCAGTGAACCTTCAAAGCCTTATAGATCAGGATTCTTGACGATTTGAGAAACTTGCGTCACACTGACCAATAATTGAGAACACACTTCAGGTGTGTCATAATTTTTGTTACGATTTGCATCATTATGATGCAGTTAAAAGCTGAGTTCATGCCTTTAAGCAAGAACCATAGGCTTTGTTTATCAGGGATAGACTCACATGGAAACCCTAGAGTTCGTGATTTACCCGGATGGTCGGGTAAAGGAAACCGTTACTGGCATTGTTGGATCATCTTGTGCAGAAGTGACCGCAGCGATTGAAGCTCAACTCGGTCATGTCCTCAAAGTTGAACCAACGGCTGAGTATTTTGCCCAAGTGCAACAGGAACAGAACGTTACCACCAATCAGGCTACATTTAGCCAGTGGTAATCATTTTGTCAACTGTATTTTGTATTTTTACGCCAAACAACCTGCCATGTCACACTTTAGTCAAATTAAAACTCAAATTCGCAATTTACAGGCTCTGAAAACTGCTTTAAGTGAGTTAGAGATGGATTGGAAATCTGGCCCTAGTCCGGTTCGCGGATATCAAGGGCAAACTCACGACGCTGAAGTGGTGATTGAACAAGAGAATGGTTACGATATCGGCTTTAGCTGGAATGGCCAACACTATGAATTGGTTTCAGATATGCAATTCTGGCAGCAGAATCTTTCCGTACAAGGGTTTATCAATAAAATTACTCAGCGCTACGCCTATCATACGGTGGTGCAAGAGACTGCCAAACAAGGGTTTCAAGTGGCAGAACAGCAAAAAAATGAGGATGGTTCGATTCGCTTAGTGCTGCAACGTTGGAGTGCATAATGGATGATTTTTATCCCCTTTCAACCGAGGATCAGGGTTTAGAACGCAGTGGACTAGAACCTGAATTAGGTGGTGTATGGCGGGATGAACCGGAACGGACAGGATTTGAACCCGAATTGGGGGGAATGCTGCGCCAGAAAGGGGTTTACGTGGATGAGGTAACCTGTATTGGGTGCAAACATTGCGCCCATGTGGCCCGAAATACGTTTTATATTGAAGACGAGTATGGGCGATCGCGGGTGATTCGGCAAGATGGAGACCCAGAAGAGCTGATTCAAGAGGCGATCGATACCTGTCCCGTAGACTGTATCCACTGGGTTGATTATACCGAACTCAAAGAACTCGAAGCCGAACGAAAATATCAGGTGATGCCTGTTCCTGGTTTTCCGATTAATCGAGCTTTGATGTCATCAACCCAACGCCGATTACACCAAAATCCTGAATAAATCAATAACCAAGGCTGTAGAGTAGGGGCGAACAGCCGATCGCCCCTACTTTTATTTTACGAATTACGGTTTGCTCAGAAGTTTTGGCCCGCTCCATTGAATACCGATCGCCCCCAAGGGTGCAGTGATCATGATACTCAAAACGGCGATCGCCAAAATTGTCTGTCCAGTAGCTTCCGTCATCGAGGTCATTTTACCGTCATAAAACAAACTCAGGGGCACTGCACCAATGGCCGCTTGTACCGTTGCTTTGGGCCAATAGGCGATCGTGCAAAAGATCTTTTCTTTAGTATTCAGATGGCACTTGAGCAGGGAAAGCCAGACCCCCAGACTGCGAGCAAGTAAGCCCAAAAACAGCATCAATACACCAATTCCCAACACCTCCACACTGATTTGATTGAGGTCTACCTGTGTGCCAATATAGACAAATAACAGAATTTCCGCTAACACCCAAACCTTACCAAATTTAGCCGCTAGGCGACGGGCGAGTATATCATATTTTTCTAGGATGACAAAGCCGATCGCCATAATTCCCAACAAACCGGCGATCGGAATCAGGTTTTTCACCGCATCAACTTCGGTAAATTCATAAAACAACACCGCAATCATCGTAAAAATAATTACTTTTTTCGTATCTCGGATATGATAGCGCTTAAAGAACCAAACTAGACCAAACCCAATCCCTACCCCAATGGCTGCACCGACGAAAATTCCCAGGGGAACACTTACTAATACATGGGTCAGATTCAAAGATTCACCGGTTGCTAAACCGACAAAAACGCCGAAAATAGTAATTGCAAAGACATCATCGACGGATGCACCGGCTAACACTAACGTGGGCACTTCCTTCTGTTTTCCCCAACCAGCATCCTTGAGTTCCAGCATCGACGGCACAACCACCGCAGGGGAAACGGCTGCTAAAATAAATCCCAGCATTCCCCCTTCAATCAAGGTTAAATTTAAGAGAAAATGAGATAAAAATAAAATTGTGGTTCCTTCAATAATTCCGGGAATAAAACTCAGGCGAATTGCTGGGCCGCCAATGGTGTTTAAGGTCGCTCGGTTAATGCCTAACCCGGCGCGAATCAAAATGACAATTAAGGCGACAGTTTTGAATTCTTTCAAGAGCGCTAAAACCGGATCGCTGGCCCAATCAAGAAAACTGGGGCCAATGATTAATCCCGTGGTTACTAATCCTAATAATCCCGGCAGGTTTATCCGTATAAACAGATAATAGAAGAGGAGCGCTACTAGGATGATTAAGGCGAATTCAAGTAACATCAATTAACAATTAACAATTAACAATTAACAATTTTCAGGTCGGCGACAGCCGAAACAATTGGGATTCGTAGGGGCGGGTTCACCAATAACCAGAACACCACCAATCACTTTTGTGAACCCGCCCAACACGACATCGAGACCCCACCAATTTTCTCCAACATCATATCGAAATCATCAGATCCGGTGGGTTGATCGGTGGGGTGGGGGCGGGTTGAGAGAATTGATATGTGGGTATTCTATATTGAGGTATAACCCGCCCCTACAGGATAATCAAGAAAAACCCCTACCCAGATGGAAGGGCTAGGGGAAATGAAAATCTAGATTAAAATCAGGAAGTGCTTTAATCCATTCTTCTCGATCGCTGATTAGGCATGACCCAAGGCTTTAGAGGCAGAAATACCGGCTTGGCGCAGTTGCCGCCCATATTGGGTACTGACTAAACCAACAACCGACCATTGGGTTAACACCGAGACCATAACTGTAAGGGCTGATGTATGGTTGAGGGCTTCCCAGGGAAAGATGGTAAACATCCAGAGCAGGGGTGCTTCTTCAGGATAGGCAGAGAGAACCAGGAATGCTAAGGGGAGTAGAGAAATTGCCCCACCGATCGCTGCGGTTGCCCAAATGCCGCTTTTCTTCGATTTCATCATCATAATCAGTTGGGCAACACTGGCATACACGAGCAGGACGGAAAAGCTCAATACCAGGTTAAAGATTCCATGGAGGATATCGTCTGTACCGCCAGGCCACATTAAGATCCAGGGTAGAATGATTAACTGAGCTTCGAGCAAATTTAAGGCGATCGCCAAAAGAGCTGGACTTTTCTCCCCAGACATCAGGTCTTGTAATAGTCCTTGATGGCGAGTTGCCGACATATGGCGATACCGGGCCCAATCTACACAAACCTGTCTTTGGGGAGACAAAGCCGCCATTAATCCAGCAAAGAAAATCAGGTTGAACACAAGCAGCACATAGAGATTATCAAACTCATATCCATGGGGAGCCAAACCCAGGGTAAACACGCTGAAACATCCGGTTAACCAAAACGACTGTTTTTTGCTGATTAGAGTCTGATTCGGATTGCGGAAACAGCGATCGATCACCAGCCAATTCCAGGCCGTCCATACCCCACAAGTTACTACCATGGCTAAACTTAAGCCGATCGCCGTCTGGCCAATGGGCAACACAAACCAGTGCCACTCCATGGAATGCTTGAGTAAATCGATAAGATCGTAATTAAAGAGCTGAATATTACCCAACCATTTTTCCCCAATCATATAGGGGATTAAACTAGACGGCGAAACCAATTTCAGGGCATCAATGGGCGCATCTTCGACCCGCATCAAGGCAGTGAAAAACAGAAACGCCGTCACCAAAGCACCGCCCAACCAAGCTTGAAATCCACCCATCCAATGGCTCACTAAACCCAACAGGATGGCACCACTGAAAAAGAAGGCGCTACAAGCCAATAGCACTCCATAATAGAGGGCCAATAATCCTAGGGACATATGCAGATTAAGCGCTGCCCACAGATGAAGGGGAAAAGCTAGGAAACAGCCCAAATAGAGTAAGCTAGGGGCCCCTAGAAGTTTACCTAAGAGAATTTTCTGGGTAGATTGGGGACTCAGGCGAATAAAATTCAGGGTTCCCTTGCGCTCTTCTCGGTCAAGGTCACTAATAATTAAATAGGTTCCGCCTACTAATAGGGCAAATATGCCGACCACGGTTAACCAGACAAAGACATCTGACCACCACAGTTGCCAGTTGATTTCGAGATGACCCAACGGATCGATCAAACAACGAAACTCTTCATAGTAGTATTTTGGGTTGCCTCCAGTACAGTAGCGGTGATATTCACTATGGCGAGTGGGTAATTCATTCAGGAAGCCAAAGAGTACCAAGACTTGGGTAAATAAAGACATACCACCAGCCACCATGATATTCCGAGTCTTAAACCGACCTTTGACTTCTCGGAATAGTTGGGGGTTAATTTCCCCAATAATGTTCATTAAATCTAGTCTCATCTTCATATATCCTTTACAGAGGGCACAGGGTTGAAATCTGTATATAGCGTTTTCATTTGAGACGTGAACCGGGAATGCCCTCTCCCTATATCCCTCTCCCAAGGGAGAGGGACTTCTGCTCCCCTTCTCCCGTGGGAGAAGGGGCTGGGGGATGAGGGCAACCGTTGCGGCGATCGCCGACCTGAACATGACTCAGTTAAAAACGCTATATCTAGCATTTTCATGGGAGACGTGAACCGGGAATGCCCTCTCCCTATATCCCTCTCCCACGGGAGAGGGACTTTTGCTCCCCTTCTCCCACGGGAGAAGGGGCTGGGGGATGAGGGCAACCGTTGATAACTCATTTGAAAATGCTACAGATAGATATCTGCATATCCAGTTACAGATGTTCGTCCTTAGATTAAGATGCTTGCTTATGACCGAGTTTCAGGAAGATGGTTTCTAAATCTTCCTGAGTCGAGTAAAACTCAGTTACGGGTAAATTAGCACCCACGAGCGATCGCAACAACTGGGCGCTTTCTTCTGGGGTTCCGTTAAAGTTAACCCGCAAATGTCCCGATGAGAGGCTTTCCCATCCGTCCACCTGGGGAAAGTGTTTCAGTTCTGTGATCAGGGCATCTTGAGATCCCAGGGTGGCGATCGAGATTTGTTGGCGACTTAGGCGCTGATACAAATCTTTTAGGCTTGTGCTTTCGACTAAATAGCCCAGTTCCATGATACCCACAGATGTACAGAGTTCCGCCAAGTCACTGAGAACATGGGAAGAAATTAAAACCGTCATTCCCGCTTCTTGGAGAGCTTTGATAATTTCCCGAAACTGCCTTCGCGCAATGGGGTCTAATCCTGATACCGGTTCATCGAGCAATAACACAATGGGTTCATGGATAATGGTTCGGGCTAGGGAAAGCCGTTGTTTCATCCCCCGCGAGAGGGTGAAAATCTGACTATTGCGCTTATTTCCCAGTTGTACCAGTTCTAGCACATCATAGAGGCGTTGCCGACGGCGGGGGTCTTTGAGTTGATATAAGCGGGCAAAATAGTCTAAATAATCCCAAACCGTGAGGTCGTCATACACGGGGAAATCGTCCGGTAGATAACCAATGCGCCGTTTCAGGGTGGGGTTAGAATGGTCTCGGAGGAGGCGATCGCCGTTAATATAAATTTCCCCTGTAGTCGGTTCTTCGGCTGCTGCTAACATGCGAATTAAGGTTGTTTTCCCTGCACCATTGGGGCCAATTAAACCGTAGACTTCACCGAGTCCGACTTCTAAATCTAAGTCATTGACTGCGATATGGCGGTCAAATTGCTTGGTCAGTCCAGAGGTACGGATTGCCAGTTCTTTTTCCATAATCCTTAATCTAAAACTTAACTATCAGCCTAGCCTCTGGGACTCAGATTTGGCAGTAGTGTTTCCAAAAGTGTAACTATTCGCTCACCTTTTTCTCTGGCGATCGCTCAAGCCCCACGATCGCTTATGACTTCTTCGTGTTTTTTGCGGGTGAAGTCCGTTTTAATTTAGTCTTGAGTAACCTGGGAATATCCGCCGGTTTCTCAGCCACAGGAATTTTACCCGATTTAAACGCTTCTAACTTGCGATCGCTGATATCTTTACTCACCATCGAACCCCGTCCCGCTTTCATCTCTGTGACCAATAACCGGGAAGCAATTAAGGTCGCTGCATGGCCCTTACGCCGGGGTTGGGGGGCACGTTGACCCGCTAAATAAGCGACCACCGGTTTATCAATCGCTTCGATGATATATTCGGCCGCTTGTTCCTCGCCCCCTAAACCATCAATCTCACCGACCAAAACGATCGCATCAGTTTGCTCATCTTCTTCTAAAATCTGTAACCATTGGGCAAACGAAGACCCTAAAATGGTTTCTCGACCTAAACCCACGCCTACAGATTGACCAAATCCGGCCTTGCTTAACTCTAAAGCCACCTGATAGGTCAGAGTATCGGCGCAACTAATCAGACCAATGCGGCCGGGAGTATAACATTGGCTGGGATGGGTTCCCAGTAGCACTTGACCGGGGACAATAATCCCCGGACAATTGGGCCCCAAGACTAAAGTTTCCGTGACTTCGGCTTTTCGCAACAACTTCACCATATCCAGGGGAGGCATTCCAGAGGGAATTAAAATCAGATGGCGAATTCCAGCCGCGATCGCCTCTAGGGCCGCATCGAGCATTTCATAGGGCGGTACAAAAATTAACGAAGTATCAATCCCCTCCACCCGATGAACCGCCTCTTCCACCAAATCAAACGTGGGAATGCCTTCAATATCTTGTCCCCCTTCTCCTGCACTCACTCCCGCCACCACATTCGTGCCATACTCTTTCATTAACCGGGCATGGACTCGTCCTAAAGCCTGGGTAATTCCTTGGACTAACACTTTTTGAGTATGACTAAAGTTCATGGGTAATTAGGGCACTTGTTTGAGGGAACACTTACTATTGACTGGGAACCAAAGCCGCTTTAATGGCTGCTTCTAGGTCTTCTATCCAGGTAATTTGAAACTGAGCTAACCGCTCTTCAATCTCCGGACTCAAAGGATCGCCAACCAGCCTCAGAATAACGGGAACATTAGAGTTAGGCACTGATCGAGATCGCCGCTCTAATCCTTTCACGATCACTTCCACAATCCGATCGCTCGGCGTTAAGCTGCTTACCAAATTCACCAACAAAATCTCTACATCTTCCTGATCGAGTACCAATTCTAATCCGCGCTCGATCCGATCGCAGAGTTGATCGGCCAGCCATCCCCCTTGAAAGTCCCCAGCAATATCTAAACACCGGGCTGGATGGCCGCCGCTACTATAGATTAAATCCAGGGTGGCCATCATCAATCCTGTCCCATTGGATAACACGCCTATACTGCCTTCTAAATCCATCTGATGGAAGCCCAAACTTTGAACCCCATCTCCTTCCGGGGGGCGATCGCCATTCTTGGCTGAGGTCAATGGAAGCGGATCAATGAAGCCAGAATCATTTTTAATCCACAATTCCACCCAACCTCGATGGCGGTTTAAGGCCTCGTCATTCACCGTTACCTTACCATCTAAAGCCATCACACTACCATCGGGACTCACGCCCAACGGATTAATTTCCACCAGATCCAGATCTTTATCCACAAACAACCGATACATTTTTTCAATAATCTGGCTGACGGATTGAATTAATCGCCCCTGGAGTCCCATCCTCAACACCAAACGGCGAGCATAAAACGGTGAAAAGCCCTGATCCACCACCACCACTTGCATGTGTTCCATCACCGCATCGAGATCGACACCGCCTTTGTTGGAGCCTAACAGCACTGGCCGTCTCGCATGGGTATCCAAAACGACTGCTAAATACAATTCGCGATCGGCATTGTATTTAGCTTCTGCCAAAATCACATCTGGATAATCGCCCATAATCGGTAAATTGACGATCGCCTGGGCCGCTGCCACCGCATCAATCGTATTTTCCGCAAATTTCACCCCTCCGGCCCGACCCCGACCTCCAGCACGCACTTGAGATTTTAAGACCACGGGATAGGGAATCTTCAATCCTTTCAAGTCAGCCGGATGGTTGATGCACTGAGACGGCAAGATAGGAATGCCAATCTCCGCAAATAATTCCTTAGCCTGATACTCTAGTAGATCCATATAAAATTAGGGGTTAGACAAGATGGGTGATTTGTAATCTTTCATTTTATCTAGAATTTAAATCTCTAGAATTTAAATTTATCACTGACCCGATTGAACCTTCTGTCCCTCCCCACAGTCTAAATATACAGAAATCACCAATGACGAGGAACGGGTTTAGTGGCTGCTAGATTAGCTCATCTTTGGGGGACTCACCTAAGCGGTGGGTCAGAAGCCTTAGAGAATGACTCACAATTAGTCCATCAATGTCTTCACGGAGATCCCCAGAGCTATCGCCCATTATATCGCCGTTATCAATCCCAGGTTCGCTCTACCCTCTATCAACTCTGTGGGCCGTCTCACTTGGATGATTTGGTTCAGGAGGTGTTTTTACGAGCCTGGAAAGGACTACCCAAGTTCCGGAAAACGGCCAAGTTTTCCACTTGGCTCTACCGCATTACTTGTAATGTAGCCTCGGATCGACGGCGACAATTGGCTAAACAAAATCAATTGTCCTTGAATGTGGATCTTTTGTCTGTGTCTGAAGACACATCGGATTTAATGCAACTTCATTACCAAGATGTGGTGCGTCGGGGTCTAGAACAATTGACTTGGGAACACCGCACGGTTCTGGTTTTGCATGATTTGGAAGATCTGCCGCAAAAGGAGATTGCCCAGGTTTTACAGATCCCTGTGGGGACAGTGAAATCCAGGCTATTTCATGGTCGAACTGCCATGCGTAAGTTTTTGGAAGAACAGGGAGTGCAATTATGAAGCCGATCGATCCTCACTCTTCACCGGGTGACGCTGAAAAAGACGATCGCCTGGTTGAGTTTCTGCATCAATACCGGCCTTGTCCTCCACCGGAGGCAATGGGTCTGGAAGAGCAGATTGTGCAAGACATTCAGCGCCTTACTCCTGAACAGACGGTGACCCGCAGCAGGAGAAAGGTTTGGGTTTTCGGGGCGATCGCCGCGAGTCTGGTTTTGGCGATCGGTGGATATGCTCGCTGGTCTACACAACTGGCAAACCAACCCCTATCGGAAGCAGAAATCGCGTCATTGGATCGATTTTTACAAGACACTTGGCAAGGGATCGGTCAAACCTCTTCCTCTGTCGAAGATCCGTGGTTTCTATGGGAAGATTCCCCATCAACAAATTAGTTGTTTATTCAATCTTAGAGGTATCTCAAAATGATGTCGGTTAAACCTATGAATATTGCTCGTGTTTGTGCGGTGACCTTCGCCTTGTTGGTTATCGGTGGGGGAATGGCTGAAGCTAGACCCCGTGGGAATTGGGAGGGTCAGGGTACGAGGGTTGCTCAACGAGGAGGCCGCGGCCAGGGCGGGCCCAATGGGGGATTGATGCAACAGTTGAATCTGTCTGAACAACAGCAACAGCAAATTCAAGCGATTCGAGAGCGCTATCAACCCCAATTGGAACAAGGTCGAGAGGCGATGAAGCAAGCTCATGAGCAGTTCCGGAATTTAATGACGGGAAATGCTAATGAGAGCCAAGTTCGGGCCCAACATCAGCAGATCCAACAATTGGCTCAACAAATGGGGAGTCTTCGTTTTGAGAGCATGATGGAAATTCGTAATGTTCTCGATGCGAGCCAAAGGCAACAGTTTGCTGAGATGATGGATGAAAGACGCGATCGCTTTTCCAATGGCCCAGGGAATCGTCGGGGGAATCGACCGGGTGGGAATAATCCGAATGTTGACAATTCTCAATTTTAAGTCATCGTAGGGTAGGCAGTCATCGTAGGGGCGGGTTCACCAACCACTTAGACATCCCACCAATAACCTTTGTAAACCCGCCCCTTGTATCTTAAAAGAATCGCCCTCTTCTCCTGCCCACCCTACATTTCTTCAAGAATAGTGGTTTTACCATTACCCTTCTGCCCATTACCCATTACCCATTACCCATTACCAGGGCTATAAAATTTGATATGCTGATCCCATCTTCACCGCTACTTCTGAGTTAGTTAAGTCTATGTTGTCTTTCATTCGTCCGGCGATCGCCCAACTGAGTGCCTATAAACCCCATCCAGGAAGCATCACCGGAGATGCGGCAAGTCATTCCCCAGTGTTGGATCGACTCGATACCAATGAAAGCGCTAACGATTTACCTAAAGAGCTGAAACAGAAATTAGCCCAACTCTATCTGCATCCCCTGGAGGCGAATCGCTATCCAGATGGCAGTCATCATCAATTAAAAGAGGCGATCGCCCAATATGTGAATGAATCGGCCCAGCTCACACCAGAATCGGCCCTTTCCTCTGCTCAAATTTGCCTAGGAAATGGCTCCGATGAACTGATTCGCTCGATCCTGATGGCTACTTGTTTAGGTGAGAGCGCCGGGATTTTAACCGCTAATCCCACCTTCTCCATGTATGGGATTTTAGCCCAAACCCTGGGGATTCCTGTCGTTACTGTCGATCGCGATTCCCAAACCTTTGAAACCGATCTGCAAGCGGCTCAAAACGCCATAGACTCCCCTCGTCCTCCGATTCGGGTCGTGTTTATGGTACATCCTAACTCCCCCACCGGTAACCCCCTCACAACTCAAGAAATCCAGTGGTTAGAACAACTGCCTCCAGAGATTTTGGTCGTCATTGACGAAGCCTATTTTGAATTTAGTCAGCATACCCTCGTGCCTGAATTTGATCGACACCCCAATTGGGTGATATTACGCACCTTTTCCAAAGCTTTTCGGTTAGCCTCCCATCGCGTCGGTTATGCCATTGGTCACCCTGAATTTATTGAGGCTCTAGAAAAAGTCCGCCTCCCTTATAACTTACCCACCTTCTCCCAGCTTGCGGCCCTGTTGGTACTTCAAAATCGTCAACCCCTTCTCAGCGCCATTGACCCACTGTTGCAAGAGAGAGAACATCTCAAAGAGAGATTAAATCAAATTTCTCAACTGAACGTTTGGCCCAGTGCAGCGAATTTTCTCTACGCTCGCCTACATTCTACAGCCCAACTCACTCATCAAGAAATCGGCGATCGCCTAAAAGCCCAAGGCACTCTCATTCGTCATACCGGAGGAGGGTTACGGATTACGATTGGCAACCCCGACGAAAATCAACGCACGTACCAAAGACTCAACAGCCTTTTTGCCTCAGTTGCCATCCCTAACTGACGTTCAACTGAGCAATCGAGCTTCATGGATCGTCTCTGGAAAAACGCCCACCATCAATGATAAAGCCTCATCAGGTATGGTGGACAAGGTTTTAGCGCCGAAAAATGCTTCAAAATGCTGAAGAATCTTTTGCGCCCGATTGAGAGGGATGGTTTGCTCTGTAAATTGGTGGGTAAAGCGAATCCATTGAAGGCGAATTAAATAAGCCTGCCTTCGCTCCTCCCAATTGTCTGGAGATACGAGATCCAGATTGCCCACAGGTAAGAACCCATGACAATCTGAATCACAGTTTCCACCTACAGCAGCCCCAGGGCCAGCAAATTCTGCATGATAGCGTTTATAGACGATCAGTCCATTGCGACGGCTCTTATTGACCATCAACAATTTTCCTGATTTCAATTGACTCAAGGGATCGAGATCGGACACCTCTAACACCGTTTGACCAAGTTTGCGAGTATGAGATGGGTTATGTGTGGGATTCCCCTGAACGGCATGAACTCCAGGATGTGAAGTCGAGCCAGCTTTTGGGGAAGGAGAAGATTGGTAGCAGTTTAGATTATTGCTATCCATTTGCGATCGTAGTCGGTGAAGTTCACAAGATGTTATGACGGAGAATGGGACATTTGGCTCGATAGCCATGGATCATTCGGATATATTCCGAAACAAACCTAGTTTAAGTGCATTAACTCTAGGTGGCAACGGTTATCCCATTACTTCTTGCCAAGAAGATGCATCCGACCCAAGATAGATTCAGATCGTTTAGGGATTGACTAGGGATGCCATGAACTCGAAAGAATTGACCTTTCGGCGATCGCTCGTTTCATCAATCCACTAACCTTTTCAGATTCATTGTTACATTTATTGGATCTATCTTTCAGTATAAATCCTATCGTTAGTTCCTAACCTAACTTCATCAAAACTTCATATAACTGATGGAATAGGGCCACTATTTTAAAGATTTCAACAAGCTTCAGTCTTAGCCCTACACAACGCTCAAAGGGTTGACTTAGTATGGAAGTATCTTAAACATAGCCAGCATCAAGTTCCATAAGTTCCTCACCTATATTGCCTTATGAACAGCAATTATTCCCTCGGCTCAAGCTGGGAGTTAGTATCAGTTTTACCAAGACCTAACCATCCTTCCACGGATTGTCCGATTAAACGGGGCATCGATATTGTCGGCAGTCTAGTAGGTTTACTGATTCTAGCTCTGATCTTTATCCCGATCGCCATTGCTATTAAACTTGATAGTCCTGGGCCGATTTTCTTCAGTCAGCGTCGCTATGGACTTCATGGTAAGCCCTTTACGATTTATAAGTTTCGCTCGATGGTCATGAATGCCGATCTGCTCAAAGCCAAGGTGGAAAATCGCGCCAAGGGTCTGATTTTCAAAAATGATTCCGATCCCCGCGTGACTAAGGTGGGGAACTTTTTACGCAAAACCAGTTTAGATGAGTTTCCCCAATTCTGGAATGTGTTGCTGGGAGAAATGAGCTTAGTCGGGACTCGCCCCCCCATCCATGAGGAAGTGATTCGCTACAAACCCCATCATTGGAGACGCTTGGATGTGAAGCCGGGTTTAACCGGACAGTGGCAGGTGAAGGGACGCTCTTTAGTGAAGAATTTTGAGGATATTGTGAGTTTGGATTTAGAATACCAGTCTCTCTGGACTCCTCTCTACGATTTAGAACTGATTTGGAAAACCATTCATGTGGTTTTACGTCGGACAGGTGCTTGTTAAGAGATTGAGCTAGGTTTAAGGTGACACTGTAGGGGTCAACAGATGTTGATAAGGTAGGGGGATGGAGGGACTGGGAGACACGCAGAAATGTCCGATTCCTGATGCCCTATTCCTGATTCCCTATTCCATGCCTCGACTGATGCCATTGCCAGGCATGGCGAATAATGGTTTCTACATCCGGATAGAGGGGATTCCAGTTGAGGAGAGTTCTGGCTTTGTCGCTACTACCCACTAATATAGGGGTATCTCCGGGCCGGCGATCGCACTCAATGGCTTTAATTTCACATCCAGTCACTTGGCGAGCAGTTTCAATCACTTGTCTGACGGAAAAGCCATTGCCATTACCGAGATTAAATACTTCACTTTCGCCCCCGTTTAACAGGTACTCTAAACCCAGCACATGGGCAGCCGCTAAATCCACCACATGGATGTAATCTCGCAGACAGGTTCCGTCTTCGGTATTATAATCTGTACCGAAAATGGACAACGATTCTCGTTTTCCTAAAGCGGTGTGTAGTGCCAAGGGAATCAAATGGGTTTCCGGATGATGATCTTCGCCCAATAAGCCTCCGGGTTCGGCTCCAGCCGCGTTAAAATAGCGAAAACGGACGGATTTTAAGCCATAGGCGCGATCGAAATCGGTTAAAATCCGCTCTACCATGGCCTTGCTTGCAGCGTAGGGACTCATGGGATTTTGGGGATGATCTTCGGGGATAGGGAGGGTTTGGGGTTCTCCGTAAATGGCGCAAGTGGAAGAGAAGACTAACTGATTGACATTTGCGGCTAACATGGCTTCGAGTAGGGTTAATGTGCCATGAACGTTATTGCTGTAGTACATGCCCGGTTTTTGCACGGACTCCCCCACGGCAATAAAGGCGGCAAAGTGCATCACCGCCGCGATAGGATAGGTTTGGAAGATTTGATCGAGCAGGAGGCGATCGCCAATATCCCCAACAATTAAAGGGACTTTGAGAACATTTTCAACTAAATCTTGATGGCCATAGCTGAGATTATCTAGAATAATCACCTCATAGTCGGCCTGTTTCAAGGCTAATACAGCATGGGAGCCAATATAGCCTGCTCCACCGGTTACTAAAATAGTTGGTTTTGCTTGCGCCACCTGAAAATCCCCTTATCTATGGATATTTGGATATTTGTGTAGTAGTTGCCTGCCCTAAATCTTTATTTTCCTTGGAATCCGTTCCCCAGAAATCTTACACTAGATCGGGTTATGGGTGAAGAAACTCAATAATCCATCTTAAAGTTATGACTGACATTGCCCAAGAGATTACTGCCATTGATGACCAACTCTCGAAACGAGATATTGCTCTCGATCCGGGCGGGTATTATATTATTTACCTGGATCGAGAGGCTCGGCTGATTTGTGCCAAGCATTTTACTAATATTATTAACGATCGCGGTCTAGCGGCCGATCCGGAAACTGGAGAAGTAATTCCTGCGAAAGGGAAAGTGGAACGCACTGCCAGTCAAGTTTACACGGCGCGAACGGCGAAGGAACTCTGTGTGAAACTCTTTGAAACCGATTCTCCTGGCGCGGTGACGATGTTCGATCATGCGGCGTATCTGGGACGGGAGTTGATGCGGGCGGAGTTTGCCCTCATTCACGGTACTGAGTATATCCAAGATTGAGGAAAATTAAGAAATGTAACAATATTGTTGCAACTCTTAACATGAAAATGGCGATCGCTGCCTCAGACCTTGTTAGACTAAGACCCTAGATGCTTTAAATTCCTCCTTCACCGGAGATCCAAACCCCCTTAAGGGAAGCGCTCATAACTCAAAACCAATTGTTAAAGACCTATGGTAAGCTCGGCTGAAAAAACCGTTTTTCAAGAAATCCGTCCCGGCGTAAAAGTTCCGGCTAAGGAAACGATCCTCACTCCTCGATTCTACACCACGGATTTTGATGAGATGGCTAACATGGACATCTCTGTGAATGAAGCAGAATTACAAGCCATTCTGGAAGAATTCAGAACAGATTATAATCGCCATCACTTTGTTCGCGACGAGGAATTTAACCAATCCTGGGATCGTATTGATGGTGAAACTCGTCGGTTATTTGTAGAATTTCTAGAACGCTCTTGCACGGCGGAGTTTTCCGGTTTCTTACTCTATAAAGAACTAGGCCGTCGCCTCAAGGGTAAAAGCCCAGTTTTAGCAGAATGCTTTAATTTAATGTCCCGTGACGAAGCTCGTCATGCTGGATTTTTGAATAAAGCCATGTCTGACTTTAATCTCTCCCTAGATTTGGGCTTTTTGACGAAAAGTCGCAGTTATACCTTCTTCAAGCCTAAGTTTATTTTCTACGCCACCTACTTGTCTGAGAAAATTGGCTACTGGCGCTATATCACCATCTATCGCCATTTAGAACAACACCCTGAAGATAGAATTTATCCCATCTTCCGCTTCTTTGAAAATTGGTGTCAGGATGAAAACCGCCATGGTGATTTCTTTGATGCCATTATGAAGTCTCAGCCCCAAATCCTGAACGATTGGAAAGCTAAACTGTGGAGTCGCTTCTTCCTGTTGTCGGTGTTTGCGACCATGTTCCTGAACGATATTCAACGGTCAGATTTCTATGCGTCTATTGGTTTGGATGCTCGTGAATATGATATTTACGTGATTCAGAAAACCAATGAAACGGCGGGTCGGGTATTCCCGGTTATGTTAGACGTAGAGAATCCCAAATTCTATGAATATTTGGATATTTGCGTCGAGAACAATAAGAAATTGCGGGAAATTGATGCTTCTAGCAGTCCCAAGTTCTTGAAACCTCTGCAAAAGCTTCCCCACTTCCTGTCTAATGGCGTGCAGTTCATCAAACTGTATTTCATGAAGCCGGTTGATACGACTCAGATGGAAGGCGCTGTCCTTTAATGTGATTGTTTTCATGAGGTCAAAGGGTTCTGTCAGGATTGGCAGACCCTTTTTCTTGGGTTGAAAGAGTATGTAGCGTTTTCAAATGAGTTATCAACGGTTGCCCCTCATCCCCCAGCCCCCTTCGGCTTCGCTCAGGACAAGCCTTCTCCCGCAGGAGAAGGGGAGTAGAAGTCCCTCTCCTGTGGGAGAGGGATATAGGGAGAGGGCAAAATCTCTCCTCTATCTCATCCTGGGGTCAGTCGTGGGATTATGGGGGCTGGAAATTGCCGCCTATGCTGATGCGGTTGATGTGCCGCCAGAGGTTTTAGAAGAGTCTCCAGTCTTACAACGTTGGCAAGAGGAAGTGCCGAATGTACTAGAGGAGATCCAAAGCGATCCGAGTCTTCCCACCCGACTCAAGTTCGGATATTCCCAGTTTCCGTCCTCAGATCATCTGGGGGGGTTTCATCTGGGGTTGGAAGATTGGTGGGTGGGGAAAACGGGGTTAAGTGTGAGTGGGGGGTATGAGGGATCGTTTGGGGGTGAGCGATCGCACCTATCCCTGGATATTCATTATCATTTACTACCCCTAGGTGGATACTTTAACGTAGCGCCTGTCTTAGGCTATCACCATCTGGGAACTCCGGACTATTCAAGAGGAGGAGTTAACTTAGGGGTGCGCCTGATCCTGATTCCCTCACGGGGAGGCGGTACAGATTTATCCCTCTCGCAAACCTTTGTCAATCCAGGAAGTGGCACAGAAATTGGTTTAACGACCCTCTCGATGGGTTATGCTTTAACTGAGCAGTGGCGGTTAGGAACGGAGATTGAAAAGCAGAATTCCAGCGATCGCAAAGATAGTCGAATCAGTATTGGTTTAGAATGGATGTTTTAGCTTCAGTAACTAGCTAAATAATTATACCATAGCTAAGGCGATCGCACATCCTCCACAGGAATGAACTGTAAATCCTCCACCTGGAGGAAGAAATTCTTCAAGGATTTGCCTATACTCATAACCATAACATCCGATCTATACACCAGTGTGGGAGGCAGAAAATATGAAACTTACCAATGCAGCCGTTTTAGCCTTATTTACTCCTCTTCTATGGTTCAGTCCGGCTAAAGCTGAAAATCCCCATCACGTTCAACAACTGCTGGAAACTCGCGCTTGCATGGGATGTGACCTCTCTGGTGCAGATTTAAGTGTACAACATCTGATTGGTGCAGACTTACGCAATGCGGATTTATCAGATGCCAATTTGACCGAAGCGAACTTAGAAGGCGCAGATCTGACCGGTGCTAATCTGGAAGGCGCTAACCTTACGGATGCTTTCCTCAATCAAGCCAGTTTACATGACGCGAATCTGGTTGACGTTAATTTTACCCGTGCATCTCTGATTGAAGTCGATGTTACGGAAGCCAAGATGGAAGACCTGACGATTACAGAAGCGACCATTTACAATACCCAAATCGGGGTAGGTGGAGCAGCTCCGGAACCGGGTGAAGATGTAGAATTTTAGGGCGGACTTCTAAAAAACAGGGATGAAAATGCCGCAATTAATATCAAATATAGGGCGGTAGGGCATTCTGTCCTTCTGCGACTGCTGCATAAACCGCTACCCGGTCTAGATGCCAATTTTAAGTTTTAATTGAATGGGTCATTGATATTATGAAACGAGGCTAGAACCCCCCCATCCCCCCATCTCCCCTCATACAGCGCTTCGCGCGGTAATGAGGTACAGTCAGAAAAGATCCCCCTAAATCCCCCTTAAAAAGGGGGACTTTTACTGCCCCCCTTTTTAAGGGGGGTTGGGGGGATCGAAATGTACCGCATAGCAGCGAAAACTGCTG
>NZ_JAQPOK010000141.1 GCF_030068445.1 Roseofilum halophilum BLCC-M91 | reverse complement strand
GATGTTATGAGGTACAGTAATCGAAATGTTCCTTGAGAGTGTTGTCCCATGAAAAGCCTGAAGAATGGGCACTCTAGCGTAAAAAATGGTTTTCCCATTACCCATTACCCATTACCCATTACCGCGCGAAGCGCTGTATCTTCTAATTTGTGCATCTATTTTCTTGATTGGATGTAACAGCGATGTACAAAGCGATACGCAAAAAGCAATAAGAGCTAGGGGAGAGCATGGCAGAGCAAAACGGGACAGATCCGAGTCATACAGAGGATCGGGGCAAATGTCTGATGGGTTTGAGTCTCAATGAACTGAGGGCGTTAGCCAGTTGTCAACTCGCACAGAGGGAGAGCGATCGCTTACAGGATTTAGTCACAAAAAATGCAGAATCCTTGCTCTGTGAGGAGGAAGTGAGTGAGTTAGATGAATTATTGGCTAAAGCTGATGGACTAATGCTGTTGAAAACTCGTGCCCGATATACCCTAAAACGTTTACAAGAAGGCGAAACAGCAGCATGAGTGCTTATATTCCGGTAGAGTTGCGACAGCAGATTCGCGATCGCTTTGGCAACTGTTGCGCCTATTGCCACACCGCAGAGTTTTTAACAGAAATGATAGGTTTAACTGAAGTCGGTAGAGCGGCGATCGCTACATTACAAATGAATCGCCCAGCATTAGTCCGTGCTAGAGAAATGTGGGTTGAATTAGGTGAACATCCACCAGTAACCGATGACTATTAATCAAATCTATGCCTCATTCTCTGGCCAATAGTCGCTATCTAAGGTTTCGGCGATCGCAAAGGGACACAGTTCTGGAAACTCATCCCTGTTCATTCCGGTTTCTAGAGCTGCCATGGTTCGCGCTTCTGTATAACAGGAGTCAAAAACTTGCTCAAAATATCCGCGTAAACTGGGGCTATCTTTGAAGGCTTTCTTGAGTCGTTTTCGATGTTCGTAAATGGTGTAGCGCCAGCTATTCGTCTGTTTTTCCGGTTGATATTGATATTTGAGTAAGTGCATCAGCAGGATTTCCAGGTTACTCTCGATCGCCCGTTTTTCTCTTTTCCCCATGTCTTCCAGTTCTTCTGCCAGATGCGACCCATCGATGCGCTCCAGTTGGCGATTGTGCAAGCGGACATGCACGCGCAACAACTGTGATGTCGTTTCCAACCACAGGTAATAGTCGCGATCGTAGAGATCGGGTAGAAGAAAGCGATCGGTTAAGGTTTCCATATTAAATTCGCGATCGATAGTGGCAAGCTCTTGTTGAATTTCCGGGTCATATGCCATGATCTCCAGTTGCTGTTGAATCATCGCTTTATCGGAAAACTTGCTATCATTTTGCGTCTGATAACCCAGAGTTTGATACTCTCCCGTTCGGTAAGCCATTCTAGCTCCTTCGATTTCCTCAAGAACTGTTGGATCATCTTCTAATTCGTCTTTTTCTAACTGAGATATTTCGGTTTCTAGAAGATTAAAAAGTTTAACTTTTTCTTCAATTTCCAGGGCGGTAATCGCATTCACTAAGGAATCAAAGGGAATTTTTAATTGAATGGTTCGTTGTGTCATTGGAGAATTAATGAATTGCTCTTATTTTATTATACATTGAAAATCTATTCGTCAGCGATGAGTCGCATTATCGCACTTCCTCTTCAAATTCCCGGATCGCCACACTCGACCCCATTTCCCAACCGCGCTCGATATATTTAGGAATGAGAGATTTTAGATCGCGATCGCCAAACCACCGACTGTTTTCGACTTCTTGATGACCTTCAGAACTAAAGTGATAAAAACGCAACGTATTGTCTCGATAAATCCATAATTCTGAGGGCGCAATCGCCTCATAATTTTCCGGTTCTGTCATAGATGTTAAATCGACTTCAATGACTAAATCTGGAGCCGGATCGGTTTCTAGATCGATCCGCTCCTTACCTAAAACGGCTAACCGATTATCGATATAAAAACAGTGGTCGGGTTCAATACCCTGGCGATCGATTCGTTTCAATGTTATGGGAGTAAAAGATTGCCAATCTTTGCCAGAATTGCGAAGTAAAATCTTTACAAAATCAGCCAGCAAGTCTACTTGATTTCCATGTCGGGGCAAGGGTGACATGATTCTAATTTCTTGAGTGTTACTATTATAGTCAATTCTTAATCCAGCCTTATCTTCGCGACGAGTTAATAATTCTTCGTAATCTTCCCAAGTCCGAAAGCGCAGAATTAATTCATCTCCCGGTTCCAGAGCAATACTATCTTCTGTGATTGTGGGTAATCTCATGATTTTTTTGTTATTTTTGGATATTGGGGTTTACCCGTTAAAATGATGTCAAGACCTTAAAGGATAGCTATTTTATTTTACTATCACTTTCCGGCGATGTCCTTTCCCAAAATGCCCCAAGCTTCGAGTTGTTCCTGAATTAATGCCATGGGATAAACCACACCGGTTTCTGTAATAGCTGGAGTAAAGGGGGTCTCGGTTTCTGGGTTAACGGCTCCCACATGGCCTAAGATGGCGATCGCCTGTTGGTCTTGATTCAATATTGGGCTACCTGCATATCCTTGGGCTAAATTAGCAGTAATTTTAACCGGTTGAGCATCTGTATCTAGGTTGCCGCTCACGGTTTGCCAAGGGTCAGTATTAAAAGGATGGCCAATTAATTCTACTTCCCGATCGCCTAATTCGGTACTGATCTCTAGGGGTTGAATGGTTTCCGGAAGTCCAGTAACTTGTAATACGACTAAATTGGTGGGGGCTTCTTCTGGGGTAATGTGCATCAGTTGGGCGCTATAGCGGGGTAAAATCCCCGTTTCTGAGGGCTGGAAAAATTCCACCTGAATCTGGTCATTTTCTAAGGAGGAGGCATGGGCGATCGCCTCCCGACTGGTCAGCACCAAGGCCCGATCTTCCGTGTTTTCCAATAACCAACCCGTACCAATATTCACTCCATTCGCTACGGGGGTAATAATGCGGGCGATGGGAGCTAAAGGAGAAGGAGTTTCAGGATCTTCTGAATTGACTTCATTTTTGTCATCTGAAGGGCTAGAGGTCTCTTCATTATCTGAGGGGTCATCTGAAGCGTTAGAGATGTTTTCGTCATTTTCGGCGTTAGAGGCATCTTCTAGAGCCAATAAGCGTTGGGATTCGAGCAAATTGTAGTGGGCCAGAACCCCATTGGGGTCTTCATTAATAGCACCTTCATAGGCAGCGATCGCCCGCTCCAGATTCCCCAACTGTTGCCAAGCGTAGCCCAAAGCCGTATACACGCGGTAATCTTCTTGGAGATTCACCCCCGCTTGGTACACTTCCACCACTTGCTGCCAATCTTGTTGTTGATAGTAAATATCCCCCAAGGCAACATAGGCAGAAGCATCAAAAGCATTGAATTGGATGGCACTTTTATAAGCTTCGATCGCCTGCTCGAGTTGATTATTTTCCCGCAGGGCATTTCCTAATCCCACATAACTGGAAACATACTGCGATCCCAGATCGATCGCCTCATTGTAAATGGCGATCGCCTCTTCCACATTCCCTAATTTCAGCAGCACATCGCCCAAATCATTGTAAACGGGCACAGAATCAGGCTTGAGCTTCAGGGCGATCCGAAATTGGGCGATCGCCTCCTCTAAATTCCCCAACTCAGCCCACACATTGCCCAAATTCCAATATACTCCCGGCAAATTGGGATTGAGTTCAATGGCTTGTTCATATTGGGTTTTAGCCGCTTCCAACTGATTGGCTGAACGCAGGACATTCCCCAACCCCACATAAGCAAAGGCATAATTGGGATCGAGTTCGATCGCCTTCTCATAGGCGGCGATCGCCTCTTCTAATTTATTCTGATCCCGCAAACGATTCCCCAACCCCAAATAGGCCGGGGCATTATCGGGATCTTGTTCAATCACCTGTCGCCAAATTTCCTCAGCGCCTCGATAATTTCCCGCTTGCCGTGCTTCTTCTGCTTGGCGAAATAAGTCCTGTAATCCTTGTCCCCAAGCCAACTGGGGACTCAACACCATGCCAAAGCTCAACAGCATTGCCCCAATTTTGATTAAACCCCGCTCCTTTTGTTTACTCATGATTGTTATTCCCTCATTTCAATTGCCAATTGTCTCCACTTTTTAAGCCACCACCCGCCAAATTTTCACCGTATGATCGAAACTTCCCGTGGCCATGGTGGCACCATTGGCACTGATGGCTACCCCAACCACATAATTCAGATGATCGGTAAAGGTTTGCAACAACTCGCCGGTCTGCAAATTCCATAACTTCACTGTACAATCATCGCTGGCACTAGCGAGAACCTTATTATCTGCCGTAATGATCACTGACGTTACGGCCGCTGCATGATCGCAAAGCACTTGTTCAGCTTCTCCGGTTTCCAAATTCCATAAGCGAATGGTTTGGTCACTACTACCACTAGCTAACCGTTGACCATCCGCACTAATGGCTACAGAGCGCACGCGATCGCTATGGCCGGTTAAGGTATAGAGTAACTCCTTACGGTCTAAATTCCACAACTTAATGGTTTGATCGTTACTCCCCCCAGTAATTTTATCTCCTTGGCCACTCATGGCGATCGATCGCACGCCTCCGGCATAGCCCGCTAAGGTACTGGTTAACTCTCCCGTTTTCCAATTCCAGAGCTTGATCGTCTTATCCTCACTGCCTCCAGCCACAATTTGATTGTCCGGAGTAATGGCCACCGTCCACACTTCCCCAGCATACCCAGCCAGGGTACTCATTAACTCACCCGTTTTCAGATTCCAGACCTTAATCGAGCCATCGCTGCTGCCACTGGCTAAAATTTCTCCGTCGGTAGAAATAGCCACGGATAAGACTGAACCACTATGGCCGGTCAGGGTTTGGTGCAGTTCCCCAGTTTCTCCGTGCCAAATTTTAATCGTTTGGTCATTACTTCCACTGGCTATCCATTGACCATCGGCAGAAACGGCGATCGCCCGTACCGGGCCATCATGGTTCCCGGTATACATACAGGAGAAAAGCTGATAACTCTGCAACTTAAAAGCTTCTATTGCTCTCTGAGCCTTGATCGAACCACTGCGTTGGAGTAATAAATAGGCCACTCGTTGCACTTGAACCGATGGATCTTGTAGGGCTTCAATGATTAAATCCAAGCCATCCGAACCAATTTGAGATTGGGCTAATTCCAGTAATTCCTGGGTTTGACTCAGTTCCTGTTGGAGTCGAGTTTGGGTTTGTTGCAACTCCACCAGGGTTTCTCCCCCATCCGTTTGATTCATGAGTAGGGCCTGGAGTTGGGCTGGGCTGATTTCCTCCATTTGCGAATATACTTGAGACAGTTGGCTTTGTAGTAGCGATCGCTCTTGGGTCGCCAACTCTAACTGAGACTGTAGATCCCCCAATGTTGACTGTAACCTCACCCGCGAAGCCAACTCCCTGGCCCTAGCCCAAACCCCTTTAGCCCAAGCCAAACGCAACCGTTCTCGTTGGAGGAGGACTTGTAGCACTTGGTCGGGGATCGACTCCGGGGTTAAATCCCAACCACAGGTTTTACACAGTTTCGTGGTTCCTTCAATATACTCTGTACCACAAACAGGACAATTAGTCACAGACCCTCCCTAGGCGATCGGCAACGAGACACAATTGAATCTTAAATTGGGGGGCCATAAACCCCACCTTTAAGACGTTAGCTTAAAGGCCAACCTCTTCTCATTTAAGATAAAGACTTCCAATCTGGCAAGCCTTTATGTTCCTATACAAGCCGAAATTCTAATAATCCGCAGGAAAAGACACCTTAAAAAATTGTAATCGACTCCTTACCTCTGTCTGTCATCTCAGTTATGGCTAATCAAGAACATTTAGATTTACTTCATGAAGGAATAGACACTTGGAACGCTTGGCGCAAGAGTCATCCTGAAATTCTACCGGATCTCAGAGGGGCAAGCTTGAAAGAGGGAAATTTCAATGGCATTAATTGGAGTGCAACCGATTTAGAAAAGAGCAATTTAAGTGGCGCTTTTTTGAGCAAAGCAGATTTAACTGGCGCGATTCTTCGCCATGCTTGTCTGAGTGGCATTAATTTAAGTGATTCCAATTTAAGTCATGCCCATTTGAGTGGGGCCTTAATTAATCAAGCCAATCTCAGACGAGTCAAGTTGAGCCATGGTATTTTACGCCGCACGAATTTAAGTCAATCTTTTTTGACTCAATCCAATTTATCCCATGCTAATTTGTTTCAGAGTAATTTAATGGGTGCGTTCTTGAATCAAGTCGATTTTTCCCATGCGAACTTAGTTGGGGTCGATTTAAATCAAGCCTTCTTAAATCAGGCCAATTTGACCGCCGCCGAGTTATTTCAAGGGGACTTAGAACGAGCCTTTTTAAGTGAGGCTCTCCTGTGTCGCGCTAATCTTTCTAAAGCTAATCTTTACCGGGCAGATTTAAGTGATGCGAATTTACGGGAAGCAGATTTGACTGGCGCTAATGTGCAGGATGTCACCTGGAAAGATACCATATTAACCCATACGGAGTTTAATCACACCAAGGGAATTCCGGCCCATTTGCGCTTTCAGTTTAAGAATTTAGGCGCTTTATTTTTCGATTAGGTGAATCTTATTTTTCTTCAATTTTCAGGGGCACTTTTTCCAGATCCGGTAACTTAATCAATTCTTCCTCCATCTCTTCCTGCTCGATGCTTATGGGTAACTTCAAGGGTTCTGATTCTTCTGTCATCAAAACACTGGCTACCGGTAGAATTTGTTCTAAGTCGTCTTGAGGTCTGGGGATAATATAAATGGCATTGAGTTCTCCAATGCGTTGGGCTTCATACACTCCCGATTCGATCGCCATGGCTACATCGGCAACTGAACCGCGAATAATGGCCGTACAGAGTCCAGAACCGATGGTTTCAAAAGACATTAATTCTACATTGGCCGATTTCAGCATCGCATCGGCCGCCCCAACCATGGGCGGAAAGCCAATGGTTTCGAGCAATCCTACCGCTTGACGGCTATAGCGATTTTCCTGGTTATAAGCCGCGACTTCCATAAACTGGGGATTAATGGGGAAGATGACTTCTAAATTCGGTAATGGTCTGGGAATTACGCTACTACTGACGAGTTGCTCCGGGCCAAAGTCGCGGGCCGTTTGCGAGCCATATTCCACCGCTAACCGAATATCGGCAATCCTCCCCCTGGCGATCGCCGTACAATAGCCATTACCAATTTTTTCAATGCCCACCAAGGTCACTTCCGCTGCCTTAATCATGGCATCTGCTACCGCAATCACTGCGGGAAAGCTCCGGGTTGACACCAAACCTAACGAACTTCCATGGAGAGTATCGGGTCTACTCATGCTTTTGACTTCAGAGGGCTATCGATCATCTTCACTCCTCTATATTTACGCTATCTTTCTTAAGTATAAAGGTTCGATCGCCAAACCTGACGGAATCTCTTAATCGGAATCCTCAGAAACGGGGGCATCCTGTATCTCCCCATTCAAGGCCTGACGATGGGGAAACAACGTCGCCATTAACCGTTGCAGATGTTGATGTCCATACACCGACGGGTTGAGTGCATCAGACCCCTGAGCTTCTTGGGGTTCAGTGGCTTGAGCTGGCTCATTGGCTAAAGGTTCCTCTGAGTTGGGAGTTTCCGGATCGGGCTTGGTTCGGGTCGGGGGGGGATTGGCGATTAAATTACGGGCGATCGCCGCCTGAGCCGCATGAATCGAAGATTGCATCGCCGAAGGATTCGATGGAGGGTTATAGGTCTCAACCTGAGAGTCTTGCGTTTGAGGCTCTAGCTCTTTTGGAGCCTCTTCCACAGGCTCCACTGTCGCCACAGACTCAACCGTTTTCTCCACCACCTCAGCCTCCATTCCCGAACGTCCCTGGTCTCCCAACAACGAACCTGGAGCCACCACTTGTTCTGAATCCACTGAGCAATTAAACACCGTTGAAACCGGCCCGACACAAGCCCTTGCTCCAATCGTTCCCGCGCCCACCATCAACACTCCCGCGCCCAAGATTGCCCCATCTTCAACCTTCAACGTTCCGCGATCGGCATGAAGCACCACCCCCATACCAATACAAACTCCCGCCCCAATCACAATCCGACTTTCGGGATTCGCAATCAACGCTACCCCCGAAGCCACCACCGCGCTAGGGTCAATGCTCACCTCCCCATCAATACAAGACGCTTGGTTATGAAGAGGTTGCCAAGGCATCACCGCCATAATATTCTCGAACCTCATTGTTGCAGCACATTTTTAGATCGAACAGAGTCGAAGATCCATCCCTTGGAGGAGGTCAACCTCCCCCAGGTTTTACACTCTGCTAATTCCCTTGAGGGAATTCAATCCGGGCTTACGGGCGTTGAATTACCGATTCAGCCATGCGCCGTCTCACTTTCGGATCAATGCCCAACATCCGTACATACTCCCCTTCATGTTCGGCCAAGCAAGCTTCTAAAGCGGCAACCACTTCCGATTCACGGTTCGAGTCAATGGGAGAACAGCTCTTCCACGATCCCGTTTTATAGCGCCGTTTATCCGCATGTTCTGTGCCAATCTTGTAGCCTTGGGCCAGCAAAGCACGCACTTGTTCGATCGCCTCGGCACTCAATTTTCCAGAACCGACTGCTACTGGACGACTGGCACGAGGTGCTGAAGCCGAAGGACTGGCCATACTCGACGCACCATTACTGCTCGAAGCCACCCTACCATCCGGTCGCTGAATAATTTCCTCTAAAACCCGACGTTTGGCATTGGGGTCAACCGCAATCAAGCGTACATATTCCCCCTGATAATCTTTCAATACAGATTCAATGCCATTCAAAACGGCTGTAGGGCTGCTTCCACTAATCGGAGTCCCGGTTAGCCAGGAACTGGTGCGGAAGCGTCGTTTATCCGCATGTTCGGTTGTAATTCGGTAGCCTTGATTGACCAATTGTTTCACTTGTGAAGCCAAGTCAGCGCCCATTCCTGCACCGTTGGAGGAGGAGCCATTTTGATGGCTCGGAACTCTAGAGGAGGCTGGAGCGCTGGCGCTAGGGGCCACCGGTTGGTCACCCGGTCTTTGAATAATGGTTTCTAGGACGCGCCGTTTGGCTTGGGAATCGATACCAATCAGGCGCACATATTCACCCCCATGGGCCGCCATACAAGATTCAACTGCCGATAAGACGGCTCTTGTATCGCGCGAATCAATCACAGGGCAGCTCTTCCAAGAGCCAGTGCGGAAACGGCGTTGATCGGCATACTCTGCCCCGATTTTATAGCCTTGGGCGAGTAAATTTTTAATTTGGTTTACGGTTTCTGAATTAAGAGCTGTCATATTGCTTTGTACTTGACCATTACTAGAGTTGCCCGATGAGTTGCCCGATTCATCGCGAATGGGCGTAATACATTCGATATTGTCGGCACATCGATAGCCAGCTCTGAGGGCATCATTAACGCCGACCACGTGACTGGCAAAGGCCAAATCACTTTTTTGCACATCTGGCAGGCGATCGGCCTGCTGTTGATTGGTAATAATTGATCCAGAAGGAACATATTTTCCGGGGGGAATTTCCACATCCTGGATCAGAGCGTGCATCATCACGATGCAGCCATTGCCGATTCTGGCATTGAATACTGTAGAGCGGAAACCAATAAAACAGTTATCTCCCACATAGGCTGGCCCATGGATCAGAGCCATGTGGGTAATAGAAGAATGATCGCCAATCCATACGGAGTATTTTTTGCCATCATCCCCAACCACTCGGCCTTCTTCAAGACCATGGATCACTACACCGTCTTGTACATTGGTGTGATCCCCAATATAGAACGGAGCGCCCTCATCGGCCCGGATGGATGTTCCGGGAGCGACTAAGACATTGGCTCCTATTTGGACATCACCAATTAAATTTGAGAAGGCGTGGACATAGGCACTACTATCAATTTTCGGTTCCGCTAAGTCTTTTGACCAAGGGGTGGGGGGAGCCGCACTGCTCCCTGTATGGCTACGCACAACCATAATAATTTTCCTCCTATAGCGAGAGTTTTGTCTCTAGTGTCATGGGGTTTATGGGTCGAGTTTAGGATGGTATCCGACCTCACAAGGGTTTTGATGGATTGAATGGAGATAGAAAAGTGCATACCGCCCTCGACCAACCCTTTGACCCTTGAGGACTGAATATTAATAGGTATCTTTTTTGCTATAGATGCGGGCATTACTTACGGTTACCGTGTCAATAATTCCGATAACCGTAGCATCTACAGGGCGGTTTTGGGTTCCTTCAAGTTGGCGAGCCGCACTGCCACGACTCACCAGTACCCATTCATCTAATCCAGCTCCCACGCTTGGATCTGCGGCTACCTCATATTCAGGCAGAAGACGGCCTTGCTCATCTATCAACTGCAACAGCAGAAATTTCGACCCTCTAAGACTCGGGTCTTTTTGGGTGCTAACGACTGTGCCACAAACTTTAGCAATTTGCATGAATGTAATCGTTCTATCCCACCATTACGGACGATTAGACGACCGAATGGCATTGGTACTTTCGGCAAATTGCTGCACATCTTCGGTGTAACGAATGGGCAGAACGTACTCCAGGTTTTCGTGGGGACGAGCAATAATATGGGTGGATAGGACTCTACCCCCATTGACTCGCTTGATGTTATCGACTCCGGCAGCAACGGAAGCTTGGACTTCAGATACGTCACCTCTGACAATGACCGTGACTCGACCACTACCAATTTTTTCATACCCGACGAGGGTGACGCGAGCGGCTTTTACCATTGCGTCGGCTGCTTCTACAACGGCAGGAAACCCCAGGGTTTCTACCATTCCAACTGCAATTGACATTTAAAGACTCCTAAAGTGTTCAAGGAAGGTGGATCGGTTTGAGGATGAAGTTGAGCGATGGTTATCGACTCAACCTCCCCCAATGCTGGATTTCAAGGGTGCTAGTAGTTTCGGAACTGATCCACTGCTTCGGTGTAACGAATGGGCAGAACGTACTCTAGGTTCTCGTGGGGTCTGGCAATGATGTGAGTCGATAGCACTTCACCACCATCAACCCGCTTGGCGGATTCAATCCCGGCAGCAACTGAAGCTTGGACTTCGGATACATCTCCTCGAATAATGACGGTTACCCGACCACTACCAATTTTTTCATACCCCACCAGAGTTACACGGGCAGCTTTTACCATCGCGTCAGCAGCTTCGACGACGGCAGGAAAGCCTAGGGTTTCTACCATTCCAACGGCTATGGGCATTGTTAATCTCCTGATCTGAAAAAGCGAAAGATAGCACTAGGACACCCAAATTTCCTAGTTTGCAAAATAGTTTTTTTTGCTTCTCTATTAAGGATATGGGAAGCATGACTCTCCTGGCAATAGAATTAATCATAATAACCCTTGATTTGATTAATTAATTTTTGTGATGTCTTAACAGAAATTAATTTTTTATTAACAAAGTTCAGATATAATGGCGCATCGACTCATGATGTAGATAAGATATGTAAATATACTTAAGGGAACGGGGAAGGGAAGAGAGGCGATCGCCATCGGCTCTGTTCAGGAGATAGACTCCATTTTAGGGTAGGCTAAGGATTGGGATCGTCACCGAGCCGTTAAGCAAGGGGAAGATCGAGGGTCTCAAACTGTCCAGAAACTAAGCTTAAAACTTTAACTGAATTCTTAAAATACAGCAGATTAGCCCATTAACTCATTTATGTCTGAATATTTCCTAGAAACCAGTTGGTGTATTCCATTCTATGGTTTAGTCGGAGCCATCCTTACTCTGCCTTGGTCAACTCGGATCGTGCGTCGTACCGGGCCCAGGCCAGCCGCCTACTTTAACCTTCTGATGACGGTTTTGGCCCTAGGCCATGGATTAATTGTCTTTAATCTCGTTTGGGACACAGAACCCTATTTAATTGTTTTTCACTGGCTCAAGGTGATGGAGATTGATTTTTCCCTCACCTTGACCATTTCTGCTGTCAGTTTAGGGGCAATGTCCCTGATTACGGGATTAAGCTTGTTAGCCCAACTCTATGCTCTGGGATATCTGGAAAAGGATTGGGCCTTGGCGCGATTTTTTGCCTTAATGGGCTTTTTTGAAGCCGCCATGAGTGGTATTGCTGTGAGTGATTCCCTGTTGCTCACCTATGGTTTGCTGGAAATGCTTACCCTATCGACTTATCTGTTGGTGGGGTTTTGGTATGCGCAGCCTTTGGTGGTTACGGCTGCTAGAGATGCGTTCTTAACTAAGCGGGTGGGCGATATTTTGTTGCTGATGGGGTTAGTTGCTTTGGGAACGACGGCAGGAACCCTGGATTTCGATCGCCTCTATATCTGGGCAGAAACGGCCCAGTTATCCCCCTGGTTTGCCACTGCCCTAGGATTAGCCCTGATTGCGGGGCCAACGGGCAAATGCGCCCAATTTCCCCTGCATTTGTGGCTCGATGAAGCCATGGAGGGGCCTAACCCTGCCTCGATTTTGAGAAATTCGGTGGTGGTGGCTTGTGGCGCTTATGTGTTGATTAAGCTGCAACCGATTTTGGCTCTGTCTCCGGTGGCTTCGGCGACTTTAGTGGCGATTGGGATGGTAACGGCGATCGGAGCGTCTTTGGTGGCTTTAGCCCAGGTGGATATTAAACGGGCTTTATCCCACAGTACCAGCGCCTATTTAGGCTTGGTGTTTATGGCGGTGGGGACTCAGTGGACGGGATTTGCTCTGATGTTGCTGTTTGCCCATGCGATCGCCAAAGCTTTATTGTTTATGAGTGTGGGTTCGATTATCCTCACCACCAATAGTCAAGATTTAACCGAGCTGGGGGGACTCCAGTCGAAAATGCCCGTTACGACCACTTCATTTCTGGTGGGCAGTGCGGGTTTAGTGGGCCTTTTTCCCCTAGGAGGCTTTTGGGCCTTGCGCTTAGGTGCAGATGATTTTTGGTACACCGAACCTGGGTTACTGGTGGTTCTGCTCTTGGTGAATGGTCTGAGCGCTGTAAATTTAACACGGGTCTATCGTCTGGTGTTTGCCGGAGAGACTCAACCGAAAACCCGCCGCGCTCCTGAAGTGGCCTGGCCCATGGCTGTACCTATGGTGAGTTTAATGATGATCGCCTTGGTCTGTCCCTGGTTATTACATCAATTGTCCCTGATTCCTAATTGGAATTATGTACATAAAACTACTGTATTTCTAGTTATCCTTTCAGGGATAGTAGGCTGTGTGATTGGTGCAAAGATTCCCCTACAGAGAAGTTTAGCCCGGTCAATTCTCAAACCGGTTAAGTTTATCCAGGATCTGTTAGCCTATGATTTTTACATCGATCGCCTCTATCGGATGACCGTTGTCTTTGCCGTAGAACAATCCGCTCGACTCACCTCTTGGTTTGACCGCTATATCGTCGATGGTATTGTCAATCTGGTGGGGGTGGTGACCCTGTTTAGTGGAGAAGGGTTAAAGTATAGTTCCGCCGGCCAATCCCAACTTTATGTTCTCACGATTTTGTTAGGGGTTAGCGTTCTCGTGACCCTAGTGGGCTGGTTTGTCTATGTTCACCCCTAAGATATAGGGCTTTCCGCTTCGCGGACATCTTTCGGACGAAAGTCCGAAACGCACGGCAGAAGGGTAATAGGTAATGGGTAATAGGGAAAAAGCCGCCCTGGAAGGGCGGAAACTCTAGAGCTAACTTTTCCGATCCAGACCAATGGTATTAATCCTCGACAAACACATATTTGTAGAGTTCACTCGGATCGGGTTCGGGACTGTCGAGGGCGAATGTCACCGCATCATCCACAACTTCTTGAATTTGGCGATCGATACCTTTTAACTCTTCCTCAGTGGCTAAACCCTTATCGGTTAAATAACTGGCAAACCGTTTGATCGGATCTCTGGGGAACCAAAACTCTTTCTCATCTTTAGAGCGTAGTTCATCGGGATCGGCTAAGGAATGGCCTCGAAACCGATAGGTTAAAGCTTCAATCACAGTCGGGCCTTCTCCAGCTCTAGCACGGGCGATCGCCTCTTTGGCCACTTCCCGCATCGCCAACACATCCATTCCATCCACCTCAACCCCATGCATTCCAAAGGCATGAGCCTTCTTGTAGATTTCGGGAACTGAAGTAGCTCGGTCATGGGCCATGCCAATTGCCCACTTATTATTTTCCACCACATACAGAATCGGCAACTTCCACAAGGCCGCCATATTTAAGCATTCAAAAAACTGGCCATTATTACAAGCCCCATCGCCAAAAAAGCAAGCCGTTACCTGATCGGCACTTTCATCCCCCATGGTTTCCCGGCGATACTTACTCTGAAACGCTGCCCCCGTTGCCACAGGAATGCCTTCAGCCACAAATGCATAACCTCCTAAGAGTTTATGTTCAGCCGAAAACATATGCATGGAGCCACCGCGACCTTTAGAGCATCCCGTGGCTTTCCCAAACAACTCAGCCATCACCTCCCGTGCAGGAACTCCAGCACTCAGAGCATGAACATGATCTCGGTAGGTACTACAGACAAAATCTTCATCTGGACGCATGGACTTAATTACGCCAGAAGCCACCGCTTCCTGACCGTTATACAGATGGACAAAACCGAACATTTTGCCCCGGTAGTACATTTCTGCACATTTATCTTCAAATACCCGCCCTAATACCATATCTTCATACAATCTGAGTCCTTCTTCTTGACCCAGTTGTACTGAAGACGAATCAAATTCTGGTACGATCCTCTCTTGAGCCATGAATGCGTCCCTTACTACCACTACAAGCTGATGTTATTGTTGTGCAAAGACTCAGTATACGTCAATGGGGAGATAGGGGGATAGGGGGATGGGAGAACTTGATGAAAAAATCTAAAGGAGGACAAGACAAGAATCGTTGCGCGAAGTATAATTCTAAGGGTTAACAGGGGGCAAATTTTCCCGGCCCTAAACTGTAAGCATTGCTGCTGAGGGAGTAGACTGTGCGTATTCCGCTCGATTATTACCGAATTTTAGGCGTACCACTACAGGCAACTGCCGAACAGTTGCAGCAGGCCCATCGCGATCGCATGATGCAACTGCCTCGGCGGGAATATTCGGAAACGGCGATCGCCTCTCGAAAATCCCTGCTCGATCAGGCCTACAACATTTTATCTAATCCGGAAGCCAAAACCGCTTACGACCAAAAGACGTTTCACGATCTTCCCGGCCAAGGAAAAGAAGAAACCCAGATTCAGGAAACCCTACCGTCACTGGAGGTGGAAGACCATCAAACCCTAGGGGCACTGTTGATTCTTCTAGAGTTAGGTGAATATGAACTGGTCTTAAATCTGGGGCAAGAGTATCTTGACTCCCTCTCGTCCCAGGATGAAGAAGGAGAACCAACCCATACCATTCCTGAATTATCCCGTGCTGATGTAGTCTTAACCTTAGCCCTGGCGGGTCTAGAGTTGGGACGAGAAGAATGGCAACAGGGAACCTATGAACAAGCGGCATTATCCTTAGAAAAGGGCGAAAAACTGCTGTTGAAAGAAGGGGTATTTCCTAGCCTGCGGGGAGAAGTGCAAGCTGATTTATATAAATTGCGTCCCTATCGCATTCTAGAATTATTATCCCAAAAAAATGACGATGCCCTCGCCCATCGCCATGGCATTCAGATGCTGCGGGATATGCTGCAAGAACGGGGGGGACTCGATGGGACGGGAGACGATCAGTCAGGGCTGAATATTGATGATTTTCTGCGCTTTATTGAACAATTACGCAGTTATCTGACTTCCTTAGAGCAACAAACCCTATTTGAAACGGAAGCCCAACGCCCATCGGCTGTGGCGACCTATTTGGCGGTTTATGCCCTATTGGTGCGGGGATTTGCTTATAAACAACCTGCTCTGATCAACCGAGCTAAACGAATGCTGATGCGGTTGGGATCTCGGCAGGATGTGCATTTAGAACAGGCGGTGTGCTGTTTGCTCTTGGGACAAACGGAACAAGCGAGTCAGTCCCTAGAATTGAGTCGGGAATACGAACAATTAGCGTTTATTCGGGAAAATTCCCAAGGCGCTCCCGATTTATTACCGGGCTTGTGTTTGTATAGCGAGCGTTGGTTACACGAAGAGGTGTTTCCCCATTTTCGTGATTTGACCGATTGTCAGCAAACCCTGAAAGAGTATTTTGCTGACGATCGGGTACAAGCGTATTTAGAAGCCCTGCCTTTAGAGAGTAGTCAGAAGAATCAATGGAGTGTGGTGCAATCTAAACCGGAAGCGACTCCGAAGCGCGAGGGTGAGGGAGGGATTTCTATCGAGAAAGCGGAAGACGCTCAAGCTGTGCCCTCAAGCTCACTCCGGGAAAAGGCTGGGAGTTCGTTAGAGCGTTCGACGACGACAACGGCAACCTTAAGCCGCTCTGAGCCTGCGGGAGTGGGCGATCGCCCCCCAAATAGCCCATCGAGAAGCCAAAGAGTCAGTCAGCGTCAAGGTTCTGGGGGTCGGGGACGGGTTCAAAGTCGGCGAGGGAGTGGGAAAACGGGACGTTCTTCTATCCATTGGGGACGATTAGTCTTATTAGGAGCAGGTGGCTTACTGGGATTAGGGATTCTGATTTGGCTGATGGGCCAAGTGTTGGGACTGATGGGTTCGTTGTTTAGAAATACTCCCGCTTTGGAAGGGGAGCAGTTACAATTGATGCTCAATCAACCGCCCCTAGAGATTCCGGAAGGGCCTCCTGAAGCAACGGCAGATACGGGGCCGTTGACTCAAGAGAAGGCAAAAATCGTGATTGAAACTTGGTTAAGTACGAAGGCTAAGGCCTTTGGATCTAATCATGAGGTGGATCAGTTGTCCTCGATTTTGGTCGATCCGGCTTTGAGTAGACAAAGACAACGGGCAACGCAAGATCAGCAAGATAATTTCTATGGTGAGTATGAGCATCAAGTGACGATTAATGAAGTCACGGTGAATCCGGATGACGAAGATCGGGCAATGGTTGATGCGACGGTGAATGAATCGGTAGAGTTTTATCGTAATGGTGCAGTGGATGGGTTGCTCTCCTATAGTGATGACATTCGAGTTCAGTATCAGTTGATTCGTCAGGAGGGCCAATGGCGAATTGAGGATTGGTCGGTGTAGATAGCCCATAATGCTAGGAAAGTTGCTCTGTGGTACAAGTCCCTTTAGAATCCCCAAGTTATCCGAATTATCCCATTTATGTCCCGAAGGGTATGGATGTCTTCGATCCAGCCTTAGTCAGGGTTGCTCGTGATACCTATGGGGTCTATCGCACGGTGGCTGATGAGGCAGCCGAGAAACATGCAGACCAGTTTCAGCAACCGTTAGGGGTGGTGGTGAATCAGTTGAGCTATCGGGCGGTTTTGGTGTTTCAGGAAGGGTTGGCTCTCCTGCCGACAGAGGTGTTTATCCCTTTTAACCATTTGGAAACCCAACTGTATTAAGGGAGGTGCGGGGTGTGGATTGAAATTCCGAGTATGACGATCGCCTTGGTGTTAGGATTGGCGATCGGCAGTTTCCTGAATGTGGCGATCTATCGCATTCCGGCTGGTTTATCGATTCTATTTCCTCCGTCCCATTGTCCCCTCTGTTCCCATCGGTTGAGTGCAGCCGATAATATCCCGGTGTTCGGTTGGTTGGCTTTGGGTGGAAAATGTCGCTATTGCCACAGCCCGATTTCTTGGCGCTATCCCACCGTTGAAGCCATTACAGGTTTACTGTTTCTAGGGGTGTATCTCCAGTTTGGCCTCTCTTGGGAAACGGTGGGCTATTGGTTCTGCTTGAGTTGGCTGTTGGTGTTAGCCATGATTGATTGGGATACGTTCACTTTACCCAATAGCCTCACTCAGTTTGGCTTGGTGGCCGGTTTGCTCTATCAACTGGTTAGGGGTGGAGGAGCGGCCGATCCGTTGCTCGATGGCATGTTTGGAGCGATCCTAGGCTTGTGGTTATTTGAAATGATTATTATTTTGGGGTCGTTTCTGCTCGGTCAAGCGGCCATGGGAGAGGGAGATGCGAAACTGGCGGCGGCGATCGGGGCTTGGTTGGGGTGGAAATTGCTGTTATTATCAGGGTTTCTCGCCTGTTTGATTGGGGCTGTAGTGGGGTTAGGGGCGATCGCCTCTGGCCAACTTAAACGCCGCCAAAAAATGCCCTTTGGCCCGTTTCTTGCCCTGGGCGGGGCCCTGACTATCTTCTGGGGCGATCGGATGATATCCACTTATATACAGTTATTTTTCCCGCCGAACCTGATAGGATAATCGAGTGTCTTGGATTACAATTCGCACGACCTCAACTCGCTGGGAGGCAGAACTGATGGAACAGTTGCTCAGTGCCCAGGAAATCCCCACTCGCCTGGTTGATTGTGGGGTAGTCTCTTATTTAGGTATGGGGTCTCCAACTGCCGTGCAAGTTTCCCTCGAACATCGTTGGAGTGCTTTGTTGCTTCTGAGCGAAATAGAGGAGACCTCGGACGAATAATTTAACGTTCCATTTAGAGAATCTCTTTATTTTTCATGTCTTTATTTGATTGGTTTGCCAACAGACAAAAAACTTCTCCCATCAGCCCAGAACGCCAAGAACGGGAAATTGCTGATGGCTTATGGACGAAATGCCCTATGTGTGGGGTTTTGACCTATACGAAGGATTTACAGGGCAATCAAATGGTGTGTTTGGAATGCGAACACCATTTTCGGGTCGATAGTAATGAACGGATTGCCCAATTGATGGATGGTAAGACTTGGACTCCTTTGGATGAGGATCTGCGTCCAGACGATCCGTTGAAGTTTAAAGACCGCAAACGCTATAGCGATCGCCTCAAAGAATATCAAGGGAAAACCCATCTCAATGATGCGGTACAAACGGGTTTAGGTCAATTGGATGGCCTGCCCGTTGCCCTAGCTGTGATGGACTTTGGGTTTATGGGCGGTAGCATGGGATCGGTGGTTGGGGAGAAAATTACCCGACTTCTGGAAAAAGCGACTTTAGAGGGCATACCGGCGATCGTGATTTGTGCCTCCGGAGGCGCAAGAATGCAGGAAGGAATGCTCAGTTTAATGCAAATGGCCAAAATTTCAGGAGCGCTTGAACGACATCGAGAAGCGGGTTTACTCTACATTCCCGTTCTTACCCATCCCACCACAGGCGGCGTAATTGCTAGTTTTGCCATGCTCGGCGATCTGATTTTAGCTGAACCGAAAGCGACTATTGGTTTTGCTGGGCGACGGGTAATTGAGCAAACCCTACGGGAAAAGCTCCCCGATGATTTCCAAACCTCGGAATATTTGCTCCAACATGGCTTTGTGGATTTAATTGTGCCCCGTACCCAACTGAAGAAAACTTTAGCCCAGTTGGTGCGTCTCCATGGAAGGGAAGAAGAGACCCCTAAACCGGTGGATAAAGTACAGCACAATGGAGATGCTCCCAGCTATCCCCTGCCCCCCGATCCAACCCTCAACACCCATCATTTGGCTGTTGAGAATTGAAAGTTTAATTCAACCCTGACAATAATAGAGGTAGGGGCGATCGGGCGATCGCCCCTACAACCATGGCTGATGGTTATCGGTTATGTGAAATAACTTAACCTAACTTCTCTAAAGGGCATAAAGTTGCCTAGGATTGAGAGACACTTTTACGCACACTTAAAGCAGGAGCTGCCATTTCAAGGGGGCCATCACTGGTATATTCTTGCCACAAGAGCGCCAATTCTTGAGCTTGAGCGCGTCCCCGATATTGGATCTGATACATCCTGCGAGGCCGTCCCCGTCGGGCGAGTTTCTTCCAATATCCGGTGATCATCTCTTCTTCTTCTAAGAATTTGAGGGCACTGTAAAGCACTGTATCGGATAGGCGATATTTGGGATACTGCTTTTTCAGGAGTCGGATGAGTTCGGTTCCATAGGAGTCTTTATTGAGTAAGACGGATAAGACATAACAGACGGCTAACTCGGTATTCAAGTGAATGGGCGGTGGGTCTTGAAAAAAACGATAAATTTCTTCAAATGTCATAGCTTTTCTCTGCACAAGCATGAATGAACTCAAATCAGGTCAATGAACTGGACTTGAGTAAATGCAGCCCTGGTTATGAAAATTCCCTTACAAAACGTTAAAGACTGGCTCAGGTTAACTTGAAAAGAGATTTTGGGTAATTTTGAGATGCACACCCGGTAGAAGCTCTAAATAGTCTGACCCAAATGCCAGTGGTTTTGGGTTGAGTCGTTGATGGTTACCCCGATTGGTAGGCGAAATCCTTTGAGCTGAGGACTAAAGCCCTGTATGACAACAGGGAGATTCACGAGTTGACTAACCTACATCAATAGATACAGGCGCTTCCCTTAAAATCCAGAATTGGATGCTCTAAGATATACGCTTAGTCCCTATCAACCATGCAGGATAACACAATTATTCTTGAGCCTACAAATAATTCTCGATTGCAAGGCGATCGCCTCTTCAAGTTTCCTGCTAGATTAAGGAATGGAGCTGTAGCGAATCACTATGCCTGATAACGACCAATTCTATGCCCTCCCCCCCGCCGTAGAGAAATTTTCGGGGAACTTGCGTCTGACGGCTTGGATTAGCTTTTGGACTCAAGTGGTGTTAGGGGCGATCGCCACGATTATCTTTCTGTTTGCCTTAATTGGTAAAGAGACACGAGCAGGAGTCCAAGATCCCGGTCGTGGAGGAGGGGCATTTTTTGCTATTTGCGGTCTTCTCGTGCTGTATTTCAGTATCGTGCAAGCGTTTCGCTACACTCGGTTAGCTCGACAATTGCGATCGCCCGATAGCAGCGTCCGTCCCTCCAAGGCTACCACCATCCAAATGATTAAATTTGGCCTGGTCTGTAATATTGTCGGTATGAGTTTGTCTCTATTGGCTGCCGAAGCCATTACTGGCATTCTACTGGGTAAATCCCTCTTTCAACCCCAAGGCTTAATTCCCACAGGAGCGGATCTGGGCAGATTTATTGAACCGATTGATTTATTTGTCTTGCTGGGCAATACTCATACGACGGTCTCCCATTTTGTCTCTATTGTCGGTAGTCTCTGGCTATTGAATGTCATTAACCGCCCGAAATCCTAACGGTTCATAAAAAGACACTGGGTTTATTCAATGCTTGAATACACCCAGTGAACGTGAGGATTAGCCACCGAGAAACCCAAGGGTTCAATTAACCTTTCCCTAACATTAGCTGAGTAATATTTTCGCGAAGCTGGTTCATTGCTCCTAGTTTTTCAATTACCAATGCTCCAGATAAGCCCCTCTGCCCTGCTAGAGTTGCTGTTCCACTATAAACAAAAGTAGCTTTACTGCGTTCTGGGTAAGGTTGAAATGACTTAACATATTTTTTCATTCCTGTAGTAAGTGACTTATATTCATCAGAAGCCAAGTAAGTTCGTAAAGCCAGACGATTTCTAAAACCGATTTCCATAGCGGCTTGAACATCCATAGCAGGATCTTGACTATAAGATACGCCATCCCCATCTGTACGCGTTTTGTCAGCTTCAAGCATCAAGTTTAAGCGTAGTTTGATAACCGGGGCACTCTTCGCTAACTGAGGAGCAAAAGTCCCTTGCATCCATTCATGAAAATCCTGTAAGCTGACACCATCATTTTTACGGATCATGATGTGAAATGTATCGTATTCTGCTTCCCAAGTTGGTGCAGGATTTTCAATTTCATCATAGTAAGTAATAGGAGTCGTGACATAGGCAATATTTCTACGCAGGAAGTTAGGATCGTCATCTCCCAAATACTCCATCCCTAGTTTTATATATGTTGGGATTTCTTCTTTGCTTTTGAATGTTAATTCGCCAATAGCATCAAAGTTTTCTTCTGGCATTGAGGTAGTGGTAACTCCCTCAATCGGATTCCAAATATCTCCATAATTCTTGCAAGTACGAATTTGCCAGTATTGGTATAGAGCAGATAGGCGAGCGCCTACGGGGCCGTGAACATTACCCCAGTAACTATCAAACGTTTCTAAATCAACATGATGACGCTTCCACGTCATAAAATAAAGACTAATGGTTGCTTCTTGATCTCGGTCTGCATAATTGGGCATGATTTGTTAGGTCTCCCTATCGATAATTTTGGCCAAACATCCTAAATACGATCAAGTATATACCAAGTCTAGTTCGGGAGAGGTTTTAAGTTATATATCTAGATCATAAATTTAATGAAGTGATTAGAGATATCCGATCGCCAACCCCTTGCTCAAACCTAATTAAAACCATCCTTCTTGTTCCAATTCTTCAATCAGTTGCAAAGCTCTGGGGTCTCCGACTTTCAAAAGAGCCGATCGCGCATCTTCGCGTACTCCTAGGTCTTCATCTTCGACAAAGGCTTCAATCAGACCATCAATTGCCCCCGCATAAACTACATTTGAGGGCAGTTCGCGGGCGAGTTGACCTAATGACCAGGCGCAGTTACTGCGAATAGCGGGAATGGGGTCTCGTCTTAATCCTTCGATCAGGGGAGGAATTGTGCTAATAATCGCTTCATAACTGACTTGGGTCATTTGCGCTAAGGCACTAGCGGCCCAGAGGCGCACGGCCGGGATATCGGTACGCAGGGAATCAATTAAAGGAAATAAACTGCGGCTATCTCGATTATTGCCTAATGACCAGACTAACCCCTTGCGGACATAACCATTCCAGTCCCGTTGCAGTTGGTCAATAATGGCTTCGATCGCCTCTGGAGAAGGATTCCGACCGAGAGCATAGGCAGCGCTGACGCGCACCAAAGGACAGCGATCGCCCAATAGGGTAATTAAATGGGGAATCGCGCGATGGTCTTGGATTTCACAAAACGCCCTCGCTGCCAACATCCGCTCTTGGGTGACTGGGGATTCTAGCAAGGGCAACATTTCCTCTGGATCGGGTGGGGGGGCGCTCTCTGGAGTTCCATCGATGGGCCCTAGGTTATCCAGGGGACTACTCAAGTCAACGTTGTCGTTGAGTACAGATTGGTCGCGATCATTGATTTCCATAATAGAGAGTGTACTCAATCTTGGGGGTCAGACTCAACTAGGTTCACAACTGTGATGGGTGAGAATCTGAAGTATCCATCAATTTCCATCGTTTTATCCATTTCCTATGTCCCCATCCTTTACAGAGGGTTTAGGGGAGAGAGGAGTTGTTTTAATCGGCGAATTTGTTCAGAGGTTCCCATACAAATGAGTAGGTCTTGGGGAAATAATAAGGTTTCCCCGGTTGGCGCACCGATGACGGTTCCATCTTGACGACGGATGGCGAGGACGAGAACGCCAGAGCGCGATCGCAGTTGCATTTGTTGTAGAGATTGGCCAATATAGGGACAGCGATCGCAATCAATCACGAATTCTTCAATTAATAAGGAGCGATTTTTACCGGTGATCATGCCATCGACAAAATGCATCACTTGGGGTCGTAAGGCGGCTGTGGCCATTTTGCGTCCAGCCGTAGTATAAGGAGAAACCACGGCATCCGCTCCGCCTCGATAGAGTTTCACGGCTGCTTCATCGGTACTGACGCGGGCGATCGTCCTGATTTGGCTCTTAAGGGTTTTCGCGGATAAAACCGTGTAGAGATTCTGGGCATCAGAAGGTAGAGCCGCAACTAAGCAACAGGCTTGATTGATCCCAGCTCTTTGCAATGTATCATCTAAGGTGGCATCTCCTTGGAGGACGAGATAGCCTAAACTTTGGGCCGCTTCTAGGGCTTCCGGTTTAGAATCAACAATTACAAATGGAACGGCTTCCTCATGAAATTCCAGGGCAATCTGTTGTCCCGTGCGACCAAAACCGCAAATAATATAATGGTTGACTAAGTTTTTCAGCACTTTCTGTTGTCGTCGCAAACGCATTCCTTCTTGAAAATAGCCTTGAAGGAAGGCTTCTGTAAATCGATTGACAATATACCCAATGCTAATCACTCCCAGAAAAATGAGGGCAATGGTAAAGATTCTACCCCGTGCCTCCATGGGTTCTACTTCCCCATAACCTACCGTAGTCAGGGTGATAATGGTCATATAAAACGCATCGGGAAAAGACCATTTTTCAATGACCATATAGCCAATGGTTCCCCACATGCAAACGAATGCTAGGGCAAGAACACCCACCAGGAGTTCTCGTTGCATTCGCTGATACTGTTGTTCGATGGAAGACACGCTTTATGGGCAGAAGGGTAATGGTTAATGGGCAGAAGGGTAATGGGGAGAGTCCCCATTGGTTGCCGATCTATAACTAGAATAATATCTTAGACTTGTGGTATTAAATTAAAATTTAAACTTTGTATGGGGCAACTGAAAGCGATTATTTTTGATGTGGATGGAACCCTAGCGGAAACGGAACGGGATGGCCATCGTTTGGCGTTTAATCAAGCCTTTTCTGAGGCAGGATTACCGTGGCAATGGTCTGCCGAGTTTTATGGGAAACTTTTAGAAGTGTCGGGAGGAAAAGAGCGTCTGCTTTCCTACGTTCGCCAGTATCATCCCCAGTTTGAGCCTCCGGTAGAATTGGCAGTTTGGGCAGCCCAATTGCATCGTCAGAAAACCAAGTATTATCGACAGTTGCTGTTAGAGGGTTCGATTCCTTTGCGACTGGGGGTTGAACGGTTAATTGCAGAGGCTAGAGGTAAAGATGTACGCTTGGCGATCGCCACCACGAGCGCCCTACCCAATGCCATGGCCTTATTGGAGAAGTTTTTTCATCCTACCGTGTTTGAACTGATTGCAGCCGGGGATATTGTAGCCCAGAAAAAACCTGCTCCAGATATTTATCACTATGTTATCGAGCAAATGCATGTATCGCCCAGAGAGTGTATCGTGATTGAGGATTCCCAAGCTGGGGTACAAGCAGCCACTCAAGCGGGTTTACCGACTTTAGTCACCCAGCATGAATATACCCAAAATCAGGACTTTCCTGGAGCGATCGCCGTTTTAAGCGATCTAGGGGAACCGGATTCTCCCTTTGAAGTTATTCGGGGCGATCTGGGCAGTTTTACATATACCACCCTGGACACCCTCGCCTTTTTGCAACAGCAAGCAGTGGGTAATGGGCAGAAGGGTAATGGGTAATGGATCGCCTCCGCATCCCCGTGTCCCCCTATCTCCCCATCCCCCCATCTACAATCATTCAACCACCACCGTACCTTCATGGCTCGTTTTCACCCATTTTAAGGTTTTCGGGCGTACCGCGATTCGGGCGGATGTACTGGCCACAATTAAGAGCCAATGGAGCATATAAACGGTTCCTTTCAAGGTTTGCCAGAGGAGAGTAGGTAAATTGGAGACCACACCATTAACTCGATTGACACGGCGAATACCTTGAATCATGGCAATCACAGACATGCCAATCATCAGGGCTGTCATGGGAGTATAAACCGGCAGCCGATTTTTGGCGATCGCCATTAAACAATCGGGAATTGCCGCATTGGGGAGAAAATATTGGATGATCCAAAACGTCAACATATCCCAAATTTTCATCCACGATATCCGCCCGCTAAAAATCAAGCGCCAATAATCCATATATCGTTGATATCCCCCCTCTGCCCAACGATTGCGTTGATGCCATAGGGCGAAAGGAGTGGTTACCCCTTCTTCCTGTACGGGAGGATCGAGGATAAAGTCTACATCCCACTGTTCCAGATGTAGGCGTAGGGTTAAATCCAAATCATCGGTAATCGTCTCCTCATTCCATCCGCCGCATTGTTCAAGTGCCGTGCGTCGGACAAATTGACCATTACCTCGCAGCTCTCCAATTCCTCCCAGGGCAATTCGTTGTTGCTGGAAATAGGAATCGAGGGCCATTTCCGAGGCTTGACCTTGAGTCCAAACATTCACCGAAGCATTGGCGATCGCCTTTTGTAGTTGAATTGCACCCACTCTGGAGCGATCGAACCCTGGCAGTACCCGTCGCAATAAATCCGGGGAAACTTGGGCATCCGCATCAAAGACCGCCACTACCTCACCTTGAGTTAAAGGTAAGACCTGATTGAGCGCTCCCGATTTCCCTCCTGTCGCGCCAGCCGATCGCCGCATGACATGCAGATGGGGATAGTCTGGGCGGAGGCTCTCCAGCACTTGGGGGGTGCGATCGCTGCTGTTGTCATCAATGACCCAGACTTCATAGCGGTCTAAGGGATATTCCTGACTACAGAGCATTTTCACTAAACGAGCAATCACCGTTTCCTCATTTTTGGCCGCCACCAACAAAGAGACAAACGGCACATCTGCACCAGGCTCTCGATCCAGGGATTCTAAAGGTCTTCTCGGTTTAGCCATTAAGACTCGAAGGCAATGAATCCCCATCAGGGCAAAGATGCCCCAGATCAGCCACAGACTCCACGAGAGCAAATGGAAAGCGATCGTCCCACTCCAAATTACAATTAGTAACACTGCCGCTTTTCGTCTGCGGCCCTCATAGACCACTCCATCGAAACAGGAAACATTTATCTCCTCCTGCACCGCATCTGTAGAAATGGATTGAAAGACTTGACGATCTTCATTTAGGGACTTCTGACGATCGTCGATAGAATTGGATTTCTCCGACATAAGGTTATGGACGCTCTTAATCCTGACTGAATATTTGATCGATCCCCTCCGCAAGCAGAGGGTCTGTGCTTTATTGTAACGAACTGTGGATTGCTGCTTAGAGATCGGGCTAAGGAATCACTTGACAGTTGCTCAACTGCATGGGTGACAATGTAAGATAAACTGAGAAATCTTTATTGTTAAGACCGGGCGTGTAAGTAAAACGTTTATGACTACCGATCTCAGTGCAATTGAACCCGCTCAAGGTGGAGTGGTTGGGGTTTATCAGCCTTACTACCAAGGTAACAAGCGTGCTGCCTTGCCCTATGCCATAAGTGTGTATGAGAAAACCTCTCTAGAAGGGGAACGCCGGATTGAGAAAGGAGAGAGTATTCCTTTTTTGGCCACTTGGTTTATTGTCTCCAAACTCCCCGCAGATGAGACGGTCTGTCGGATGCAGTTTGATGGTCAGTCGGAACTGACCTACGAGGTAAAACTGCCTAATCATGAATTTATCGAGTTTTTGATTGAGTTGTATGTCAATTGGCGCAGAACGAAAATGATTGATTTTTCCCAAACGTTCTACCGAAAGCTATTACGATTAGATGACTAATTAATGATGATTAACAAGTTGGGAGTGCGTGTGTGACGGGTATCAGCCAATATCTACTAATAGGTTCCCTAGAATCCTACAGTGGTAAGTCAGCAACATTATTAGGGATGGGAGCGCAACTAAAAGAGCGAGGCTTCGATATTGCCTATGGTAAGCCTTTATCAACGGGGAATGAAAACCTGATGTTTAAAGGAATGGATAAGGATGGGGCCTTTATTGCACAGATCCTAGATTTACCTGCCGATCGCCTCTATCCAACGTTGGTTTCCATGGATCGACAGACCATTCAACGGCGATTATCCCAGGGCAATGCAGGTAATGGCCAGGCCAAGTTTCAGCCCCATTATCCCCCGTCTCCGGAGCAGTTGGTGCTATTGGAAGGGCCGGGGACTTTGGATGAAGGGCGATTGTTTGGTTTGTCTTTAGCGCAGATGGCCGATCAACTCTCGGCGGGAATTGTGTTGGTGATTCCGTTTGATGGCCAAAAGGTGATCGATCAGGCCCTATCTGCACAAGAGCGTTTGGGCGATCGCCTACTCGGAATTGTGGTCAATGATATTACTGCCGACTTTATCGAACCCTTTGACCAAGAGTTTGCCCCCTATCTGGAATCTCAAGGCATTGCGATCCTCGGCCAGCTCCCCCGCAGTAATTTATTGCGCAGTATTAGTGTCCGGGAATTGGTCAGTCGTCTAGAGGCAACCGTGCTATGTCGAAGCGATCGCTTAGATTTGATGGTCGAGAGTTTGCGGATCGGAGCCATGAACGTTAATTCAGCTCTGAAATATTTCCGTAAAGCGGAAAATATGGCCGTGGTGACTGGGGGCGATCGTACCGATATTCAATTGGCAGCTCTGGAGACTTCGACCCAATGTTTAATTCTCACCGGCCATCTGTCTCCCTCAGAACTCATTATTAGTCGAGCTGAAGAGTTGGAAATCCCCATTCTTACAGTAGATCTTGATACGTTAACAACTGTGGAAATCATTGATAATGCCTTCGGCACAGTGCCGATCCAAGAACCGGTTAAAGTCAAGTGTATGTCGGAGTTGACTGCTGCCCATGTTGATCTAGACCGGTTGTTAGGTTACCTCAAGGATAGGGGTATGGGGGGATAGGGGGATAGGGGGATGGCAGTCCATTCCCTGTTCCCTGTTCCCTGTTATGCAAATTATCTGCTAGAATATCTCAGTTGTAGAGCCTAGTTGTTATTGGCATTGAGTCAATCCTTAGAAATTCCTAAATTTGATACCCTAGAGCAAGAACTGGCAACGATCCAGCAAACTGGATCAAAGCGGCTGGCCCTCCTCGGTTCTCGCCATGTCCCCATAACTCATCAACATTTGATTGAAACGATGAGTTATTCCCTGGTTCTATCGGGAAACCACATTATTACCTCTGGAGCAACGGGCACAAATTTTGCCGCAGTCCGAGGAGCGATGCGGGCAGATCCCAATTTGTTGACGGTTATTTTGCCTCAAAGCTTAGACCGTCAACCGAGAGAATCGCGAAAATTACTCGAACAAGTGATTCACTTGGTGGAAAAACCAGAGAACAATGAGTTGTCTTTGGGTGAAGCGAGTTCGTTGTGTAATGGGGAAATTATTACCCGATGTCAGCAACTGATTTGTTTTGCGTTTCATGATAGCTGGACTTTATTGCAAACTTGCCGTGATGCGGAAGAGCAGCGTAAAGTGGTAACCTTGTTTTATTTTGATTGATGATCCGTGAGGTGATGAGTTTGTCCGTTTCTGTTTCTGCGCTGTTACTCTATGGGATCGCTGGAGCAGCGTTTTTAATCTATTTTCCCTTTCTTTGGGTCGCCTATGCTCGCTTTCAAGGGGGGATGGCTTATTTAGAAACCCCTAGAGCGTTGTCGGATCAATTGCCAGATTACGCTAAACGAGCCAATTGGGCCCACCAGAATTCGATTGAGGCCTTTATGCTTTTTGCGGCGGCTGCGGGGATGGCCTATGCTACGGGAGTAGACTCAATGGTGGCCGGTTGGGCAGCCTTGGTGTTCTTGGTGGCTCGTGGATTATATAGTATATTTTATATTTTCAACATTCCCTTGGGGCGATCGCTGATGTTTGGCATTGGCTCCCTGTGCAATTTAACTTTGTTTGGCTTAAGCTTTCTGCAAGTAAGCAGTTAGGTTTTGGCTTTCCCCGAAATGGGGGATAAGCTGATATGGTGTTTGATAGTGTCTCATTAGTTCCTATGGCTTCTTCCTATTCCTTTGATGTAGTGAGTGACTTTGACCAACAAGAGTTAGTTAATGCTCTAGACCAAACTCAACGGGAAATTAAATCCCGTTATGATTTAAAGGACTCGAAAACGACGGTGGAGTTGGTGGACGATACGATTACCATCAATACGGATAGCAATTTAACCTTAGAGTCAGTGACAACGATTTTGCGGACTAAAGCTGCCAAGCGCAATTTATCCTTGAAAATTTTCCAATTTGGGGATATTGAGGCCGCTGGAGGTAACCGAGTCCGTCAGGAAATTAAGCTTAAGCGCGGTATTGACCAAGATTTAGGCAAAAAGATTAATAAACGCATCCGGGATGAGTTTAAGAAGGTACAAGCTTCGATTCAAGGGGATTCTTTGCGGGTTTCATCCAAGTCGAAAGACGATCTGCAACAGGTGATTCAGATGTTAAAACAGGAAGATTTACCGGTGGACTTGCAGTTTACCAATTATCGTTAAGTTGGGCAGAAGGGTAATGGGGCATCTGCGCGTCACCGTGTCCCCCCATCTATTTCCCTATTCGATAATAATCTCCACGCGGCGGTTGCGTTGTCGTTCCGAGTCAGAGTCATTGGGGGCTAAGAAGTGAGTTTCTCCATAACCGACTCGGAGGAAATGGTAATTATCTCCTAACCCAGCATAAAGATATTCATAAACTGATTCTGCTTGTTGTAAGGAAAGGTCTAGGTTTTCTTGAGTATCGCCTAAATTATCGGTATAGGCGTTAATTTGAATGGTAGTGTCGGGAAATTTGCGTAAGTCAGCGATGAGGCTATCGAGTAACTCCGATTGTTTGGGATTGAGCGTTGTGCGATCGCCTTCAAAGAGTAAGTCACTCGGTAGGGTTACCATGAAGACCTTGGGAGAAGCGTGACCGGATAACTGTTGCTCTAGTAAGTTCAGACGAGTCTTAATCGGTCTTTGGGGAAAGGGTTGATTGAGTTGGACTTCTAACTGGGTGAGGCGATTTTCCCAGGTATTGAAGTCTAATCGAAGTTGATTGAACTCTTCTCGGGCCTGTTGGCGCTGTTGTAAACTGACGGGAGGTGCGGTGGCTGAAGGGCGAAACTGCCACCATTGGGCACTGAGGGGATTAAACGGTTGCTGCAAAACTCGTTCAATCCAAGGCATTTGGGGATTGGGATCGGGGTAAAAGAAGGCGATCGCTATACCCAAGATAAACGCCATAGAGCTGCTCACCCCTAGCAATAACAGGCGAAATATCGTTACCAAGAGAAACGTAACCAGATTTCCCTGGGATGGGGGAGTTGGGGGAGTTGGGGGAGTTGGGGAATCAGATACTTCAGTCACAGATTAGGTTATCCACAATTAACCGAATGGGTCAGCCCCGGATCGAGAGACCAAAAGAATCGTAACGCAAAATCGTAACCTGAACAGTGCGATCGCCACCCAAACACAAAGAAATTTTAAATCTCTTGAAGCCCCCTTCCTTTTAAAGCCCAATCCCCTGTATTCTAGTAAAGACAGGAAGGACTTATACTCCTCACTGGGGCTTTGCTTCTCACCCATCCCCCATACGCGAGATTGAAGTTCGATGCCTAAATTCCTACAGAGCCTAAAATCGCTCTTAACTAATCCCTCGGTGCTGCTGTTTGTACTGTTACTGGTGCTGCTGCCTAAATCTGCAATGGCTGGGGCCATGAAAGATTCGGCCTCTGGTAATCCTACCCCTGAAGCTGCTGCAACCCCCATGAACCCAACTTCAGAATATAGCGATCCCCTCGATAGTCCCTATCCGATTCCCTGGAATTGGGTCATAAATACCCATGCAGAAGTTTCTGCGACGGATGGTTCAGGACTGCGCTATTATCGGACTCCTTCCTTGGTGTCTCCCGATGGTCAGTATGCGGCCTATAGTCGGATTCAGTTTAAAATCCGAGCGCAACTGCATTCGAGTCGAGTCACGAGTGTGATGTTTTTGGAGAATTTACAAACCGGTAATCTAGAGGTGGTGACGGCTGGTTCTCCGTTGGCCAATAATCCCTTTGATGGGAACCCAGAAGCGCAATTACCAGGGGTGATTACCCTGTTAGTGCCGGTGTCTTGGTCAGAGTTGGGCGATCGCCTCCTGGCACGGCAGTTTGAAGGCTTGTTTAGTTCTTCTACGGTATCGGATTATGCCGTAATTTGGAACCGTAATTTGAATAAAACAACCACCATCGCCCCGGCTCAGGTGGATTATAGCCATGCGGTACTTCTGGGTTGGTCGGAGAATAATGCCAACCATGTACTATTTAAAGCCGGTATTCTCGGAGATGAGAATTGGCCGATGTGGGCAGTGAATGCAGAGGGTAAAACGCTACTAGCAACCGGCGATCGGCCTCAGACCTTCGGCCGTTCTGTCGCCGAGGCTTGGGCTGGCCCCCAAGCCCATTATCGCCGTTAATGTCCTTTACTGAGGATAATGCGCTTCATAAAGGTTGTACCAGGGGGCTTAAGCCCCCTATTTTGACTCTTATCAAAATCAAATCTGGTGGGAGAGGGCGGGTTTACTTGCAATAGTTGTCAGTCTACAAGATTTGGGTATAACCCGCCCCTACTGATAATTACCCATTACCTATTACCGCGAGCAGCGCTCTATTTCCTCCCTTCTCCCACTAACGTAAAAGCTGCCCAAGCTTGAGGATTGGGAAAGGTTTCCAGGGTGGTTAACATGGCTTGGCGCAAGGCGGCGGCGCGATTATTGGTTGTGGGCAATTCCCGGTAAAAGGCTTGCATTAACTCTGACGTGGGAGCATCGGGAACTGCCCAGAGGGAAACTAACACGCTAGGGGTTCCCGCCGCAATCAGGGAGCGGGATAAGCCAATAATGCCATCTCCAGTAATATCCCCTCGTCCCGTGTTGCAAGCACTGAGAACCACCAATTGAGCGGTTAAATTCAGATCGAGAATTTCCTCGGAAGTGAGCCAGCCATCGGTAGCGCGGGTATTGCCGGTGGGAGTCAGGGCTAAGGCTCCGGGGGTGCGAAATCCGAGGACTTCGAGTTCGTCCAATAAGCCATGGGTGGCTAAATGAATTAAAGAGGCGTTTTCCATCTGTTGGGCGATGTTTTCCTCGCTTGCTTCGGCTCCAATCAGGGCTTCAGTGCCCAGTAACTCGGCGATGACAAGGGCTTCGGCTTCGGCTCCGGGGAGGGGGTCAAGGGGTTCGGGTTTGGCTTCGGGAGACTCGGCTAGGCTGGGCATTTTGGGGTTGCCGACGACTAATGCACCCTGGAGATCGGAGGATAATTGTTGAGCGCGTTGGCGAGCAAGTCCTAAGACTTGAATGGAGGGAGCGGTGAGTAGGGTATGTTTCTCGATGAGGTATACGCCTTGTTGATCTTGCAAGGCGGGAAAGGGGACGAGAAATAGACTCCCTTGGGGTATAAAAATCACTTGTTCCTGGGGATCGCTGGGCAGTAAATCGACGATGGGTTCAATCAGGAGTTCGTAGCTTTTCTTGAGGCGACGGTTGACGCGCCGTTTCTGGGTGTTGGCAGGGGGTTCTAGTTCGTTGTTTTGGACTCCGGAGCGGGTGGCTTGTACCCACTGATTGACTCCCCGTTGAATGCCGCGACTTCTGCCGGTGACGGCGGCGACGCGGGTACGTTCGGCGGCATCTTCTAGGGTAATGCCTAAGTCTTCTAGGTTTTGCGATCGCAACTCGATTAGTCCATTGGGCTGAATTACCCAAATATAGAGCGTCTCTCCGACGATGGAATATTGCACCAGGGTGGCTTGTTGTTCCTGGGCAATGCGGCGGATTTCCGCTAATGTGGGCGGATTGGGAGTCTCAAAGGTTTCTGCGGGTTCGCCACTGAGTCGAGCGGCGAGAAGTTCTACAAATGCCCTGGCTCTGGCTCGTTCGGCGATTTCTAGGGCGGCTTCGGTTTGCTCTTCGGCAATCAGTGCCTGTTGCAATTGTTCGTAGGTGGTAATTTGAGTTTCAAATAGGGAAACTTTATCGCTATCGCGTAAACCAGGGCGCAGAGATTCCCAGAGGGTAATGGCTTCTTGTAGGGGAGCAATGGCGCGGCGATAATCCTGTTGACTGAGATAGAGTGCGCCAATTTGATTGAGGATTATACCCGATCCGGCGCGATCGCCAATTTCTTTCCGTATCTCCAATGCTTGCTGATAATAGTCCAAAGCGGTTTGGGTTTCTCCTTGGCTGCTGGCTACTTCGCCCAAATGGGTTAAACTACTGGCTATACCGGCGCGATCGCCCATTCGTTGCCCTAGCTCAAGGGCTTGATTAAGAAAAGATTCGGCTTGTTGGAACTGCTCCAAATAGCCATAGGTGATGCCAATTCGATCGAAGGTATTGCGCACTCCAAAGTCTTTCCCATCATAGCCATCCGGGAGCAAGTTGTAATACTTGAGCGCCGTTTGTGCAGATTTGAGCGCTTCCTCATGCTCTCCCATCTTATTCTGCACCCGTGCCAAAGAATTATACAACTCGCCTTGATCCTTGGGCAGTTCATAGAGTCCCCCTTCCAAGGGAATACCCCCCTGTTCCTGCCCTTGCATATTCTCCAGCGCTGCTTGCAAAATCGATCGCGCTTGGGCATATTGTCCCAATTTTTCATAACTATCCGCTAAACTGGTCAGAGAGGCTCCAATGCCGGGTAAGTCTTGCAATGAGCGACGAATAGCTAAGGCTTGCAGACGAATGGTAATCGACTTAGCATATTCGCTCAGTTGGCTGTAGATATCCCCCATGCGATTGAGACTATCGGCTTGCTTGCGGCGATCGCCACTCTCCTGATACACTTCCCTAGCCTGGGCAAACCGGGTTAACGCTTCCTCAAAGTTCCCCTGTTGATAGGCTTGTTCCCCTTGAGCAAACACATCCAAGGCATCATCGCTAAATAAACAGACGGTTGCAGGAGTAACGGGGCAGTTTTTCTCCACTAGCGGGTTATTTTGCAGATCTAACGCCGTTAATTGCCGTAAATTGGGGAAAGATGGGGGTAGAGTCCGGATTTGGTTGCGATCGACAATCACATAACTCAGATTCGTTAACTCACCTAAAGCCGTAATATCCTCAATTTTATTCCCCGACAATAACAAAAAACTAAGCTGGGTCAAATTCCCCAAGGGCGTAATATCTCGAATCTGGTTAAAACTCAAATTCAGCCCCTTCAAATGCGTCAAACTCGACAACGGAGTAATATCTTCTATCTCTCGGTTACCCAAATCCAGATTCACCATCCCCGATAAAGCTTCTTGCGCTTCCCCACAGTCCGAAGTTTCCGCCATCTGCAACAACACAGACACCGTATGCTGTTGAGCTGCGGAGAGATCTCCCCTTTCACACCACTGCTGAAACAATCGCACAGGGGAACTCGCCCCACTCTTGTGGGCTAAATCGCCCCACATCACAGCACTTAAGAGCGTTGAAACTGCCAATAAACGTAATCTATTCCATTTAATAAATAGCATAATTTATACTTTTAAGTCCCTATCTTTGAGTAGGCAATAATGCGGATAGCTTAACTGAATCTTCATAATGGAGAAGCTCAAACTTCAGTTAAGCTCCCGAAGACAAGCCCTTAGATTCCATCCTAAACTGGTATTGTAATAGCCCAATTGCTTAAGGTTGCTCGGAAGAAACACAAAACTTGCATTATTATTCAAGTTCTTCCCTACAAACAAAACTAATTTAATTCACACAGAAACGGAGCTTATACCATGAAACTCAACACCACCCTAGCCCTCGCTGCTGCCACTGCCACCGGTTTACTCTCTGCCACCTCTGCCTATGGTTTCAATCTGAAGACTGAGCGCTCAGATTTGTTTAACCTGTTTAACGAAAGAGTCAATCAGGAACGCTTATGGATGGAAGATTCCTCTGCTAAGATGTTGGAACTTGACCCAGAAACTCTACGCTGGACAGGAGGTGTAGATCCAGTTGATGTCTTCTTTATCAATGAAGGTGCAGGATATCGCAATCAACTGTTTTACTCAGCCAATGGTGGCACAGCAGAAATGATTTTTGCTGATATTGCTTCTCCAGAGAGTATTCTCAAAGAAGCAAATGGGCCCATGAAGCTAGGTGATGGAGCCAGCTTAGGAACTTTTGCGGGCGATACTTCCCTAGATTTCAGGATTAAAGCCAATGGCGCAAACAACAGTAATGGTAAGATTTACGGTGCTGATATTTCCGCAAATGCTGATGGACTACAGCATGTGGTTGCTTATGAGTATTTCGATAAAGTTGCCAAAGAAAATTGGGTCATCCTAGGATTTGAAGACCTCTTCGGAGTCCACTATAACGAAGGAGGAAGTTCAGACCGAGATTTCAATGATGTGGTGATTGCTGTTCGTGGAGTTACCGGCGATCGCGTTTCCGTTCCTGAACCCTCCAGCACTGTGGCCGTTTTGGGATTAGCTGCATTGGGGATGGCCGGTCTGCGTAAGAGCAAGAAAGAGCTTTAATCGAGTCTGAAGCTAAAGATTAGACGCTGACCATACCAGATCTAGATGTAGGGGTGAACGGCCGTTCACCCCTACAGATTTTTTAATTACCTCTTGATAAGATAGGTGAGAGCCTAAACCTTCTAGAGAGGAGATTTTTCCCAATTCGATGATAGTGCTAAACCGATGGATGAATAAAGCATCTGGTAAATTGCCGTTACGGATGGTGTTAATTGTACCCTTCTTAGTCCAAATTTTTGCTGTGGTTGGATTGATCGGATATTGGTCTTATCGCAATGGCCAACAGGCAGTTGAAGAATTAGCGACCCAGTTACGGAAAGAAATTACTCATCGAATTCAAGAACATTTGAATACTTATCTAGACACACCCCATTTAATCAACGAAATTAATACCCATGATTTAGAATTAGGGAAACTCGATTTAGAAGATATTACCGAATTAGAGCATCATTTTTGGCAGCAAATTCAACTTTTTACAGAAGCATCTTATATCTATTTAGGCACGCCATCAGCATTATTTAGTGGTGCAGAACAAGTGGTTGATGGCATTCCCAATGTTGCCTATTCGACAGCCGAGAATCCGGATCGAAGCTTTGAAACTTATGCCACCAATAAACGCGGCGATCGCACGGAGCTATTATCTGAATTTCCTGATTATGATGTATTAACTCGACCTTGGTATTTAGCGGCGAAAAAAGCAGGGAAACCCGTTTGGGGAGATATCTATGTCTGGGTAGCACCCTATCCCAATGTAGCCTTACCTGCGGTGCGGCCCTATTATAATCAGGACGGTGACCTAGAAGCGGTCTTTGCGGTAGATTTATCTTTGCTGGCGATCGCCGATTTCCTAGAAAACCTAGAAGTCGGCAAAACCGGGGAAACCTTTATTATCGAGCGCAACGGTTTATTAGTGGCATCCTCCACGGGAGATTTACCCTTTATTGAAGAAAATCAAGAACAAAAGCGAATTCAAGCTGAACAGATTTCCGATCCGTTAATTCAAAATACAGCTCTATTTTTAAAGTCCAATTTTGAAGACTTAAAAGATATTTATGAATCTCAACAATTACGCTTTAAACAAGAGGGGAAATGGCAACTCGTCCAAGTAACTCCCTATGCCGATGAATATGGATTAGATTGGCTCATTGTCGTAATCGTCCCCGAATCCGATTTCATGGCTAAAATTCATGAAAACAATCGCACCACAATTTTTCTCTGTTTAGCTGCGTTGGGGGTAGCGACTGTCGTGGGAATCATTACCTCGCGATGGATTGTCCAAGCCATTTTTAATCTCAATGAAGCGGCCAAAAAAATCTCCAGTGGAGAATGGCAAAACAGTGTGGATATCAATCGGACAGATGAATTAGGAGATTTGGCCCGTTCATTTAATTCTATGGCAAATCAGCTCAAATCTTCCTTTGAAACCCTAGAGAGCCAAAAAGAAGATTTAGCGCGAAAAAATGAAGAACTAAAACAACTCGATGAAATCAAAAACACATTTTTAGCCAATACTTCCCATGAACTGAGAACCCCCTTAAATGGGATTATCGGCATTGCTGAATCTTTGATTGACGGAGTTACGGGTGAACTACAGCCAGCGACTCGTTCTAACTTATTTACGATTATTGCCAGCGCTCGTCGGTTGTCTAATTTGGTCAATGATATTTTAGATTTTTCTAAGTTACAACATCAGACCATTAGCTTGCAACTGAAAGCGGTTGATTTACATTCAATTGTCGAAATCGTATTAACTTTATCTAAGCCATTAGTCGGTCAAAAAGATTTACAACTGATTAATAGTATTCCCGAAAATTTCCCCCCCGCAGAAGCGGATGAAAACCGTCTGCAACAAATTTTATATAATTTAGTGGGTAATGCGATTAAATTTACGCCATCAGGAACCGTAGAAGTGAGTGCAGAATTGATTTACTCTGGTAATCATCATTCTCATCTATCGATTTCAGTGTCGGATACGGGAATTGGAATTCCGGAAGATAAGTTCGATCAAATTTTTGCCTCTTTTGAGCAAGCAGATGGTTCCACGGAACGGGAATATGGCGGAACGGGATTAGGGTTAGCAATTACCAAACAACTGATCGAACTCCATCAGGGAACGATTAATGTCACTTCTCAGATTCATCAAGGATCGAGGTTTACATTTACCTTACTCATTGCTTCGGGGACAGTCGAGAAGTCTTCTTTAAGTCTGTCGATCCAAAATTTTGATGCCCTGTCTGCGATGTCAGACGAGGAAGGGTTGATGGTTTCTGAATCGATGGAGCAGGTAGAAATAGAGGATCAGTTAAAAATTCTGATTGTGGATGATGAGCCGGTTAATCGCCAAGTGTTGGTCAATCATTTATCGTTGAAAAATTATGGGATCTGGCAAGCGAGTACGGGTCAAGAAGCTTTAGATTTAATTAGTAATGGGTTAAAACCGGATGTGATTTTGCTGGATGTGATGATGCCGAAAATGACGGGATATGAGGTCACGCAGCGATTGCGGAAAAGGTTTAATGCGACGGAATTACCGATTTTATTGCTGACGGCAAAAACGCAAATTCAAGATATTGTTACGGGTTTAAATATGGGGGCGAATGATTATTTAAGTAAACCGATTGCTAAGGATGAGTTACTGGCGCGGTTGCAGACTCAGCTTAATTTGAAGCGGTTGAAGGCGGAAAACTTGTATTTAAGTGCGGAGTTGGATATTATTCGCCGGATGCAAGAGATGGTGTTGCCTTCTGCTGATGAGTTAAAGGCGATCGCCGCTTTGGACATTGCTGGCTATATGCAACCGGCTGAAGAGGTGGGTGGAGACTACTATGATGTTTTGGTTGAGGGCGATCGCCTGAAAATTGGTATCGGCGATGTTACCGGCCATGGTCTCGAAAGCAGTATCATCATGATTATGGCTCAAACGGCTGTCCGTACCCTGCAAGAGAGCCAACAAACCGATCCCGTTGAATTCCTCTCGATTCTCAATCGTACCCTTTATCGCAATGTTGAGCGCATCAATTCCGATAAAAGCATGACCCTTGCCCTGCTCGATTATACCAATGGAGTGATTCAACTGAGCGGACAACATGAAGAAGCGATCGTTGTTCGCAGGGAGGGAACAGTTGAACGAATTGACACCATCGATCTAGGGCTTCCCCTGGGTTTAGAAGACAACATTAGTCAGTTTATTTCCCAATGTCAGATTCCCCTCAATTCTGGGGATGTAGTCGTTCTCTATACCGATGGCATTCCAGAAGCGCAAAGTGCGGATAAAAGTCGATATGGTATAGAAAGACTCTGTGAAGTGGTGCGAGCCAATCACCGGCGATCGGCCGAAGAAATTCGCCAAGCCATTATTTCAGATGTTCAGGATCACATTGGCGAACATACCGTATTTGATGATATGGCTCTGGTGATCCTGAAACAAAAATAACCCACTCCCTCTACTGATATCAAAAGCGCAAAGCGCTGTATAGGCTACGATTCTTTAGAATAAATAATTCAAATCACAGACTGATCGTCAGGTTTGAGAAGATTTATTTTACTATCTTCTGGGGACTTAAACCGAATAATTCGTTGGGGTAAAAGTGGGGGAATTCCAGCTTGGTCAAAAGCCGCTTTAATCATGTCCCGCACAACTCCCTGAATTTCGTCATGGATACCCCTAGGGTTACTCGTAGGTCTGAGCTTAGTCATAGTACGAATTGTCATGTGGGAGGGGGTGAATTCCTCAATCCCATTGAAATCAATCGGTTCTAAAACTTCGGGGTGATTCGCTTGTAAATCCTCACTGACTTGTTGCAAAATTCCATAGATTTTCTTGACATTGGCTTCATAGGAAATGGGGATATCGACTACGGCATAAATGTAATCCCTGGAATAGTTCACAACCTCTTCAATATTTCCATTGCGGATAATATAAACTTGACCATTGGGATGGCGGATGCGGGTGGTTCTGAGTTCAATGGCTTCTACGACTCCGGAAGCATCTCCTGTTTCGATAAAGTCTCCCACTAAATAATAGTTTTCAAACAAGATGAAGAACCCACTCACCATATCATTAATCAAATTTTGCGCTCCTAACCCGACGGCTAAACCCAATAACCCGGCTGCGGCTAAAATGGGAGTGGGGTCGATTTCAAACACATCTAAAATCCAAACGCCAGCGCCAAAGTAGATCAGGTATTTCGATAAACTTTGCAGCAGGGGAGTGATAGTCATTCGGCGTTGTTTTTGGGTCTCGGATAAGTCTTGATCCGTGAGCATGACCTCTTCGAGAAGAAGTTGGGCAAGTTCAATAAAGACTCGACTCAGGAGAATAATGACAATTAAGTTGACCAGTTTTTCGCCAATATTAGCAAACCCAGTAATGGTCTGAATTAATCCAATTACTTGAGTCACCATGTTGACATAAATAACGGCTTCTAAGCACCGCTTGGCAAAGGGAACGAGATGCTTTAGGTTACTGTAGTATCGATAAACTAAAGTTCCTGGTTTAAAGTGGGATTCAACTAAGTTATCTAGGCTATCAATGATTGCTGTTGCGGCTTGCAATATGAGGATACTAAAGGCAATGATTAAATAACCAATTAATAGGATCTGTAGGTAATTTAATCCTGTTGGAGGCAATTTAAAAAAGTATCCACTCAGATAGAGTGTAACCAGCCAAAGAATATTGGTGAAGTGAAATTTAGCTTTCTCTAAAAAAGTATCAGTTTGATCGTAAACCGAGGTTAATTTAGCAAAAACCGCAAAATCTTTTACTTGTTTGCCAGCGTTTTTCAGCAAGGGATCGAGGTAACGGCTGATGGTTAACGTGATGATAATGAGACCGCCAGTTATGAAGATTCCATAGAGGATCGTTTGCCATAGCTGCTTAGGAATATTTTGAAATAATTCCAGGGTGTACTGAGGTAGATTTTGTTCTCCTCGATAGATCAGAAAAACATTAAATAGAATAATGGCAAGACTGAGTATTAACCAAACAAATGCTAGAATTTTTTTGGAGATTTTGCGAATATTGTTAATTTGGCTTTTTTTGTCTTTAAGCCATGATAAATGGTGACTTTTTTTGAATACCCAGTTCAGCAGCCATTGCAGGACAATAAATATGACTAAAACAATGAATAATTCCGCAAAAACAACCGATAGATTGTAGAAATTGATCATGATCTTTCCCCAAGATGATCGTATAAATATAGAGTAGTAATTTTAACTTGGGCATAGAATTACTAAATCTTAAGTATAAAACACAAGAGTGAATCAAAATGTAAAGTTTAATATCAATTTAGGGTTTTTATACAAAAAATATAGGGGTGAACCAGGGTTCACCCCTACAACAGGCTTTAGTAATTGAATTAAACTAGCTCAAGTCTTCTTCTACACGACCATAGAAGAGTCCTTTGATTTTCACCTCTACAGCCTCTTTCGCGCCTAAGTCAGTATCAGAGGGTTGGACACTCACAAAAATTCCACCAAATTCTCCTGTGCTGGGGTCAACTTTCGTGACTTGTAAAGAAATTTCTCCTTCACCGACTTGAACCCGTTTCACATTGGCCAAGGTGAAATCTTCAGCATCTGCACTAGAAGGTAAGGCAACGGCATTATCATAACCTGTGGCTACCCCTCTGCCTTTGGGATCGAGGAACGTAGCTCCCCGATAGGAGGGAACGCGGAATTTCCCTTCAAAATCAGTTGAAGTATTGACACTATCTGCACCCGGTTCAGTTTGAGCGACTAGATTTTTGATGGTGAAGAAGAACGGTACTTCTTCGCCTCCGGGTAGGAGTACGGTAATAATTTGGAAATCAATTCCGCCTTTTTCTGAGAAAGTCAGAGTGTTTTCTGGGCCAAAGGTCAGGTCTCCATAGACTTGCGTAAGGCTGGACGTTTTACGGGTTAGCACTTTACCCGGTACAAATTCTGCTTGCTTACGCTTGCTGGTGGCTTCTTCTTTGACAAAATAATCATTAGGCTGCAAGCATAAATCAGTCAAGACGTAGCTTTTGCTCGTATCTAGGGGAATGGAACCTCTAGCGGTTTCTTCCAATTGAGGACAGTTGTTTGCTAAACCTGTGTTTTTAATATCATCGTAGGTGTAGTCGCTACCTACGGCTGGGCCTTCACTACAGGCTGTAATTAGACTCAAACACAAGGCTAGGATGACAGCAATAAAAGCGCGGTATTTCATAGTTGAGTTTTTAGCGTTGACCAAGTGTGTTTTCCTCCAACGGAGTCCTGCCGCTCCCGAACTCAGCACTGATGGCTTGGGGTTGGGGATCGGCAAAACTCTTTTAACCATAATTTCATAAAATGGTACGGCTAAGATCCCCTTAAGGACGTTCAGTGAGCAGATGGCTGGTTTAATCGTTGATAGACGGTGGCTAACCCGTGGCGATCGCCCACATTTCCGGGAAAGAGAACCACGGGTAAGTTGGGGAACCGGGGATGATCGATGGGGGTACGCACGAGGGAGCATCCGGGGAGAATTTGCCCAAGCAGACGAGCCGATCGCAACTTTAACCCGCGACTGAGGACATCGTTGGAGGTAATTCCGCCTTTGCTAATTAAATAGCCCATATCTGCGGGGAGGTTCTCTACCACACTCATTAGCACGTGGGACACCTGTTTACCAAAGTCGAGTCGCGCTTGAATGGTGGGAAAGGTGAGTTCTTGGCGGGAGGTGTAGATAACGGGGGTTCGGTCTTGGCTGTGGATGTCCTGAACTTGGCGTAAAATGCTCTGTATCAGGTTTTCTTGGGTCTTCGGGTCATTTTTGAGTAGCTGGCTGACATCCACTTCTATGCCGCTAATTTCTGGCTCTTCCAGCAGTTGGGCGAGTTGTTCGGTGGTTTTTTTCACATGGGAACCGACCAAAATTACGCCGGGTTTGCCTTCGCGCACATATTGATTCATGTGTTCAGCCATTACGGGTTGCTGAGGCAGTTGGGCTAGGGAGGTGAGAATGCTGGCAGCGCTACGGAGCAGGAAGCGTTTACCATGGGCACTGGCTCGCAATAGGTCACCGGCAAACCAGTCTAGGTCAACTTGGTGTTCTGCGTCTACGACTCCACATTGATTATCGCTCAGGGACATCAGGCGGTCAAAGCTGCCTTCGCGAATTTCTTCGAGTAGGAACCGTTGGACGCGATCGCGGACAATTTGACCTTGGGTTTTTTGAGCCACATAATCGGGAAGATAGGAGTGGGAGTAGCCAAATACGGAATCTTTGGCGAATTCGGTTTCATGGACGGGGGTAGGCGTGCCGTCAACGATCAGATAATGGATGCTATCGCGGGTGATCCGTCCCCCTTCAAAGAAGGCGGGAATGAGGAAATGGGCATCAAAGGGGCCGAGTTCGGAGGCGATCGCATCGGTTTCAATGGGATAATGGCCCCGGAGGGTGGAGTCTGAGCGACTGACGACTAGGAAATTTTCGATGTTTTCTGCGGCGATCGCCTGTTTCAGATTTTGGCACACCTCCACCGTCACCGCCTTAGCTTCCTCCGGAGTCAGTGCCCTAGTATTCGTCAAAATAAACACAATCGGCGAATCATCCGTTAAGCCAAACCGCAGGGTTTCCACATCCCACTGCATCAGCAACAAACAACTATGCACCGTTTGCGATCCGGTGGGATCGTCGTCAAGAACAATTATTTTCGGTTGGGTACTCATGGGTTTGGGTCGAGCAATAACTCGTCAAATTATACCAAACTCTGACCTATTCCCATGTTAAACTTGAATTCGTTTTCTCTTCGTTCTTCCAGCGAGTTCCATCTATGCTCAGAAGCGTCAAAATTGAGAATTTTCGCGGCTTGCAGTCCTTAGAGTTGCCAGATCTAGGTCGCTTAAATCTGCTCGTCGGAGCTAATAATTGTGGCAAAACCTCTATCTTAGAAGCCATCCAACTCTTGTGTTCAAAAAATAATCTTGAGCCGATACGAGATTCGATGATAAGACGAGGTGAATATTTTTTTGAACAACCCAATCAGTCCCTTGATTTTGACATTCGTCACTTATTTTATAGTCATCTTATCGATCCAAATATTGAATTTAAAATATCAGGACTCAATAATGATATTTGTGAAACGGTCATTGCCACAATAATTTTAGATCCCGATCGATTTAAATATTCAACAAAATTCAGGGATCGAACGTTTGAGTACATCAACCCTGATGCCGATATTTTCGATGAGTTGAGTCTGGTGATAACCTGGAGAACAGGAGAAATTAGAAAAGACTGGGAAAAAGAAAAATATTTTGATAACTTTCGTTTTCCCTTATCTGTTGATGAAACAATTCCTGATAATTTAATCGTGAAATTTACCAGGTATAGTAAATCCCACAAAAAAACAGAAGGTCGAACAAATTTCATTGAATCGTCTTCACTCACTTCAGAAAAAATGATTGAGTTGTTTAATAATATTGTTTTAACATCAGAAGAGCAACCCGTACACCAAGCCCTTCAAACTATTGAGCCTAAATTTAAGCGGATTGCTGTATCATCTCAGTTCACTCGGTTTTCGCAATCGCGGGAGGGTTTCCTCGTGCGTCTTTCCGATCGCGATCGCCCGGTTCCCATTGGCAGTCTAGGCGATGGCATCTGGCGCATGTTAGGACTCGCCTTAGCCATTGTCAATACCAGAGATGGATTTTTATTCATTGATGAAATCGACACCGGTTTGCATTACACAGCCATGGCGGATATGTGGAAATTAGTCTGGGAAACCGCTAAACGCTTAAATGTACAAGTGTTTGCCACCACCCATAGCAGTGACTGCTGGCGCAGTTTAGCCACCATTGCTAGTGAAGTAGATACCCCAGAAGAGGGCATCAGAATTCACCGCATCGAACGGGATAAACCTCAAAGTATCGTCTTTACCGAAAAAGAAATGGCGATCGCTGCAACTCAAGACATTGAGGTGCGTTAACCATGGCACGTCATTCCAAAAAACTAATTGTTGAAGGACAAGAAGATAAAAGAGTTATCCCCTGGTTGATGGAAGCCAATGGAGTAATTTGGGAACCCATTAAACATCAACCCGTTGTACACATTACAGCCCATGATGGCTATCAAAACATTAACCAAGATTTTATTTCAACTCAGCTAAAAGAATCTGGATTAACTGCCCTAGGATTAATCATAGACGCAGATCTGGATTTAGAAGAACGTTGGCAGAGCATTAGAAATTTTTCCTTACCCAGTATTGCCAATATTCCTGAACAATTACCCCCATCTGGACTAATTCATGTAACTCCTATGGGTATTCGATTCGGAGTTTGGATTATGCCAGATAACCAAACCCAAGGAATGTTAGAGACGTTCCTAAAATATCTAGTTCCAGATAAAAGCCAGTCCCTTTGGGAATATGCACAAGAAGTAACGCAACAAGCCAAGCAAAAAGGGGCAACCTTTAAAGATCCTCATCATGTAGATAAAGCGAACATCTATACTTGGTTGGCTTGGCAAAATCCACCGGGAAGACAGTTACATGATGCAGTTACAGCGCTTCGCGCGGTAATGGGTAATGGGTAATTGGTAATGGGAAAACCATTTTTCACGCTATAATCCCCATTTTTCAGGCTTTTCATGGGACAACACTCTCAAGGAACATTTCGATTACTGTACCTCATAACATCG
>NZ_JAQPOK010000140.1 GCF_030068445.1 Roseofilum halophilum BLCC-M91 | reverse complement strand
AAACTTTTACAGTTTAGACTTTTTAGTGCCCTATCCTCTTTTCCCGGTCTACCGCAGCTCTATGCGCCACGGGTTGAAACCCGATTTCGTCACGTAAAGGCTTTCTGTTACGTCTGCGTCGCGGGTGGGTCATTGACCAACGCTATTATACCACAAAGCCGTCCTAGAAGGACGGGGTTTCAGACCCAAAATTCTGATGAAATATCCCTATATCATAAGCCTAAAACCCAATGGACGTAACGGGACTCGAACCTGTGACCTCCACGATGTCAACGTGGCAACAACTCTTAAGAGTGATTATACATTTCGACCATTAAATACCAATTTGGCTCGTCAATGTACCTCCTGTATCTCCCCTCCCAGACTTTATCAAACTCCAGCTTTTGGAGGGTTGCGTCGGCGGCCAAATCCGACGGGATGCCTGGATATTGAATCAAGTGCCGATTCCCATCTGAGGGAATAATCCTTAGTGCATTTCCCCAAATCCAGTCCCCGTCAACAAACCATCCTCTGCACGTCCACAGAACCGAAGTAGTCCCACTAGTCGGGGGGCGACTGATGGGACTAGCAAACCTGATTGAGAAATATTGATCCAGCCCTGGGTTTCCAGGGACAAACTTCCAGACTGCGGGATTGTCTATTTTTTTTATGGGAAACGTGACAATCCCCAGGGATGAATATCTCATTTTATTTACATATTCATAATGTAAGGCTCTCGAATTCGGTCGGCATCAACAAAGGGCAAATCCCTCGTTGCGTCAAATTCCGTTGTTAGGCACCAAGCCCCAGCCTCTGCCAAGATGGAGCCTTCTGGATCTGTGAATCGCCCTGTGGGAAACTTCTTCCAGCGATAGCGCTTCCCAGCGATCTTCATTTGTGAGGGTTCGTTTGTCCTTAAGAGACAACCCATGAGTTGCTGGCACATGAAGCTGTTAAAAAATCTCGGAACCGTACAAGATGCGGTCTTGCTTACCACATACTTCTTGTTGCTTTTTCCAGTAACTGTCCGGGTCTCTTGGGACGGAATGATAATCCGTTTTCCTGCTGGGGTGCGCTTAATAACCAGGTCTTTGGCACTCACGTACCCTTCGACCTGCTTTGCCGTCCCATCTTCCGTGAAAAGCAGCCCCGCTCGGTCTGTGGATGTATAGGCGGCAACTTGCTTCAAAATCCCCTTGGCCTCGGTTTGTTCCGATACTTCAACAGTCGGGACGTTGAAATAGGCTGCAAAAAATTTTTCTACATATAATTCGGCCGATCCTCCTATTGGCTTTCGAGTCCCCGATTTGCCGGGATCTTTGTGCATAAACCAGGCAACCACAACCCTTTGGCGTTCGGGGGCAGAGTCCGACACCCTTGTAACCTTCCCTTTTGCCGCAGCAATTCCAGGCATTTCTTACCTCCTGATCAAAACTTTATCTCTTGACTACGGAGCGGGAATCGCTTCCAGGCTGTCCGCGATGTCGGTCTCTAGTTTGCTTGTAGTCGCGTTCCAAGCGGTTCCAGCGATCGGTAAAACAATCGTGGCATTGAAAAGGTTTGTCTCGTAGTTCACGTCATAAGAGACGGTCGTTTCACCTTCAAACTCTGCCTTGGCTTGGTTTTGCGAGGCTGTATCAATAATGACTTTTGCCAGATCGGAAGCGATGGTCATGGTTCAATCCTTCAAAAATATCTTTGTCCATTCTACTCCAACAAAGGTGAGAATGATTATCCTTTTGTTAGAATGTGATCCATCCGACTCCTTAAGGGGTTGGATGGATCACCCTTGCTAATCCCCCCCCACATGACCATCACTCAGATACTAACTCAATTTGATTTCTCCTCTTACCCCCCTAATGGCTATTGGGTTCTTCTCCCACCAGTGACTCAGGATACAAGAATTAAAATTTTGAATTTAAAAACCAATGTTCAAAGGGGGAACGGGGAGGGGCTGCTTCGGTGGGCGCGTCCCGACGAATTACCGGCAGAGTCTCCAGACAACTACGCAGAAAAAATCTGGGAGGCTGAATGGAAAGGCGAACACTGGCGGATCGATCTTTATATTTTTGATTCAGCCAAAGAGGTAATCCTGAACTCCCTCCCTATTGTGAACAGGGGCTTTCCGTACGATCGCGACTTACTAGGCAACACCTCTACCCCCGCCGGGTTCGATCTTCAGCAAGGCTTCGGTCTGAAGGTCAAGTTCGTCGATAATGGATTCGGTCTCCCCGTTCCCATTCCTGGGCAATTCATTGCAATTTTCGGAACGGGTCAAACTGGGACGGACAGCTTCACTACTCCGCAGATCAATGTGGACGCAAGCACGAGCGTAACTAATACGGCCGATGGCAAGACGATTAAAAGCGGGATGCTGCCCAAGGCAGGATGGGAACTTTCTGGGAGCGAATCCGCACCATGGGCCCCCGGAGCGTCTTACTATGAATATGGGCAAGGGGATTTACTTTACTTAATAGATGGGGACGACTCGACAAAGTGGGAATCGGCGACGGCGGGAAACTCCCACGATAAAAAGATTCAAATCCACCTAGGCAAGGAATATCAAATCAATGGAATCAGGTTGAAAACAGGGGATTTTCCTCATAAGTTGAAAGGACGAATTCTAGTCTCGACCGACATGGGAGTATGGAGAGAAGTTTATCCTGTCGGTTTTTTAGAAGGTGATATTAACTTCGCAAAAGTCGCCGCACGCTGGGTAAGCATTGAATGCAAAGTTACAGACAATACACCTTATGATATTTGGCATTTGTACGAGGTCACTCTATTCGGGGATATAACCCAAGAGACTGAGGAGGCCAACAATCCCGTTATTAGCGCCTTCCCATGGGGAATTGAATACGTCTATTGGGGGGAAACTGGTAGCAGTTCCCCCGCACTCGACTCCGAGCCTTTAGAGCGAAAGGAAGCTGATTCTTACTTACATATTTCTCCAGATAGTGATGGAATCCCCCAGCTTAATTACGCTCCATTCAATGTGACATTTGATAATAACTGGAACCAGGCTTGGACACCCTCAGAGAAAATGACCGGGGAATTCTCAGGAATAGAAATTGACCTGAAACAAAATTACGACATTGAATTGATTGATGCCCAATTTCAAACTTCGCCTAAACAGTGGCGAGGGCATTTAATCGGATCGAAAGACAAGCAAGCCTGGGTGATCTTGGCGAGTGGCTTTATTTCTGAACTGAGGGCTACCGCCATCAACTTTACTCAATGCCGATTCTTGAGGATTTGGAACAACCCACAAGCCAATTTACTTAATGGGCTGAGTACCCCGCCACGGATGAATAAATTTAGAATTTTTGGCTCCAGGAGCATGCAGCAAATCGAGCCGGTGATAGTCCCGGACGAACCGACGATCCTGCAAGCCGCGAACATGCGGCTCGATTTGTCCGGCGCAGCTCCAGGAGCGCTAACAAGTACGTCGGGTTTTTCTCTCGTGCCAGGTGGTACGGCTCCAACGCTGGTCGAAGGTGCTGCGGGGAAGCACATTGCCTGGAGATACCCCAACAACAGTACCGATATGCACCTACTACATCCTGGTGTCCCAGTGCAGTGCATTCTAGCCGAAATCCGATCGCCTACCCCCTATTGGGGACATGCAGGACAATCCGAATGGTCACATGGCGGATTTTTTGGGGGAACAAACCTACATGCTTTCAACTTCAACGAAGGGGGCACTCATTTAGTTTTCGGACAGACGGCGGACGGTGTCCGCCGGAATGATGTATCTATCTCCGCCCCCTACGACTTACATCCGATAGATGAATGGTTTTGGCTGTATATCAAATTCCCTACTTCGCACCAAGCATCCGAGTGGATGCTTGGTCGATCGAGGCTCTCTTCATGGAGGGTCGATGTAGATCTACGAAATTTCCTGAGCTGGGAGACAGCTCCATCGGATGAAGAGATCGATGAAGTTGTTGCCTTTCTCTCATAGCTCCCCAGGAGAACCGTCGGTTATGTCCCGAATTTTTGCCGTCTCCTCCGGGTGGCGGCCATAGGGACGATCCTTGCGGGATTTGATGGAAGTATCCTTTTCTGTGGGCGAAACTAGCCCGCCCTCTACCACTTTTCTGAATTTGCGGAAGTCTTTTAGCCCTTTGGGGTCGTATCCATCGTCCTCTTCGTCCTCCCCTATGCCCCTCTTCTCCCTTTCTGCTGGGGCGGTTGCTGCGTGATAGGCGTATTTTGCTCCGAAGTCGAGCAGGTAGTCGGCAAGCTTCCCCCTCATTCCCTCCCGATTTTTCCCTACAGAGATCGTGTGAGCAGCACGGACAATTTGGTAGATGTTCCGCAAAAGATATAAGTCATCGATTAAGTCACGCCCCTTCTCTGGATCGAAGTAGTGTCCCTTTATTGCCATTTTCGAGGGTTCGAGGAAGGCTTTTAGCTCTTCATCAGGATTGGGGTATTTTTTCTTCCAATCCTCCCAACTGATGGCATTATTCGGATCGTTATCTGTCTCAGGTAGGGTGAATTCTGCCTGAAGGAAGTTTTTCACTTCTTCGGTTTCAATGCCTGTCCATTTCACAAATTGATCGAGCATATTTCGAGCCTTATAAGCCTCCTCTCTGGCTTTGTACGCTTCCAGGAGGCATTTCGTCATCAAAGCTTTAGCGTTTCCTTCGTCGTCCTGAAGGTTTAGGGTCGCCTCGAAAATCGCTCTTATTGCCTCTCCAGGGGTTATCAACTCAAACTCTTCTGGAGAGCCAATCCCAGAAGCTTTTGCTCCTTCTACGATATGAGTGGGGACTTTAACCTTCATGGGAAATTCATCCCCAAACATGGTGTCCACCGACTGGATAAAATACATGATTAGATCGGGGAGAGAGGAAATCTTTCTGGTTCCTTTTCCCAGGATTTTCCCTAAAAACCCAACACTTGTATCCATAAATGGGTGGCGAGGAACTTCTACTTCTTTATAGTCGGCTCCCACCCATGTTTTGATGAGCTTCAAGTCCTTGATCATCCGGTTCTGATTGCGAATCAAGGTCGGGCAACAATTACTCATTTTTTCTCCTCTCTGTCTTGGGAATGGGCTAAAAGCCACAGGTGGGCGTTCAAATTGCGCTTCTATTGTGAAATAAAAATTGTATCCGCTTTGTCCTCTTGTAGCTGAGCCAGTCCAGGTATGAGGCCCGCTCCAGCTACCATCTTCTAACAAGCGGTAGGTGGCTCTGATGGGACTGGAACTCGAACGCGCCAGCCCATCGAAATATCGACTCAGTTTCTTTGATAGCAAGCGCTCGGCCAGCCGGATGTATCCCTTCCAGTGTTGCACTCCCTTAAACCGGACTTTTGGGCCGCTCTGCTGTGGCCACCCATCGCTTAAGTAGTCGTTCTCTCTCGCCAAGAAGTAAAAATACATCCGTCTATCGTCAGGAAAGCCTGGGCTACTGTATCTATTTTCCCTGTTCGCCTTCACTGAAACGCCTATATAAACTCCTGGTCTACCTCCTAAAACATCAAACGTGGACGTATCCCTTCCTGGGGAGGGAAATGGGGGAATATAGATCCCCTCTGGTTGTGGCACGTTCCATTCAGGGGGAAACGTCGGAGCGGGCTTGGCTTGTGCCACGGCTCCAATGGTTTTACCGGTGTTCCCCCATGGGGTATTTTCGTACCCGCCTATCCCCATAGGTATGGGTTCTTCTTCCGTCAATTCTGGGTCTGGATCGGGGTATGCCTCCCCTAAGCTCTCTATGTCCTTTTCTTCTCTTTCTCTTGGGCGGGTAAAGGGATTGGGGATTTTTGGGAGGGGGACTCCCCAGAATCCTGCGGCATCCTGGATCTGCTCATGAAAGAGAGGCGGCCCGGCCAATGCCTCCTTGATGGCATCTATCGGGCCTTCCCCTGGTGGAGCGCTAAGAGATGGGATTTTCCTCCCTCCTCTCTGATTAGATCCCCTATTTCCTGGCTGGCTTTTTGGTCTTGGCTGTGGAACTAACATATGGTCTGGTCAAAACTCCCTCGGAATATCTGCAAATGCGGCGGTTAAAAATTCCTTTATCTCTTTGTCATATTGAGGGTTATCGAGTTTTTGCCAGAGGGGGAGCTTCAAAGAGCGACGGCTTACAGCTTCGTCTCTGGAGTCAAGGAGGCGGACTCTTCCGGTTTTGTCGGCTCCTGTACGAAAGAAGGTGACGCTATATGGGTAAACTCGGATTCTTTCCTTGTAATTGCGATTATTTTTATTTTGGCGATGGGTTTTCTTTTGGGTTCCACCGCTTTCTGCAACGATCTCGGAAGCGGAAAATCCCATCAAATCCTTGACTATTTTTTCCGCAATTTCCTCTGATTCAGCCCATAGGGTTGTTTGTGCGCCGCACGACATTTTCACCCAAAACCTGGATGGCCCCGCTACAAACCCCTGATAGTTCCCGGCGGCTTTCTGTAATCCTCTCCAGGTTATGCCGGTTTTCTTCAGATCGGGGATGGTTAGTGTTGAGGTTTTGAATTTTTCCCCTTTGACCCTGAGAGGAGGGGTAACCTTTGATTGCCAGAGAATGACCGCGCTAACCGTGTGGATTTTCTTCATCTGGTACTGTGGGGCCGGCTCCCCCACATATTGCCCGATGTCCTTCCCGTACATCATTTGGTACTGGGCAAGAAATGACGTGGTCTGTTGGCGAACGAGGTTCTCTTTCCCGTAAAATCGGTATTCTTCTCCCTCTGCCTTGTTTGGAGTCACCTCCACGATCATGTCCTGTCCCAGCACCTGATCTTGGATGGTGGTAGATTGGAGCGCCTGGTAGCTGTCGATGCCATTGGCGATTACCATAATTGCCTCATTGCAACTGTCTCCAAACTCCTCAAAGAATTCTTCTACAAAGGTTCTAATGTACTCGTTTGGGATTTCTTCTATTCGATCGTTTTTCCATTTTGCTAATGAAATGACCTCCCCTCCGGGCTTTCCCCAGTTTTCAATAAGTTCAGTGTACTTCGCTCCAAATACTTTTTTAGCCCATTCCTGTTTCTTCATTAATCTGCGGGCGAATTTGAAAGTCTGCTTGAAGGCGTTTGTTGCAGCAATGTCAAATGCCAGCATCCCCACCTGTGTCCAGACTTGAACTAATTCCTCTTTTGCCTCTTCTCCCAGCTCTGCTGCTACTGCAGCAGCCATAGCAGGATCTATCTTTGCTAAGACCGCTCCTCCTACCCCGCCACAGACAACCCAGCCAATAGAAGCTCCGAATCCCCCACCTAGCTGCCCTGAGAGAGCAAGTAGATCGGATTCGATTTGCGCGTCGATCTCCTCGTCCTGAAGGTTCCAATTAAATCGCCACAGATACTGGACTGACTGGGTTATCCACCTTATTACTGTCCCGGCACCAAATCCAACAGCTCCAGCGAGCCATTTTAATCCGTTCCATATCCCGCCACTTAACCCTTGCCAAGCCCTTCCCAGGGCATTACCTATCCTTCCCAGCCAATTATCCCATTGTTTGACGACGGTTTTTTGCTGGTCTTTCCAGGCTTGGGTGAACCCTCTTGCATATTTTTTTATTCCGGACATGGACGCAATCCACGAGTCTCAACTACAAGTATATGCAAAGACTATACTGAAAGGGAGTCTCGACGGTAAATAGATGGAAGATCCAAGCACTCAGATCGAGTTCAAAACCGGGACCTTATCCTATGGGATGGTCGATGTGGGGATAAACCCCTATGGGGTGCGGAAGTTAACCAGGGGAATAATAGAGCTAAAAGAAGTGACGCAGAGGTTGAGACGATTTTGCATGGAGAAAAATTTAGATGATGAGACTTTGAGATACCTACTGGAAAGTCACCAAAAAAATATCTCCGCCCTGGAACTAGCCTTAAGCGAGATATCAAGAGCTAAGGACTTGAAAGAGACGACTCTGGGCTGGCACAAGCAGGTGATTGAAATACAAAACCAGCACAAGAGCGAACTGAGGGAACGGATCGAAGCGTACTATCATCGCCTAGATCAGCGCTTGATTGACTGCGAGGACAGGCAGGAAGGCCTAGTCGAATTTCGGGTGAAAGTTCAAACCTCGCTCGACACCCTAAATTTCCTGGTTGTTGTCGTTCCGTCGGGAATTGCGGCGATCGTGGGGATTGTTGCGTATTTTGCCAATATCTAACGTCTCCAGAATCTCCTTTCTCTACCTATCATCATTCAAGTCTCTTCGCAGTTTCATCAACTCAAACTCTATCGGGTCATCGACGATCGCAGTCGGAACCCTCTTGTTTCTCCGAAGACCCTGGCGATTGCGGTTGAGGTTTTCCTGTTTTCGGGCC
>NZ_JAQPOK010000139.1 GCF_030068445.1 Roseofilum halophilum BLCC-M91 | reverse complement strand
CTTTTCCCAGGGTAACGGCTACTCGGTTAAATGATTTTCTGATTTTACGCCAAACGCAACCGCACAATCGGGTGATTCGAGCGGTGCAAAACTGGAGTCGGAAATTGGAGCAGCGCAGATGACTCTTACATTGTATAAATGAACTCTGGAACGTTATCATCGGGCGATCGTGCGTCCTCCTCTGCGACGGTATTTAGACCATCATCCCTATCCAGAAGACATTTTTTGTCTGAACGTAGGGAGCAAGATGCTCCCACTACAGTAATATCAATCGATTGATCGCCTTTTTCTTTAAGCGTTTTCGATTCCTAAAACGGGTAACAATTCGGGACGATCTTCGATCGCAATTTGGGCGATCGCCAGAAAGTCCGCGATCCAATCAGCTAACACATCGATCGCATCATCTCGATGGCGTATGGCTGCTTCTATGCCGTCTTGATAGCTTGCATAGGCCTTATCAACCGCTTCTACCTTAACTTTTCCGGCCTCTAAACGCTCCTGACTTAGGCCATAATCGGCTAAAACATCCACAAGGCTCAAATCATCTAAACTCTGAGTATAGAACTGTTTGGCTTGCATCAGCCAACCGGATAAACTCGGTTTGCGATCGCCCATTAACCCCAGTTTTACATGGGTTACCCCATCTTTGCGAAACGCCACACGAGCGATCCTTAAATGCATATCGTAGCTCGGTTGAGCTACTGCTAAAGCTTCTTCCACAATGCTCATATCCCGTTCTCCGGGTATGGGTTGCTTCATCAGCGCTTCCCAAGCTGAATCGTACAGGGCTTTTCCCCGCTCCATGCGCTCCGGGGTATAGCCAAATTCGAGCAAGTCATTTTGAATCTCTGAATGGTTGAGAGCGCCTTCGAGGGCGACTTTAGACGATAGAAAAAAGCGATCGATACTTTCACTCAAAGACATAGACAAATCAACTCCACACCATGGTTCTTTACTCTATAACATTTTTTATGCCGCCTCTCCTCTGGGAGAGAGGGTTGGGGGTGAGGGCTGCATGTCTCGTACAAAAGAAAAGGCGTAAAGTAGTATAATCAATCCTTTGCGCCCTACTCCCCCATGACCCCTCAGAGTATTCTAGAACAGGATCGCTACTGGCTCTGTAACGCCCAAGTTCCTCTGTGTCTGTTTCTTCCTAAACATTGCCCTCCCACAATTACGCCGAACTCAGAAAAATTGGTGCGGGTGGATATTCATATCGAGGAGGGCATGATTACGGAAATTTGCGCCAGTGGCGATCGCCCTCCGAGCAATGAAAAGGATGTCTATGATATGAAGGGGGGCCAAGTTTGGCCAACCTTTGTCGATATCCATACCCATCTGGATAAGGGCCATATTTGGCATCGGAGCCAGAATCCTGATGGTACATTTTCTGGGGCGATCGCCGCTTCTATGGAAGATGGCGATCGCTATTGGACAGCCGACGATCTCTATCGGCGGATGAATTTCGCCCTAAAATGTAGTTATGCTCACGGAACCACAGCCATCCGCACCCATCTCGACTTTAGAGGCGAAGAAACAGAAGTCACTTGGGAAGTCTTCCAAACCCTCCAGCAAGAATGGCAAGGGAAAATTCACTTGCAAGCGGTGAGTTTAAGCACGTTAGAAGAATTACTGACCCCAGAAGGACGACAGTCGATCGATCGCCTAGCGGAAATGGGCGGAATTTTAGGGGGAATGCCCCTGATGAACCCTAATCTGGAGCGCCAACTGAGTCAGGTGTTTCCTATGGCTAAAGAGCGTAACTTAGACCTAGATTTTCATACCGATGAAAATCTAAATCCAGAAGCGCGTACCCTCTATCACGTAGCCAAAACAGCCCAAAATCATCAATTTCAAGGGCAAATTACCTGCGGTCATTGTTGTAGTTTAGCCGTACAACCGCCAGAAATGGTTCAAGAAACCCTAGAAGCAGTCAAAGCGGCTAACATTGCGATCGTCAGCTTACCCCTGTGTAATCTCTACCTGCAAGACCGACAACCGGGAAAAACCCCCACCTATCGCGGGGTGACCTTAATTCAAGAAATGCAACAGATGGGAATTCCCGTCATGTTCGCTTCTGACAATTGTCGCGATCCCTTCTTTGCCTTTGGCGATCATGACTTGCTAGAAGTCTTTAATCAAACCGTGAGAATTGCCCATTTAGATATCCCCTATGGAAATTGGCCGCAAGCGGTGACCACAATTCCCGGTAAAATCATGAAATTACCCAATCCAGTAGCGATCGCCGTCGGTTTACCCGCTAACCTCATTCTCTTCAAAGGACGACGCTTTACCGAACTGTTAGCCCGTTCCCAACATGACCGCATCGTACTCCGTAACGGTCAACCCATCGATACCACCTTACCCGACTATGCCGAATTAGATCGCCTTTGAACTCCAACTTACAGCAGTTACACCGCTTTACACTCTCAGCCACCATTCAGCTTGTCGTATCCCCTCCCTGACGGATAGCAAAATAGAGTAACACCACTCCAATGAAGAAAAACACACTACCATTCAATCCTGTAATCATCGCAATCAGCCACAAATCCCAAAACGAATCAATTTTTGCCTGATTGACTTCTTCAGGATTATAGAGAACAATTACCGATTGTCCAGTCTGAAACGCGGGGGGATTACTACCCCTATTCGATTCAAATTCGACCGCTTCTCCATTAGCCGTTTCAAATTGTATCACTGGATGAAAAACGTAAGACCGGCTCGTGCTACTACTGCTATTGCTGCTTCTTCTCCGGATTAACTCCACCACTGAGCCTTCTGCTTTTTTAGCCACTTCAAGGAAGGAGCGAGTATTAAACCCCAGAACGCCAGTGACAATCAACAGGAGAAAACCAATACTGGAAAACGTAATCCCCACGACTTTGAGTGTTTTCTGATTCGAGCCTGACATATCGCACTCCTTTTCCAAAAATTCCTGCAAAAAGACTAAACTTTATAATTTTTGCAAAGGGACTACTTTAGGATTGAGGATTTTTCGCCCTAAACCAGTAAACTGAACGGCAACCGATTGCTGTTCTTCCTTAGCGCCGAAAACATGGGTAATTTGCCCAACTCCAAAGCTCCGATGCAGTACGCGATCGCCCACTTGCCAATCCGTATTTTTTTTCTGGCTCTTTTTGCCCTTACTGGTAGGTTTACCGGCTGATTTTTTCTCTGGTTTACTCACCGTTTTGGGCGGTGACTTTTTAGGAGCTGGACTCGGAGCAGTAACTAGGGCTTGGTAAGCCGTACCTCCCTTTAACAATTCCCGGGGTAATTCCCCTAAAAATTGAGAGGGAGTAGCCGATTCTCGATTTCCCCATAACCGACGCTCCTGGGCATGGGTTAAAAATAATTGTTCCTGAGCGCGAGTAATGCCGACATAACATAAGCGCCGTTCTTCTTCTAGGGCAGCCGGATCATCCATGCTACGAAAATTGGGGAATAAACCCTCTTCTAAACCCACTACAAACACAATCGGAAATTCTAGCCCCTTGGCTGCATGAAGCGTCATCAGGGTAACCGCATTTTCCCCTTCTTCTAGTTTATCTAAATCCGATTGTAAGGGAGCATAATTGAGATAACTGGATAAATGGGGATCTCCAGTTTCTTCCTCATATTGGGTAATGGCACTCAACAGCTCTTGCAGGTTTTGTAGGCGATTTTCAGATTCGTCCGTTCCTTGGTATTTCAAATCTTTGAGATATTCGGAGTCGGTTAAAATACCTTGGGCAATGGTTGAAGCATTGTCGGTTTCCACCCGCGCTTGCCAACGGGTAATCAGGTTATAAAAGCTCATCACTGCTTTGGTTGAGCGTCCGGCTAATGTCCGCACAGAGGTTTCATCACTGATAATTTCCCATAGGGGAATCCCCAGTTCTGCGGATGCGCCTAAGAGCCGATCTAAGGTAGATTTGCCAATCCCACGACGGGGCACATTAATGATGCGTAGCAAACTGACGGTATCGGCGGGATTGATTAAGAGTCTTAGGTAGCAAATGGCATCCTTGATTTCCTTGCGATCGTAAAATTTTAATCCCCCCACCATCCGATATTTGATATTCTGACGTACTAAGACATCTTCAAAGGCACGGGACTGGGCGTTGGTGCGATATAAAATGGCAAAGCTGCCCCAATTCACATCGGGATTCTTTTGTGTCAGTTGACGAATCTGACGGATGACAAATTCTGCTTCCTCGATTTCATTATCGGCTTGGTAACAAGTAATGGGAACGCCTGAATCACGAGTGGGGCGTAACACCTTGTCAATTCGTTCTTGGTTGTTCTGAATCAGTGCATTGGCGGCTTGTAGGATATTTTCCCGCGATCGATAATTTTCTTCGAGTTTAACGATTGTCTTGCTCTGGCGATCGGGTAAACCATCGCCGAAGTCTTGTTGAAAATCCATCAAAATCCTGAAATCTGCCATGCGGAAACTATAAATGGATTGATCTGCATCGCCGACGACAAAAATGGAGCGATTTTCCCAGTCTTTATAGTCACGGCTATTGACTTCTCCTGTTGCTAACAGGCGAATCAAGTCATATTGGGTGCGGTTGGTATCCTGATATTCATCGACTAAAATATGACGGAAGCGGTTATGCCAGTAGGCTAAAACCTGCTCATTTTGGCGCATTAACTTCACAGGGACTAAAATTAAATCGTCAAAATCGAGGCCATTATTTTCTGCTAGTCGTTTCTGGTACATTTCATAAACTTCAGAAATGACCCGTCCTCGATAATTGGGTTGTTCCTGCTGAAAGTCTTGGGGGGATAAACCTTTGTTTTTGGCATTACTAATGGCGTAACGCACGGATTTATGATTGAATTTTTTGTCATCAAGGTTTAAGTCTTTGGTGACAATTTCCTTCACCAGACCTTGCACATCGGATTCATCAAAGATGGAGAACTGTTTATCCCACCGTCTGCCCCTTTCATCCTGATATTTATCGATGTCGTAGCGTAACATGCGAGCGCAGGAGGCATGAAATGTTCCCACCCATAAGGGTTTAATATAATCATGATAGATGCGCGATCGCAACCGCATCTGTTCTGCATCCCCCAAATCATCCCAATCTCGTCCCGTAGCACTCGTCGCTAACTGCTCGGCAAAGAGGCGCTCAATGCGCTCCTTCATCTCCCGTGCTGCCTTATTCGTAAACGTTACTGCCAGAATCTGTTCTGGATTGACCCGATGCCGTAAAATTAAATTAGCAATCCGATAGGTGAGGGCGCGAGTCTTCCCCGAACCTGCTCCAGCAACCACTAACATTGGGCCGCACACATGCTCAACTGCGTTTCGTTGTGAAGGGTTAAGAACCCTGAGAAAGTCTGAGGTTTGGGTCATGGTCGGAACAAGGCTGAGTCTACGGCAAATCAAAAAAAACATTATAACATCTCTTAACCCCGCCTAATGTTTACCAATATTCGCCTTTTGCTGGAAGCTTGCCAGTCTTTAAACCTAGATTATGAGATTGTTCATCCCAACCAAAATCTGATTAAAGTTAATCTGGATAAGCCCTATTTCTTTGTTAATGGATTTACCCCGATGTCAACCGGGGGCATGATGAGGATTTTGAAGGATAAGGATTATACTTATCATATCCTTAAGGATAGGGTGTTGATGCCGAAAACCTCTGCATATATTGACCCTGATAATCCAACCTATAAAAATTATGTAACTTATAAAACAATCCCCAAAATAGTCACGGACATTGAAGACACTTTTGATTGGCCAGTCATCATCAAGAGAAATACAGGATCTTGTGGAGTGAATGTGTTTTTGTGCGATCGAGCCTCTGAGATACAAAAATCCTTAGAGAAAATTTTCGATCTGCACACTAAAGATTATGATTATGTGGCGTTGGCGCAACAGACGATTAATATTGAAACAGAATATAGAGCCATTTTCTTAAATCAATCATTGGTGTTGCTTTATGAAAAAAATATTCAAACAGCCAACTTTGTGGGTAACTTGAGTCCTCTCCATTGGCAAGGCGCTCAAGCTATTCATATTGGCGATCGAGACAAAATTAGCACCATTGAGCAGTTTATCCAGCCTGTTTTTGAGGTGTTACCGATTAGCTATGGAGGATTTGATATTGCGGAGGATAAGTCAGGAAATTTGTGGCTAATTGAAATGAATTCTAATCCGAATTATGGTATTTTCATTCGCGATAATCCAGAGGGGCTGGTGGTAGAGGTATTTGAGAAGCTTTTAAAATCTCTCATGGAGTCAGATTAAAGGACAGAATATCATGCCATTTTGCTATACTCGGACGGTTCGCTTTGCAGAAACGGATGCTGCTGGTGTGGTTTATTTTGCTAATGTGTTTCAGTTGTGTCATGAAGCCTATGAAGCGTCTTTGGCTGCTGCTGGAATTGACTTAAAAGAGTTCTTTTGTCAGCCGAAGATGGCTTTTCCAATTATTCATAGTAAAGCGGATTTTTATCGACCTCTGACTTGTGGAGATAGTCTAGAAATTGAACTGACTCCGGTCTTTTGTCCACCGGATGAATATGAGATTAATTATCATATTAAAGTGGGCGATCGCCTGGCAGCCCAAGCCACCACCCGCCATGTCTGTATCAACGCTCACCAGCGCACCCGGCAACCCATACCAGAATTCTTACTCAACTGGCTCGATCAATGGTCAAATTAATGACTGAAAATAAGGTGGGCAATGCCCACCCTACGATAGTTGACTTTGTTGGGTTTCACTGCCGTTCAACCCAACCTACAGTTTTAAGTTGGGCAGTCATTTATTTAGCCCCCTCTCCCGTGGGAGAGGGGGTTGGGGGTGAGGGCTATGCCTTATCGCAACTTCAAAATTTGGGCAGTAACCGCCAAACTTTCCTCATATAAAACATCTCGTCCCCAGCGTTGCAACTGTTGACTCATCATCTCTTCTGCCTTTTGATCCGTAACCGCAGTCACCTGTTCGGTGCGACTATTACTGGCACTGCCACCGGCTTCCATCCGCATACATCCGGTGGTTTCGGAACATAAAATCGTGCAACAATTGGCACTAGGATTACTAGAATTGAGCAAAACCCCGACTAAATCCCCTGGAATTTCGCCCCAGTCAGCCGTCGGAATTCCGGCTAACTCCGCATAAATTTTCTTATTTTCTGGGCCAGAAAACTCAATCCGTTTAATATCATAATCGCCGCCTTCATCGTTATAAGCTACCGGTTGCCAACCAAGGCGACTGGCTAACCATCCCAAAAACATCAAAGCTTGGGCATCATTGCCTTTTTCATAGTCAATGGTTACCTGATCGATATCGCCTAGGGAATCTCGGCGCTCTGGCGGATCGAAGGCGGCGGCGGTTAATTCTTGCCAGGGATAAAACCGATGCCAGTTTAAGTCGGCAATATAGGTTTCTGATTCGATTAACTCATAAATTTTGAGCAATTCGGAAGCCGGATCGCTAAAATAACAGGAATCGACGACGATACAATTGGCTTGTTCAGCTAAATGTTGAAATAAGGGTTGCTCTGGGTTGGGGGTTGCTTTCCACCAAGCAAACTTGGGTAAATCGGGGATTAATAGGGAGGAAATCAACTCTTTCACCCGTTCTAGGGCTTCTTTTGTCCCGCGTAGGGTAATGTATTCACAGCAGACCAAGGTGCTGCTGCTGCTGCTTTTTTGAATGGGACAATAGGCAGAAACCTGGGCGCTCACGCCTCGATCTTCGCCTAAAACGGGGCAGAGAGTAATGATCCGACAGGGATTTTGGGAGGCGATCGCCTCACTGACACTCGATCCCCGCAAATCTACATTACTGAGATCGGCTACCTGAGAAGGCGATCGCTTCCCATACTCCTCGCGCAAACGGTGTAGCGTCTCCCCATCAATGCGACTGGTGATCCTCAGATCGTAAGCCATCTGAGCCTCACGCACCGCCTCCTTCATCATCGGGCCATTAATACCATCAATGGAGCCACTATAGAACCCCAAACCAGCCAACAACTGTTGGAATTCCTCCGGCTCATAGATCACCATACTAAACGTCGCCGCTCGCGTAGCCACTGGCGTAGCCTTGCCTGTATTTTGGCTCAACCAAATCTTATTCAGTTCCGCCTCAATCTCTCCTAGAGAAATATCCTTCGGTTTTTGTAACGTAACAATCGGAGTAGAAGTCATGACGAGTAATGAGTAATGAGTAATGAGTAATGGGTAATAGGGGAATGGGGAATAGGGAATGGGGAATAGGGAATGGGCAAGAGGCAAGAGGCAAGAGGCAAGAGGCAAGAGGCAAGAGTTAATTCTCCATATCTTCTCCGCGTCTCCGTGTCCCCGTGTCCCCGTGTCCCCGCGTCCCCGCGTCTCCGCGTCTCCGTGTCCCCGTGTCCCCGTGTCCCCGCGTCCCCGTGTCCCCGCGTCTCCGTGTCCCCGTGTCCCCGTGTCCCCGCGTCCCCGCGTCTCCGCGTCTCCGTGTCCCCGTGTCCCCATCTTCGCTTTAAAGTCTCCGCCACCTGCGGCCATCTCGGTTCAGCAATAACTCTGCCTCCACCGGTTCCCAAGTCCCCGCCTCATAGAGGGGAATCACTTCCGGAGGAGCCGGAGCATCCCAAACATCCAACACTGGCGTTAACACTCGCCAAGACGCTTCCACCTCATCGCCACGGGTAAACAGAGTCTGGTCGCCTAACATACAATCAATCAACAAGCGGCTATAAGCATCCGTATTCGCTTGACCAAAGGCGCGATCGTAGCGAAAATCCATATCAACCGATCGCGTCCGCAAAGAACTCCCCGGCGTTTTCACCTCAAAGCGCATCGAAATCCCCTCATTCGGCTGAATACGCATCGCCAGCACATTCGGGTTCGCCTGTTTCGCCGCCGACTGGAACATCAAATAGGGCACATCCTTAAACTGAATCGCAATCTCCGACACCTTTTTCGGCATCCGTTTCCCCGTCCGCAAATAGAACGGAACCCCCTTCCAGCGCCAATTATCAATATTCAACTTCAGCGCCGCATAAGTAGGAGTTACCGACTCCGGACTCGCCCCCTCCTCATCCCGATATCCCGGAACCTGCTTACCCTTAATCCAACCCGACGTATACTGACCCCGAACCGCACATGCATCCAAATTGCTCAAAGAAGCCAAATGGGTTGCCTGTACCACCTTCACCTTCTCATTACGAATACTATCCGCATCCAAAGAATTCGGCGGCTCCATCGCCGTCAACGAAAACAACTGCATCAAATGGTTCTGCACCATATCCCGCAGCGCCCCAGACGTTTCATAATAGCCAGCTCGTCCTTCCAAGCCCACCATTTCCGCCACCGTAATTTGCACATGGTCAATAAACTGGCGATTCCACAGGGGTTCAAAAATGGCATTAGCAAACCGAAACACCAACAAATTCTGTACCGTTTCCTTACCCAAATAATGGTCAATGCGGTACACCTGCGTTTCATCACACACTTGAGTTACCACCCGGTTCAGAGTCCGGGCGCTACCCAAATCATGGCCAAAGGGCTTTTCAATCACCAACCGTTGTTTAGTGGGATCGTCCAACATCCCCGCATTCCCCAACTGTTGGGTCGCCTCTCCAAAAAAGCGAGGCGCAACCGAGAGATAAAACACCCGGTTACCGCGAGTTCCCCGTTGACTATCGAGTTCTTCCAGAAACACTTTGAGCTTTTGATAACTTTCCGGGTTGTCAATATCTCCAGGACAGTAAAACAGGCCTTGGGCAAACTCATGCCACAACTCTTCTGACTGAAGACCGCCCCCAAAATCTTCCACACCTTCGCGCATATGCTCGCGAAAAAAGTCATGACTCCACTGGCGACGAGCCACCCCCACAATAGTCAATTCTGGGGGCAGTCGTCTCTCTAATTTCATTTGGTAGAGAGCCGGGACTAATTTGCGTTGAGTCAGGTCTCCAGATGCACCAAAAATAATTAAAATCTGGGGTTCAGGAATACGATCTTGTTGCAGTCCAACGCGCAGAGGGTTTTCTGTGAGTGTAACCATAGAGAGTCAATTGACGATAGTGGGTTTAATCTAGATGTACAGAATGTTGGTGTGGGGTTATTTTATCTCGCTAGGCACGGTTGAGGAAAGATTCGGCTAAGGCCACATCTTCTGGAGAGCCGATAATCAAGGGCGTTCTGGCGTGCAGTTCTTTGGGGATTACCTCTAAGATATCTTGAGTCCCTGTACTGGCGCGGCCTCCTGCTTGTTGGGCGAGGAAGGCTAAGGGTGCTGATTCATAGAGTAACCGTAGTTTACCCTCTGGTTTTTTCAGAGTCCCCGGATACAGAAAGACTCCCCCTTGGAATAAAATGCGATGAAAATCGCCCACTAAGGCTCCGCCATAGCGAGCCGTGCATCCTTCGTGGCGGTGAACATAGCGCACATACTCGCGCATGGGTTCGTCCCATTGCCAGAAATTCCCTTCATTGACGCTGTAGACGGCTCCATGGCTGGGAATTTTGATATTTTCTCGGCTGAGGATGAATTCTCCTAAGCTGGGGTCTAGGTTGAAGGCGTGGACTCCGTTGCCGACGGAATAGACGAGTATGGTACTGGGGCCATAGAGGATATACCCGGCGGCGATTTGTTTGTGTCCGTCTTGGAGGAGGTCGGAGGCGCTTTCATCTAAATCTATGCCTTCTTGTTTGCGGATGGAGAAGATGGAGCCAACGTTGAGGTTGGTATCGACATTCGATGAGCCGTCGATGGGGTCGTAAATCAGGGTTTGGCGGCCGATGGGGCAGTTTTCCGGGATGTAATAGGGTTTTTCCATTTCCTCGGAGGCGAGGCGACAGACGAGGCCGCTTTGTTTGAAAACGCTGATGAATACGTCGTTGGCGTAGACATCCATTTTTTTGACGGATTCCCCTTGGACGTTGGTTTCTCCGGTGAATCCGAGAACGTTATCCATCAGTCCGGCTCTGGACAGACGACGGGAGATGAGTTTTCCGGCGAGGGCAATGCGATTCATGATCGCACTGAGGTCTTGAGCGTCTGGGGAAAAGCTTTGCAGTTGTTGGAGGACGTGGCGGGATAGGGTGGTACAATCCCGGTCTAGGGCATGTTCTTGGGCAACTTCGACATGGGCATCGGCCATGGGTCGGGTTCCTCTTTTAACGTTCTAATGCAATGGACAGTTTGTCATCCCTTGAGATGGACTTGTTGATTATGTTAAGGAATGGGGTTACTCAATGGCTCTAAGCTTAAGATGAACTATAGAAATGGCTGGTTGGGAAAGGGAGCCAGGGTTTAATTACCTATGCTAGAGGGTGACTGGGGGGTTGAGGTTTTGGGGGGCATTGGCAGGATTAATCAGGAAAAAAGAGGATCGATTTTGCTTAAGAATGGAGAGACTGTACTCATGGGTTCTGAGAGGGCGATCGCCGGATTGATAAGCTGAGTCTGGTTGTTGTTTTAAACTCTCTGACCGGCGGTTGAAGTTATCCTTTATAATTGACGAAGATCCAATGCCAGATGAATGCACGTCCGCGAAGACTCTAATGTTAAATCTGACTTCTGTTGTCATTAATGAATTCTTGGTAAAAATCCGGGAAGGTTACCACCGGACTTATGGTGGCTATAAACCTGATTATGCGGATATTATCGTTTGGGCTGGAAGTATGGCCCTGGAAAATATTGCCAATAGTGATGCCCTTTATCATAATGTGGAACATACGATTTTCGTAACATTGGTGGGGCAAGAAATTCTTCGCGGAAAACATATTCGTGAGGGTGGTGTTTCGGCAGAAGATTGGCTGCATTTTATGATTTCTTTGCTCTGTCATGATATTGGTTATATTAAGGGGGTTTGTCGTCAGGATCGGCATTCAGAACGGTTGTATGATTCTGGGATCGATAATAGTATGATTGAGTTGCCACCAGGGGCAACGGATGCGGGGCTTACGCCTTATCATGTAGACCGGGGTATGCGGTTTATTGAGGAGCGGTTTGGGGGACATAAATTAATTGATGCAGAGGAAATTAAACGCAATATTGAGTTGACTCGTTTTCCGGTTCCCAAGGATGAAGATCATGCGGATACGGCGAATTATCCGGGTTTGGTTCGGGGGGCGGATTTAATTGGTCAGTTGAGCGATCCGCAGTATTTACAAAAGATTCCGGCCCTGTTTTATGAGTTTGAGGAAAATGGGGCTAATAAACAGTTAGGGTATGAGAATCCTGGGGATTTGCGGAATAATTATCCGGCGTTTTTCTGGAATGTGGTTGCGCCATATATTAAGCCTTCGTTGAATCATTTGAAGTTGACGCAGGAAGGGAAGCAGGTGATTGCTAATTTGTATGCGAATGTTTTTCGGGTGGAACATGAGGCGCAAACGGATCAGTTTGTTTGAGGGAAAAAGAGAAGGGAATGGGGTAGGATAGAGGGGATTTTGAGGTGTTAGGAGAATAAGTGTTATGGATGTGATTCCGGCGATTGATTTGCTCCAGGGGAACTGTGTGCGCTTGTATCAGGGTGATTATGAGCAAAGTCAGGTGTTTGATGAAGATCCGGTGGCGATCGCCAAACAATGGGTTTCTCAGGGGGCAAAACGCTTGCATGTGGTAGATCTCGATGGCGCGAAGTCGGGAGAGCCGGTGAATTTGGAGGTGATTCGGGCGATCGCCCAAGCGATTCCGATTCCGGTACAAGTGGGAGGCGGCTTGCGAAACCGTGCCGGGGTGGCCAATTTGCTCTCGACTGGGGTCAAACAGGCGATTCTCGGTACGGTGGCGGTGGAAAATCCCGAACTTGTCCAACAGCTCTGTCAGGAGTTTCCAGGGCAAATTATGGTGGGGATTGATGCCCGTGAGGGTAAGGTGGCGACGCGGGGATGGTTGGAAAACTCGACCATTTCTGGAATTGAATTGGCCCAAAATTGCGCCCAGATGGGAGTTTATGGCATTATTTATACGGATATTCATCGGGATGGAACCCTGAAGGGGCCCAATATTCCCGCCTTGCGAGAAGTAGCGGAAGCGGTGGATGTGCCGGTGATTGCTTCCGGCGGAGTCAGTAGCGTGACGGATTTGCTCAGTCTCTTGGCCCTAGAACGTTTGGGGGTGACTGGGGTGATTGTGGGTAAGGCGTTATACACCGGTGATGTGGTATTGAAGGAAGCGCTACAGGCGATCGGCCCCGGTCGTTTACAGGATATCCCCCCCGATTTAGATTCAACAGCGATCGGCTAGGGGCCAGGTCAACAGGGCCTCGGTCACCTATTTCATCCGCCTTCAATCTTAGTAAGATCAAATCTGAATAATCACTTTTAGATGGCAGGATTGACCATCGATCCTAAAAACAAAGGAGTTTGGGTTTCCCGATCGTAAATGGCGTAGAAAAAGGGGCGATCGACAACCATTTCAAAGGGATTAGAGGGCGGACGAATCGAGGTGGCGACAATGCCAACGGAGGTTACCGCAGCCGCTTCTGTGCCTTTTTCATTCACTTCAATAAAGGTTTTATGTTTCACGCGATCGATTTTGGCAGACGAGTCGCTGATGCCAGAAAAATCAGCATTGTCACTAAAGGCAATGTCCATGCCTAATGCGGATAAAACGGGTTTGAGTTCTACGCCATATTCCAGTTGAAATCGAGGCAGGGTAATAGAACCGTCCTGTTGGGCAAATTGCCCTAGCCAGGTTTGCCAAGTGGTACTGTTGAGTTGGCTATAGAATTGGGATAGGTTATGGTCGGCTTGGGGTAGAAAGATATAGAGACTAAATCGGCCTTCACCATAGGGTAGGCGAATGGCTTGGAATTGTTCGGTTTCGAGATAATCGTAGCTCCCGGTTTGGAACATCATGGGATGTTGTTTTTCTTGTCCGTTGGGGAGGTGAAACGGACGGTTTTGGGTAAGATTAGGATTAAATTCGTTTTGCCAGTTTCCTTTAAAGTAGGTGGCATTAATCAGGAAGAGAAGATCGTTGGGATTAACCTGATCGACAATTTGGGGGATTTTACCTTGGGTTTGCTTGCTCACCCAATGATTGATGTGTTTGGGAGTGGCTGGATCGGTAAAATCCAACGATCGCAGATTGGCATCATAATAGGCTTGGGTTTGTTGCAGAAAGTCGGGTTTGAAGTTAATGTCATTTCTGCCCCAAAGGGAATTGGCTAATTTGAGCTGAACGGATGGATCGCTCTGTTCTAAACGCTGCTTGAGGTTGGCGTAGGCTTGATTGACTTCGCTTAAGCTCATGCCTTGTAGTTCTAAGGCATCATGCATGGCGGTTTGAGTGTCTCCTGATGCGCCATTGTAGGTCATGGTGAGGGCGATCGCCACACTGGAGGGAGAAATTAAGATATTTTCCTTTTTTTGCTGGGCTAATAAATGCTGCCATAGCTTAAAGCTAAACCGGGTTTGAGCATCGGTTAACTGGGGATTCACAGGAGTATCGGTAGCCGTGAGAATTGGAGATGAGGCGATCGCCCCTGGAGTCGTCGGACGAAAACATCCCCACAACCCCAAGAGGACTAAACCTGCTGTCATCAGTATACCGATCTTTTTTAGCGTTTGTGCATTCATGCTCCGCACTCCAGAATATAGGGATCTATACTTCTAGGCTGTCATAGCGATCGGCAGATGGCAGTGGTGTTACCCTTTCTGTAACCAAGGGAAGGGCATGGGGGAATGGGCAATAGGCAATAGGGAAATAGACTATCCTCCCCATTCACCTATTGATTCAATACCTAACTTTCCTGAGTTTATGTTGAGAAATTGAGTTAATTTCTAGTTAGCTTTGACTAGAGGAAAGGTATAGTTACTGTCCATGCCAGGAGGTTTTTTTGTTTCTTCACCATCCTCAGATTGCTCATAGATCATGGCTCTATATCCGGTGTTAATGGGAATAATGGCTGCCTTAAATCCTTTACCCTTAATGGTAACTTTTGTGAATCCTTCTAAACTGAGGAAAGACCCCATCAACAGTTTGAGGGAAATGGTTTGGAAAATGACTCTCGTCCAATCGACTTTGAGGCTTTGATCGAGAACCACATAATCATTGAGAATACCATGGCGGTCAAAATAGGCAACAACGCTGATATATCGTTTTTTGCGACGAGACTGCTGGTAAATGGCAAATTTTCTTAATGGATGTTGTTGAAGAACCATGACTTAAAGTTAAAAAAGATTAAGGTTTGAAGCAAATTTTTTTAAAAAAGGTTGAATTTAAGGGCGATTGAGGCTTTTGGCCGGGGTTTCTCGGCTGGGATCAGGGAAACTTTTGTCTGGCCTCTCTTCCAGCATACAGGATTTTTAAAGTTCTATCACTGCGGCTGAATACTCCCAAGATCGTCAATCTTCAGTGATATTAGCGAACTTTTAACCGACATCCTGTTCAAAGAGAACAAAATATCCGAATTTTTACGATTGGGTTTTACCGGTGCTTGAAGTCAGGACAGGCGTACAAGGGGAATTTACTTAAAATACTAAATAGAAAATCCGGATTTCCCCCTAGACCTCTGACCCCCTATTTCCGTGAAGATAGGGGGATGGGGGGACACGGAGACACGGGGATGGGGAGATGGGGAGATGGGGGGACACGGAGACACGGGGATGGGGAGATGGGGAGATGGGGAGATGGGGGGACACGGAGACACGGGGATGGGGAGATGGGGAGATGGGGGGACACGGAGACACGGGGACACGGGGACACGGGGACACGGGGACACGGAGAAATACCCATTACCTATTCCCTATTCCCTATTCCCTATTCCCTATTCCCTATTCCCTATTCCCTATTCCCTATTCCCTATTCCCCATTCCCGACTGGCTATAGGGTTTGTAGGGCTTGTTTAAGGCGATCGCCATCTTGTCCGTTCTGATTCCAGAGTAACCAAGATTGGATCAAGTCGGGGCCGTGGACTTCACCGGTTAAGGCAGCGCGTACACTCCGCATCACTAAGCCTTTTTTCACCTTTTTTTCTTTGGTGACAGCTTTAATGGCATCTTTGAGGGTGTCTTCCGTCAGGGTAGCGCCCTCGACGGTGGCTAAGAGGGACTCTAGAATCTCTTTTACGCCCTCTTTTTGCAGTTGTTCCCGCGCTTCTTCAGAGAAGTCGATCTCTTGGGTAAAAAACATTTGCCCTAATTCCACAGCTTCGGGCAACCGGGTTAAACTGGGGCCGATTAAGGCAACGAGTTGTTCTAACCAGGGGCGCTCTTGGGAGTCTACGTCATAACCGGCGGCTTTCCAGAGAGGAAGAATCAGATCGGTTAATTCATTGACGGGGAGATGATGGAGATATTGGCTGTTAATCCAGTTGAGTTTGTCCCAATCAAATTTAGCACCGGCTGGATTGACGCGATCGAAGCTAAAGGTTTTGGCCGCTTCCTCTAGGGTAAAGAGTTCCTGCGTCGCATCGGGAGCTGTCCAACCCAACAGGGTCATATAATTGGCTAGGGCGGGAGCAATATACCCCATCTTATGGAAGTCGGAGATGGAGGTTACGCCATCGCGCTTGGAGAGTTTGCGCCCTTCTTGATTAAGAATTAGGGGCGTGTGGGCAAATTCGGGAACCTGTCCCCCCAAGGCTTCGTAGAGTAATATCTGTTTGGCGGTGTTGGCGATATGGTCTTCGCCGCGAATGACATGGGTGATGGCCATGTCCATATCATCGACGACTACGGCTAAGTTATAGAGGGGTTGGCCGACTCCTCCGGCTTCGGCAGCACGAGCAACGACCATATCTCCGCCTAAGTCGCCAGCTTTCCAACTGACACTTCCCCGGACTAAATCTTTCCAGACAATGGTGCGATCGTCGTCGATCTTAAACCGAATTACAGGTTTACGACCTTCGGCTTCAAAGGTGGCTTGTTCCTGTTCCGTCAAATGGCGATGGCGGTTATCATAGCGGGGAGCAAGTCCGGCGGCTTTTTGCTTGGCTCGCATGTCGTCGAGTTCTTCTGTGGTGCAATAGCAGCGATAGGCGAGTTTTTTATCGAGCAAGGTTTGCACGGCTTGCTTGTACATATCGAGCCGTTGGGACTGATAAAAGGGGCCTTCATCCCAGGTTAAACCGAGCCACTTCAGGCCTTCGAGGATATTATCAGTATATTCGGGGCGCGATCGCTCCTGATCTGTATCTTCGATCCTAATAATAAACTTTCCCCCCAGATGGCGGGCGAATAACCAGTTAAATACAGCCGTCCGTGCTGTACCAATATGCAGATTTCCGGTGGGACTCGGTGCGATTCTGACTCTAACGCTCACAAAAGTTTTCTCTTTCGATACAACTTTTTCTGATTTTAACGCTTGAGGTTGAGAAGCGGGTAAGATGCCCGCACTCCTCGAATTCTTTGATCTGACTGGAGTGGGAGCATCTTGCTCCCTGGATTTTTAATTAGGGTATTTCCGCTTCGCGGACATCAATAAGCGGACTTGAGATAATACAGCGCTTCGCGCTCTGGGTGGGGAAATGGGGGAGCGGGGGAATGGGGGGAGTGAACAACAGACTCAATAAGGGCGAGTGAGCTATTCTGGCTCTTCTTAAAAACCGCCATTCATGTACCTCATACAGCGCGAAAACTGCTGTAATGAGTAATATCGAATCTGGTTCAACAATTGTCATTCGATTAGAGACAGAAAAACGCTAACTCCAAAAAAAAGGAATTAGCGTTAAGACATAGAGGTGAGTACGGGAAGTTAGGGTACTCACGCTACCGAGATGACTAGCTCGCCAGGTTGTTGCTGCCATAGGTATCTAAGCTATATCCAGGGACGCGGTTGGTGTAGTCGGTTTCTTGACCGGTTACAGATTTAGCGATGCTATTGAAGCCATCGGAATCCCAGTTGCGTTCGTGGATGGATTTGGTTTGTTCTCCCATGAAGTAGGCTTGGGTTCCGATGACAGAAGCAGCAACCCAACCAGCGATGAAGAGTAAGGAAAGAATAACTAAGTTAACCATGATGTTCTCCTTTGTGTGAACTTTTGTTTCGTCTCTTGTAAACTAATGTAACGAATTCTTGCCACATCTGTCAATATGATGTTAATCACACTCTAGTGTGACCTAGATCCCTCTGAGCGGTTCAATCCATAGCAATCCGATTTACCTATTACCGCGCGTTTCATGTCTGCGAAGCAGAAAGCGCTATAGACTTGAATGCTCTCCATCTTCTTCCCATTTTCCCCACAACGCGCTATACTTAAAGGCTGGCATAAAATACAGACCAATCACCAAGGAGAATCCTGTTATGGCCCGGATGTACTACGACGCGGATGCTAACTTAGACTTATTCAATGGTAAAACCGTTGCTATTATTGGCTATGGTTCCCAAGGACATGCCCACGCACTGAATTTAAAGGAGAGTGGGGTAAATGTGATTGTGGGGTTGTATGAGGGAAGTAAGTCAAAAGCGAAAGCAGAAGCTGCCGGGTTAACGGTTAAGCCTGTTGCGGATGCGGCCAAAGCAGCAGAGCTGATTATGATTTTACTGCCAGATGAGGTGCAGAAGACAATTTATCAGAATGAAATTGCCCCTAACCTGAGTGAAGGTAATGTTTTAGCGTTTGCCCATGGGTTTAATATCCACTTTGCTCAAGTGGTTCCCCCAGAGAATGTGGATGTGATTATGGTAGCGCCAAAAGGGCCGGGACATTTGGTGCGGCGAACCTATGAACAGGGGGAAGGGGTTCCTTGTTTATTTGCGGTTTATCAGGATGCAACGGGACAAGCCCGCGATCGCGCCATGGCCTATGCTAAAGGTATTGGCGGAACTCGTGCCGGTATCCTAGAAACCACGTTCCGCGAAGAAACGGAAACCGACCTATTTGGCGAACAAGTAGTCTTGTGCGGTGGCTTAAGTGCCCTGATTAAGAGCGGTTTTGAAACCCTGGTAGCGGCAGGATATCAGCCGGAATTAGCCTATTTTGAATGCCTCCACGAAGTCAAGTTAATTGTAGACTTGGTAGTAGAAGGAGGACTAGCCCAAATGCGCGATAGTATCTCCAATACTGCCGAATACGGCGATTATACTCGCGGCCACCGGATTATCACCGATGAAACCCGGGCCGAAATGAAGAAAATCCTCCAAGAAATTCAAAGCGGCCAATTTGCCCGCGAATTTGTCTTAGAAAATCAATCGGGTAAAGCCGGATTTACGGCCATGCGTCGCCAAGAAGCCGAACATCCCATTGAAGAGGTCGGGAAAGACTTGCGAGCCATGTTTAGCTGGCTGAAAAAAGCATAGTTTCTGATTTTGGGCGGGTTCTTAACCCGTCCTCACTGTTAATGAGTCTGGGAATTTCTAGCTACCATTTAAGTAGGTCTTAATTCATCCAACCATAACCATGACAGAAACAGCCTCTTCCTTTGACTTTGTGCCTCAAGCGACTCAAGACCGGCAAACCCTGGAACAATTGGGTTTTCTGCCGGGTTTGAAAGAAGTGTTAATGGTGCGCCAAGTTCATGCCTTAGAACATGCTACCGTTTGGGTGCTGACGGAGTTAGACAGCAGTGGTGAACTGTTGGGAGGCATGTCTACAGAACAGGGATTTTATCTGTATGGCCAGGTTAACCCTCAAACCTTACGGCGAGCCGTGTATAGTGCCCTTGACCGCATTACCAGAGGAGAATGGAACCTGGCCGTTCATCCCCGGTGCGGAACCAATATTTCTGTGGCGTTGCTGCTGACGGCTGGTTTTACCCTGGGCGTGAATTTCATGATGCCCAAAGACCCCCTAGGGCAATTGCTGGGTGTGGGAGTGGCGGCGATGGCGGCTTCCCAGTTAGCCCCCGATGTGGGGCCCATTGCCCAACGCTACCTAACGACCGCCATTCCCTTTAACCTGGAAATCGTCAGAATTGAGGAAACTCAAGATATGTGGGGGAAACCGGCCCATTTTGTGCGCGTGGGATGGCAGGATTAGTAACAAAACTTAAAATACTAAGCGTGCCGACGAGAGCCGTTGAGTAGTACCCTGAGAAACAATGCTCGTTAACAAATACTCAAAGGAAACAGTCATCATGGTTCAACGTGGTTCTAAAGTCCGTATTAAACGCAAAGAGTCCTACTGGTATAACGATGTCGGTACGGTAGCCACCATCGACAAAAGCGGGATTAAATACCCCGTTGTGGTTCGCTTTGAGAAAGTGAACTATACCGGTTTTAGTGGTAGCCCTTCTGGACTCAATACCAATAACTTTGCAGAAAGCGAGCTTGAAGAAGTTAAGTAGGTCTTAACATAGTCTTTTGGCGAAGTCTATCTAGGATGAGCAAGAGTTGTGCCTGAACTACCAGAGGTTGAGACGGTTCGTAGAGGACTCAATCAACTGACGCTAGGGCAGGAGATTGAGGGTGGGGAAGTGTTGTGCGATCGCCGGATATCTGGCTTAAGTCACAGCATTGCCCACCCTTCTTCTGTGGATGAATTTTTGCAGGGGGTAAGGGGAGCGAAGATTAAGCAATGGCATCGTCGCGGCAAGTATTTGTTAGCTGAGTTAACCCGCAAAGGAGAGCCTGGAGGCACTTTGGGGGTGCATTTGCGGATGACGGGGCAGTTGTTATGGGTGGCTCCGACGGAACCTCTGGCGAAACATACGAGGGTAAGATTGGGGTTTAAGTCGGGAAAAGAGTTACGGTTTGTGGATCAGCGTCGCTTTGGTCGGGTTTGGTGGGTTCCTGCGGATGTAGCCCTAGAGAAGGTGATGACGGGCTTAGGAAAATTGGGGCCAGAGCCGCTTTCTGAGGAGTTTTCGGTGGTCTATTTGCGCGGCAAGTTGGAGAACCGCAAGCGACCGATTAAAACGGCTTTATTGGATCAGAGTTTAATTGCTGGACTGGGTAATATTTATGCGGATGAGGCGATTTTTCTCTGTGGAATCCATCCAGAAACGCGCTGTTGCGATCTGTCTAATTCCCAGGTGGAGGGGTTAACGAGGGCGGTGGTTCAGGTGCTGGAAGATAGCTTGCGGGAGGGGGGTACGACGTTTAGCCATTTTTTGAATGTGCAGGGGGTAAATGGCAATTATGCGGGGGTGGCGTGGGTGTATGGTCGTAGGGGTGAACCCTGTCGCCGTTGTAACACGATAATTGAGCGCATGAAGTTGGGGGGGCGATCGAGTCATTTTTGCCCCCAATGCCAATCAATTAAAAATTAAAAATGCCTTGATTTGTAGGTTGGGTTGAGGAACGAAACCCAACAAATACGTTGGGTTGAGGTTGGGTTTCACTTCGTTCAACCCAACCTACAGGAAAATGGCGAAGGTATTGATAGAGAAATGGTATTGTAAACTATTACAGCAAGTTGAGGCGATCGCATGATTGTGCTGCTCCTCATAGGCGATCTGCGCTTATAGTCAATTCAAATAGCAATGAGACACGGTTGTAGGGGCGGGTTTGAAACCCGCCCCTACAATAGACCAATTATGATTGTCTCAATCTTAATTGAATCTACTATAATCTTTCACCAGTCGCTTCGCTACTCTCTTCCTCTCGCAGAGTCAACTCTGCTCAAATGACTGACTGTTAAACTTCAGTGTTCGGCAGTTCTCAGTCACAGTACGAACGACATCATCAGGTACTCCGTCAGGAATCTCTGCTTCGATTTCGAGCGTGATTTTGATCTTGGCACCGTTGAGAGCAGTGAGATGCTGGATGACCTCATTAGCGATCGCTGGTGCATCCCGGTTTATCCGCATCGCATCGATATCGACGTTGCCATAAAACCTACGCAGGACAGTCGTTTGGCTATCTCCCATCCCATTGGCAGAACCACCATCACTGCCCGTTGTACCGTCACCGGAGCCATTGGTTGATGAGCCACCGCCTGACGTTCCTTCCCCCGTGATAGTCGTTGAACCACCAGAGGTAATGGTGGTTGCCTGGGCTGCTTCTGCATCAAACTGCTGCTGGGCAATGTCAGGCTTCACCAGGAGGCTTTGAATACTAATGCTTGGATTTATGCCTGTTGCTGCTTTAAGTCCCAGGTATTTACCTTTTTCTTCATCAAAAGCTTCGGCAAAGGCGAAGTTGTCAGCCCAAATCGTTGACGCTACGCCGTCTCGAACAGCTTCCACCAGCACGTTTTGATCCTTGAGGCGGGGCAGATAGAGGTACTGAGTTAAATATTCCCAGAGACGCTTGAGGTCGATGTGGTTGCTATCCCGCCAGAGGTACTTGTCGAGGGCTTCCAGTCGCAAGTTGGTAGCTGCATAGGTGGTTAGAAGATCGCTTTCATGGCTGGCTTTGCGGCTCGCTTGCAGAATAGGGGAGTCTTGATTGGGTAGTCGAGTTTCATTCCACTCAATGCCACCCTGAGCATCCGGTTGATCGGGAATTAAGAGCCACTGATAGGTATCGCGGAGGATATTCTCAACATCCTGGTGAGATTGTTTGAGCTTGGTGGCAGCCTGCTTGCTTTGAAAGACATCGAGGTTGAGAGCATCTTTGTCATTCACGATCGCTTTCCAGGCCAGATATTGAGCCGTGTTGCGTTCCAGGTTTTCAATTTTACTTTTATCCGATGCCAGAAAAAGCAGGGTGTTTTTGTAATAGCGGGGGCTGCTGCCCTTATGGTTCAGGGCATTCTCGACCCACTGGCGGGCTGCGCTATCTTCTGTGCCTTTGCTATGGGGATGTTGCGGATCAAGCACCACCAAGCGAATTCCCAGGGTTGGATCGTCTGGGATATCGGCGGTGGAGTCGGGGGCGACATGGACAGCACTGAACTCTCCCCGATTTTTATCGGCCTTGAGGCGTTTGATGATTTCTTCCCAGACGAGGTAGCGATCGCTCAAAAACTGATTGGCTCGTTCTTGGGCGGTGCGGTTGACATTGGGCTGGGTTGAAATCCAATAACGATTCCCGTCGATATAGAGATAGGTCGCCTGATCGGTAAGCCGTCGCAGGGCATCGCCAAAGGTGGCAACACTTTCCCCTGGTTGAACACAGCCCAGCTTGACTCTGCGATCTTCTAACCCACGATTGGCAGCTCGCAAGGTAGGCGCAGACCCCATGTAGACGGTGCGGGTGACGCGGCGACAGGCAGAGTAACGACCCAGATTCGGATTGTTGCGATCGAGGGAAAGGGGCAGAGAATTGGCTCCATCCACATCCTTATCAATGACGGGAAGCCAATTATCGTCGAGATAGCGCGTCAGTTCCGACTGGACTTGAGCATCGTCCATGGGGATATGAGCGGGCATGATGATGAGATTTTGGTCGTTGCGTTCCCAGAGGGAATGAATAACCTTTGCCATCAGTCTCAGTACGCCACGGGTGCGCTGGAATTTATCCAGACTCGACCAGTCGGAATAAAGGCGATCGAACAATTCGGGATGAATGGGGTAGGCATCTCGCATTCGCCGCTCGTAGTCAGCTTCCTTGCATTCGCTAGGAAACTCCTGTCCCTGAGTGCGATACATATCGGCAAAGGCTTTCACCACAGCGTCCCGTTGCACAAATAGGCTGGGGTCGGTTGTAGTTTGGAACAGCCGCCGCCGCACAATCTCAAAACTCTCTTCCGCGCTGGCGGGTCGCCAAGGGGATTCCACCCGACCGATCGCATTTTTGAGTCTGTCTAGGGCTTCCTTGCCGCGTTCTCCTCCGGTTTCAATATCGGTACTTCGGGTTTGTCCTGTTTTGGAATCTTGGGTTTCAGAGGCGGGGATGCTAACGGCCAAGAGGGTTCGGTCTGCATTCTTTGCCGATTCGCTGAGGGTCTGGGCAAAGGTAAACTGGGTGTCGAAACTGCCTCCTGCGGTATCGCTGCGATCGTATAACTCCCGCGCATAGGCCACCCATTCATCAATCAGAATCAAACAGGGTGAAAAGCGATTGAACAATACCTTGAGGGCATCGCCAGGGTTGGTGGAGGTTTCATCAGCCTGACGAACGAATTCATATCCCTCCGCTCCGCCCAGTTGCCATGCCAATTCCCCCCAGAGGGTTTTGATAAATGGGCGTTTTGCGGCATTGGAACCATAGGGAACGATACCGCTGGGCTGAAGTTTGTTACCGACTAAAACGGCTACGTTAACATTCTGGGGTGGTTGCTTGAGGTCTGTTGCCTGAAAAATGGGTTCCATGCCCGGAAGATCAGAGATTTGCAAGGCTTGGCAAAGGTGATAGAGCGCGAGCATTGCGTGGGTTTTGCCACCGCCGAAGTTGGTTTGCAGTTCAATGACCGGATCGCCCCCCTGACCACTGAGCCGCCGCAGGGCGTTGGTTAGCAGTTGTTGCAGACCTTCAGTGAGGTAGGTGCGACGATAAAACTCGGTCGGGTCGCGGTATTCGTCAGATCCTTCGTCGAGGTAGACTTGCCAGAGGTCAGCAGCAAATTCCGCTTGTTGGAACTGACCGGAGGCAACGTCAGGATGGGGAGTAGCGATTTCTCGCCAAGGCTTGAGACTGGAAAGAGGTTGGCCTTCCGTGGGGGCGGCGCGGCGGGTTTCGCGGCGCGCTCGGTCTTCGTAGCGAAGTCGCATGAGTTCTTGTTTTTGCTTATCGACTTCGGCGGCTTCGGGGGCAGAAATGGCAGAGAGAAGACGGCTGGCAGTATCGAGGGCGCGATAGGTGTCGTCGGTGGAGAAGGGTCTACCGTGAGCGTATTGGTTGCGGATTTCTTTGAGTTCGCTGACAAAGGCGCGTTGGGTTTGGCCGAGGGGTTGGCTGAAGACATCGCGCCATTCGCAGATCATGATGTAGAGGAGTTCCGCGATGTCTTGTTGCAGAATTTGGGCGGTGTCACGACCCATTCGATCTTCTTTGAGGTAGCTGGCGGCACGAACGAGCCAGTGTTTGCTGTGGGTGGCTTTCATTTCTCGCTCGACGAAGGGATATAAGCCTTTAAGGAGGGTGTCAAGGGCGCGACCGACTCGTTCTTTGTTGTTGATTGCCATAGGTTTTTGGGTGATGGTGTGATGGGGAGGAAGATATAGTCAATTCAAATAGCAATGAGACACGGTTGTAGGGGCGGGTTTCAAACCCGCCCCTACAATAGACCAATTATGATTGTCTCAATCTTAATTGAATCTACTATATGAACCACAAAGGCACAAAGGAGACTAAGAACTTTGTGTACTTTGTGTCTTCGTGGTTATATTCACCACAAAGGCACAAAGGGCACGAAGGGTTAGAACAGGCTGGTTTGGATGGGGTCGTTAGGTTTCACTTCCGATGCTAACCGATTTATTTCGGGCCAAGAGATGACGAGGCTGTTATAGGAAATTGCTTCTTGCGTCCAGCCTTTTCTATCGCACAAGCTATAGAGGCGATAGGCGAGGTCGCGAGCAATTTCGCCTTTGTCTCCCAGTTTAGCAAGGAGTTCGGCGGCTCCAGTTTCGCCTTTTTGGTCGAGGGCGTGGATTAGGTATTGAGCCACTTCCCAATCGGGCATCCGGTCGTCTTGGTTAGGGTTCCAGTCTGGTTTTAGTTCATCGCGTTTGAGTAATCGCACTTTTCCGGCTTTCGCTTCTAGGATTCCTGCTTCGACCATGCCGCTAACGCTGGTATTTTTGGCTTTGCTGAGGGTTTCGGCATCGCCGTATTGCCCTTCGTTAAACTGATGTTGCTCAAACCAGGTGAGCGCCCAACGGGTATCGCCGTCGAATTCGCCTTCTTGCTCGGTGAGGAATTCGTCGAGGATCTGATTAATCAGTTGCAGGGCAGTGCGGACGCGCAGGGGGGAGCCATCGTTTTCGAGGACGGCAGCGTATTTAGAGAAAATGGCCATGCCGGGGCCAATGCTGGCTTGGGCAAGGTCAACGGGGGCGATGTTGCCTTGTTGGAGGGTTTTGAGGGCGTGGGGGAGTTGGCGTTTGAGTTCCGTGAGCAATTGGCGACGGGTGATTTTGGCTGCGTCGGTGGGGCGGGGGCGGCAGACGAGGACGATGGAGGAGGCGAGGGCATTGGTTCCTGATGCCACCATGCGGTTACTCAGTTCGCTACGCATCGGCCATGTGCCATCAATGCTGAAATTTTTGTTGATCAAGCCTTCTAACATCGTTTCCCAGCCTGTGGAGGCTACAGACTCATCATCTTGACCTTTTTGATCGGTTTCTTCTTGTTTGAAGGCGTAGTAAACCGTTAGCGGATAGTCTGAGTAAACAACTTTATTGAGACGCTCAAAGGTTTTGCTCAGTCCTTCTTCAAAAAATTCTTTGGCTTTTTGTTTGCTGCCGCCAAATCGGTAGGGTGTAGCAACCAATTCTTGGGCTTTGGGTACTAATAAGGTGCTGCAAATGTTGGGATAAATGGAACCCAGGGAACGCCGCAGCCAAACATAGAAAAAATCTGACAAATCTGCATACCCGATATTGTCGAAATAGGGCGGATCGGTGGAGATGAGTTTGGGGGTGGTGTCGTTGGGGTGGGGGGCGATCGCGTCGTGTTGGATAGCTTGTCCATTTGAGTTAATCTGATTTCTTTCTAGAACTTCACAAATTGAGGACAAAGAAACTTGTAAATCACCTGCTGCACCAGAAAAGGGGTTGACATCAGGATAATCCCATGTCATGGGGATTGCTTGTCTTGCAAATGCAGTAACAGTTTGATCCCTACTTGCAGTCCATCGGGCAATTGTGCATAGAGTATTAGCTGCTCTACTAACTCCAAATGCCAAATAAACCGCGATCGCCTCTCCATAAGCCCTAGCCCCCGTTCCAACCTCATTCAGAGGCACATCATCATCGGGTAGCCCAGCAGCAATGGCATCCTGGGTGGCTTGTTCCCGTGCCTCGCTGACCAAATCGCTGAAAGTGGTGAGGGCAACCAGTTGACGCGGGGTGAAGAGATCGGAAATTTTCTTCATTCCATAGTTCGGAGTCTTAAAATCCCTTGGATTGTGCGGTAAGTCGGCATCTGGTTTCCAAGTGGGTTGTGCTGAATCAGCAATTTCAACGTGTTCTTGTTGAGGCGATAGATAAACCCGTCCACCTTGTCCCTCAGCGACGATCGCCATCAACTGCGCCCCCATGCGTCCCGCTCTGCCCTCACTCCGCACATGATCCAACGGCACAGGCGTTTCGCAGGCAAGACACCGCGCCCCCTTCCGTTCCACCGTCCCCTCCGGTGCTTTCCCCTCCCCCGACTTCACCACAAACCGGATTTTTGGAACCACAAAGGCACCAAGATCACGAAGAGATTCCTTGGTGTCCTTCGTGTCTTCGTGGTTAATCACCTCCGGCTCCACCCAAGCTTCCTTCCCCTTCTTCGTCGAAAGCGAAAATTTATTTGCCAAAGGCATCTGACATCCACAAGCCGGATTCGGACACTTCACCGTCCGCGCCCACAACCACGCAATCACCGTTGCCTCCTTCGTGCCTTCGTGGTTAATTTTCACCTTCGGATACAAATCCCCAATCCGCTCAAACGCCCGTTCCCGCATCCAAGCCCCATAAAACCGCACATCCGCCGCCAAACCCTGCGCCCCATGCCACGAACTTATCTTCTGCTTCTGCCGATCCTCCGGATTCACAGGCGGTAAATCCTTAAACTTTGGCGGAATCTCAATCAACGCCTTATTAATCAACACTGCCACCGGATTCAAATCGCTGGCGTGAGCCTCCAACCCCAAACGTTGAGCCTCTAGAGGAATCGACCCACCCCCGGCAAACGGATCATAAGCCGGAGGCGCATACTTGGCGATGTATTCCCGCACCTCCTCCGGTTTCTTCGGTGGCTCTTCTCCCCGCTCCCATGCCAAACAGCGAGCGATCTCCCGTTGTCCCTCCAATAACACCCCAGAATTGGGGTCATTGATATCATTCCAAGACACCAACCCCCGCACCACCTGCTTCTGATTTCCTTTCTTATCCGTCTCTACCTTAATCCGTCCCAGAATATCAAAAAGCCGTTGCCGTTCCTTTTGCTGCTCTGCTTCTGTGGGAAACCGCTCCGGCCAACTACTGGGATCGTCCACCAAAGAAGCCCATAACACTGCTCTAGCAGTGGCTGTAGGTTTTCGAGACCACCATAAATGTAACGTCGAGGGATGACCGTGGCGAATGGACTTCTCGCGGGCAGACTCCATGTTGATGGCTTCGAGAGGGAGGGCGACTTCAATTAGCTTTTTGCGGTAGGTCATAGGGGCATCAATACTACTTCAGAATTTGAATATGGGGATAGTTAACGATCTTTGCATCCATCGTCAGCAACGGACAGTCATAGACTTGCGCTGTTGCCACAATGATTTGATCCGCCGGGTCATTGTGAAACCCTTCCAGTTGGGTTGCTTTCACCACAATAGGCAACGTCAAATCTAGCAGTTGCACGCCGGGATAAGCCAATGCGGTATTAAGCCATTGGTCAATCGGCTCTGGCAGGTTTAGCCGATTTTTCTCAACCAGCTTCGCAACTTCCCAGCAGCTAAAGATACTTACCCCTAGCCCCTCTGATCGATATTGCTGGAGCCACTGTTCGTGTTGTTGGGTTAACCTGTTATCTTTTTGCACCCACCAAATCCAGATGTGCGTGTCTAGTACAATCACTTCAAAACCTCCCAATCTTCGGCAGGTACGGCAGGTTCAAACGGATCATCGTAGCGATAAGGTTGTTTTCCCTGAAGAGGATACTCGGTTTGTTGGGATGGGGATGCTGGCTGTTCCTTTGGCTGCTCCAGAATAATGATTTCCACAGTATCCCCAGCATGAAAGGGTAAACCCTTCAGCACCAGGGTTCCATCTTCCATCAGGGTCGCAGCGAGCTTATGGGCATTCATAGGGTTGTCCTCCTTGGGTCATATCCTCCATTCCACAACTCTTTCCAGGGGTAGTTCACACTACACGATCGAAAATCTGGCTGTTGAAACGGTTCCTTAACATAGCGCAAGATACAACCCTTGCCTTGAACCTGATAATCCCCACCAGGCTCGCGCACCGCATACGCATCCCCCTCTGGGAAAGCCCGATCCGCAGGAACTTGCACCAGCGCCAAGATAAAATGATCGGGTTTATTGAGGGCTGCGAGGATTTCATTTTTCGTCACCGTGACCGTTTCAGCTCCCTCTATCCTACCCTTGACTTCAATGAACCGTAGCCGTCCGCCCTCACCCCCAGCCCCTCTCCCAAGCTGGGCGTTCGCATCGCGTCTCCGAAGGAGTTGGGGAACAGAGGATTCAATGTCATAGCCACACTTCTGATCGCTCACATCCTGTGGCTCGTATCCTAATGCTCGTTCAGCGGCCATCACCGCGTTCATGGCAGCCATCTCGACTCGTTTCGTTTCTTTGGCAAAGGTAGCCGGGGCTGAATCTCGCTTGCCTTCTAGCCGTTGCAGGAGTCCAATCGGCACCACCATAGCTCCACCCACGACCACCGGTGGCATAGGAGAAAGCTGCCGTTCTTGCTCTAATTCTGAGAGCCGCCTTTGGAGCCGAGCGGCCAACTCATCAGCCCGTTGCTGGGCTTTGGCCGAATTGAGCTTGGCATTGGGTTTACCCGCTTCTTCCTGTAGCCGCAGGTTTGCTGCCCGTTGATCCCAATAGTTAATTTCCTTTGTGAGCCGATCCTTCACCGCTCGAACCGTTTTCTCGATCAGCTCTTCCTTGTGTTCCCGTACTTCCTGAAGATGTTGGGGGACAAGTTGGGTAATGGCATAGGTCGTGGCTTGAGCTTCGAGATCTGAATCACGAAGGCACAAAGCACACAAAGGATCTAGAGTTTTTAATACTGTCCGTTCATCAGGGGTCAGGGGACGATAATCCAAGTAAGGTGCATACCCTGCATTTCTTACGTTGTGCCCTTTGTGTCTTTGTGGTTCCCACATCTCCACATACTGCATACGGCGTGAGACGACCCGCCGCCGTCCATTCCTATCAGTGCGAGCATCCTGGATGGAATGCTCTAGGTACACCAGCGCCCGGACTTCCTCACTTGGATCGTTTTCATCGACGAGAACAGCCCCCTGGCGAAGTAGATCGCGGTGACGCTCTAACGTCAGATCAATTGTGGCATCGAGGAGGGGATGACCCGGACAGACGAAATCAGCGAGGGGCTTTCCTGGGATGCTAATCAACTCCTTCTCAAAACAGACCCGCTCATACCGTTTCAGAATGGCTTCACCCACGCCGATGAGACGGTCTCGATTGCGGATCGCCGCTGGAACATGGGTAATCTCGTAACGCTTCGGTTCCCGTTGCCGAATGGTTCCCCCTAAGCGTTGAAAGGCTTCTAGGAAAAAGGCTGCGATGAAATGAGGCTGGAGTTTACGAGCTTCTGCCCGTTCCATCTCTTCACGAATCTTCTGAACTTTGGTGGAGTCCATGGAGTCTCGTGCCAGGACACGCTCTTCCAATAGCTCTTGCAGATGCTCTCGATCGAGGCGACTCACCACCTGATCTAATTTGGCTTTGACTTCGGGGCGATCGCCATAGCGGATAGCTTCAATTAGGAGTTCTCGCAGTTCTTTTCCGGCGATCGCTTTACCGAGGACATCAAAGACTTTCCCGCCGAGAGCCTTTTGCTCGATTTCCAACTTCTTCAGCAGCGCTAGATAGACATCTCCCTCGCGGGTTTCCTCTGCGACCAGGTTCCACAGGTGACAGACCTCTGTTTGGCCAATCCGGTGAATCCGACCGAATCGCTGCTCCAGTCGATTCGGGTTCCAGGGCAGGTCATAGTTCACCATCAGGTGTGCCCGTTGCAGGTTAATCCCTTCCCCGGCGGCATCGGTGGCGATCAACACCTGAACGGCGACATCTTGCTTGAAGGCTTCTTCTGCTTTCTTTCGCTCTTCACGGCCCATGCCACCATGAATTGTGACGACCGCTTCAGGTCGCCCGATCAGGGTTGTAATCTGGCTGACAAGATAATTGAGGGTGTCCCGGTGTTCAGTGAAGATGACGAGCTTGCGCCGATGGCCACCAGCATAGAACATCTCAGCACTGTTTTGGAGGAGTTTTGATAGCTCATCCCACTTTCGATCCTTGCCACCACGCCGCACCTGCTGCGCTAAGTTTTCAAGTTTCTCAAGCCGATCGATTTCTGCTTGGAGTTCAGCGATCGTTCGCGCCGCACTGGCCTGATCGACGACTTCCTCTTCGGTGGCTTCTCGTTCCTCACCGGAAGAATCCTCAAAATCATCGTCTAAGTCTTCCAGATCAATGGTTGGCCCAAAGTCTAGCTCTGCTGAGAGTCCTCGCTTGAGGAGTTCCTCTTCTCGGAGTCGTTTCTGTAACCGCTCCCGCCGTCGCCGCAGGGATTGATAAATTGCTTCAGGGGACGAGGCGAGGCGACGTTGCAAGATGGTCAAGGCAAAGCCTACCGTACCTTTGCGGCCATCATTGAACAGGGCTTCAGCTCGGTTAAACTCCTCTCGCACATAGTCAGTGACTTGCTTATAGAGGACAGCTTCCAGGTCAGAGAGGATGTACTTTACCGTGTGTGCCCGACGTTCAGGGAAGAGGGGCTTGCCATCAAACTTCAGTAGGTCTTCCTTGACCAGACGACGGATGATGTCGGAAGTATCACAGACATGCACCCCGTCTCGGAATCTTCCCTCGAAGCGATCGCCATCGAGCAGCGCCAGGAAAAGCTGGAAGTCTTCCTCTTTCCCGTTATGAGGAGTCGCCGTCATCAGCAGGAAGTGACGGGTCAAGGTAGACAGGAGCTTACCTAACTTGTAGCGCTTGGTTTCCTTAATTTCACCGCCAAAAAATGAGGCAGACATTTTGTGAGCCTCATCCACCACCACCAAATCCCAATCGGTTTGCCCAAGCTTGGCTTGCAGGTCTTCATTCCGGCTGAGTTTATCGAGCCGAACAATGACGAGTGGTATTTCACCAAAGGCATTCCCAGTACGAGCCGCTTCGATGCGATCGTTGGTTAGGATCTCAAAAGGCAGATGGAATTTCTGAAACAGTTCATCCTGCCACTGAACTGCGAGACTACCGGGGCAAACGATCATGCATCGCTGTAAATCCCCACGGATTAGTAGTTCTCGAATAAAGAGACCCGCCATGATCGTCTTTCCAGCCCCAGGATCGTCAGCCAGAAGGAACCGGAGCGGTTGACGGGTCAGCATCTCGCTATAGACGGCTGTGATTTGGTGAGGGAGGGGTTCGACTAAAGAGGTGTGGACGGCCAGCAGTGGATCAAATAGATGAGCCAGCCGGATGCGATGAGCTTCTGAGACGAGCCGTAGCAATCCGCCGTCGCCGTCAAAGCTCCAGGGCCGTCCTTCGGTGACGACCTCTAAGGTTGGCTCCCGGTCTCGAAACAAGATTTCAGTATGGGGCTGTCCGTTCGTATCCTTGTAGGTCAACTCGACCACGTCGGTACCGTGCCACTTAGCATCAATGACCGTGACGTTATGGTTTGGCAGAATTCCTCTGACAGTTGCACCGCGTGTAAGTTCTTCGAGTTGAGCCATAGGCTATGAGTTTTCGGTAATAGAATCTTTGTGACAAGTCGGACGTTCACCGTTCCTCGACGTTCAGATGCGCTCTGTTCTTTTTATAGCCCAAGATCTTGACAACGGGAGGAACACGCTTAACTAACCCACAGCGTCAGTAGGGATAACTATTTATTATACCGACATTTTCTGGATAGTCAATCACTTTCCAATCCTGTGCAATGCCTCGATCGAGATCTTGAGTTCCTGTTCAGCCAGGTTTTTATCCGTCAACTCTTGTTCCTGGTGGGCGATATAGGTATTCCGAAAATCATTGATGCGGGTAACAGTGTCCAAAAACTTGCGTCCGCCCTGAAACCTTAACTGATACCATTTCTCTATGATGATGCGTTTAATATTCCTTGCTGTAGGGTGCGTTACGCTGTCGCTAACGCACCCGAAGAATCCACAGTGATTAAGTGCAAACTTAAAGAGAAATGGTATTAGACCTAGAAGTGTCATTTTTTGTCTTCGGGATCGACGCGAGCGATGACAAATAGGGTTTTAGGATCGCCTCCGGGTTTAATTTGGGTTTTGGTGCTGAGAGGTTGAGCGCTGGCAGTATCTGCTCCGTCTGGTGTACCGGCAGGTTTAACTTGGGTGGTTTTGGCTTTTTGGGATTCTGGAGTGGATGGAGTTGCTTGATCTCGATCTGAGGTATCGGTGTCTGGACTTGCCTCTGATTTAGATTTATCGGTAGTCGCTTCTTGCGGTGCAGGTTTGGGGGGTAGTTCCGTTGTCCCATCCTGTTGGGGTGGAGAAGATTGTGCTTTAGCACCACCCATTTTAGCCATTTTTTTCAGCATGTCTTCGATTTTTTTCTTGGCGACGGCTTTGGGATTGCCTTGGGCTAAAACTTTATACTCAAAGCTACTGGCACCAATTTCGGTATAGCCTGCTATCTTGACTAGATCGAGGTCAAACTTGAGGGCGACTTCTGGTAGTTTTTTCTCTACGACTTCTCTGGTAGGGTCTTGGCGGAGAATGGTTTCAATATGTTTGGCGATTAAGGTGCGGGTAAATTCGGGAATGCCTTCACTATCATCGGCCATGTCTGCCATTTGCTGTTCTGGGGTACTTTGGTATTGGGGTTTCTGCACCCGCACAAAGACTTCCATTGTGCCTTTTTTCTTGCTGATATCTTTATAGACATCTACATCTGTTTTCAGGCTGGAGGAACTTTCCATCACTTTGGCGGCGGTTCCTACGGCAACCGCTCCAGCAACAACGGCAGTCTGGCTCAGATCCAGGTCTCCGTCTTCATCGCGCTGAATAATGCGATCGCTCCCTAGATGACTGAATAGGGGTTTGGGAGGCGGCCCGTCGCCTTGACGCTGTACCAGGTTTTGGGGGAAGAAGGGACTGCGCTGGACTTGGGGTTTATGACCCGATTGTTGCACAACATGGGTGAGTTCGTGGGCAATGAGGTGGCTTCCGGAGGAGGTATCGGGACGATAGGTGTTGCTGCGAAAGTAGATATCTTGTCCGGTAGTGAAGGCTTTGGCGTTGAGGGAGCGACTGAGGGTATCGCCTTCTGTTTGGCGATGAATTCTAACTCCGCTAAAGTCTACACCAAAGGCTTGTTCCATGGGTTCGCGGACGGTATGGCTGAGACTCTCGCCTTTTCCTTGCGATCGCTGAATGCGTTGTTCAATCGAGTGACTAACCGGAGCCGCGAGTCTGCCCGAAGCCTCTTTACGACTGGCTTTCTTCTTCTCCTGGGGTGGCACTTTGGCGGTAATTTCATATTCGATTTCGCGATCGAATTTATCCATCAACCCCGTCTTATCATCTATATCAATACTCGTCAGGTCATACTGTTTCTTGTACTTGGGCAATAGTCCTTTGAAATAAGTGACCGGTTTCTTATCCTTAATTCTGCGAGCTTTCTTCTCAATATCCCTGGCTAACTTAGTCAGAACTTCACCTTCATCGATCAGTTTGGCTTTCAGGACAAATTTACTGGATGTAGATTGGTCGTCAACAATCAACTTTTTCTTCTTATCTTTCCATTTATCTTTCTTCCGTTGTAGCTTTTTCAAGGGCACTGCACGAAGCTGAACCAAAGGCGGTAATTCTGTTTGCAATGCTTCTTGGGGAATTGTGGAATTGCCAGCCATCGGTTGACGACTAGCAGTTTTAGAACTCTTTTTAGGAATTTTCAGCTTCTTAATCGTCCCCGTTAACGTATATTTATTACTGTATTTTCCTCCAAAACCACTCTTTACTTTCACATCTTTTACTTCAGCAAACTCTTTTCCTTTTTCTACTGAAGATTTAATATTTTTCGCTCCTTTTTTGACATCTTTGGGGTCGCGCTTGTTCGTAATCAGCTTTTCTCCTTCACCCTCTCCCTCAGAAATCATTTGCTTGACTTCAGTCTTCTGCTGCTTGACCTTACGCTTATATTCGTCTTTTTGTTTTTGCTTCTCAGTTTTTTCTGTCTCCTTTTTCTTCTTAGGAGTAAACTTTTCTTTAGCTTTATTTTTAACTGCCTTAGCTTTTTCCTTAGCTGAGTTATATTTCTTCGCACCCCAGGCCTTTGCTTTGCCGAATGCTTTCTTAAATGGCGCTGCGACTTTCTCAAACATTTTTTTCAAGCCTTTGCGGAAAGGGCCTGTGATTTTATCCAGGATTTTGCGAATCTTATTAGCTATACCGCCTAACCCAATTAAAGTGGCTAAAAATCCGAGTGCAATTGGAATTAATCCCGCTAACACCAGTTCTATTGATTTGGAAAAACCAGCCGTATCTCCCTTGGCAATCATTGACAAACCGGCAAAAATGGTTTTAATTAATTCAACTATGTGTTCGTAGTTTTGGGCAAACCAAATTATAACATCAACGATCGCCTTAATAATTTTGACAATTCCTGCTGCTGGATTGAGTGTTCCAATTAACCAGGTAATGGCAGCTTTAACTACTTCAATGCTGACCATTATGGTCAGTTCTTTGATGAACAGTGTTTTCATCTCGTCAATGACATCGCCGAGGAAATTCCAAGCTGCTGCTACTCCCTTGGTGATTAAAGTATAAAACAACTCAACAATAGTGGCTGTTTTTTCTTCCATACCGTCGATGATTTCATCAATATTCGCTCCTTCAATTGCAGATTCAATCACACCGACAATATCAGAACCAAAAACCTCAGATGCAATCGCAAAAATAGCATCTTTGGTAAATCCCATTACCTGCATGAAGATATCGAAAAATCCGGCGAGGTCAAATTTGGCGGGGAGTTTAATCGGGCCGATATTGCCAAATAGCCATTCAACTAAACCATTAAGAAAATGTTTGGGGAAATTTTTGGCGAAATTGAGAAAGCCATCTTTGAGTCCGGTGAAGAAGTTGCTCATAAATCCACCGGGATCGTCAATAATGGCATCTAAAACTGCACTATCGACTCCAAATTTAGATAAAATCCATTTAATTGGAGTCAAAAGCGCTTTAAGAATGGCTTTGATGACATCTCCAATAAAGGCTAAGGCTTTCTGTACTAACCCTTGGTTCGCGGCTTTGAGGGCTTCTATGCGGTCATCAATTTCTTTTAAGCCTTGTTTATAACTTTCGGTAATGTCGTTAACTAAGTTGTCTTGATAGGATTTAACATTGTTTTCTAGATTATCAAATTGCCCTTGAATATTAGAAATCGCGCCTTCTGCTAGTTGCTTTTCTTCTGGGCCGAGTTTGTCTACGGCTGCCTGAAATTTGGACTTTCCTTCGTCAATGGCAGCCTTTGCTTCGAGCATTTTCTGTTCCACGTAGGGCGCGATCGCATTGGGAGCCAGTTGTTCGTATAGCCCAGATACTTTTCCGAGAACGGCTTTAACTTCGCCTGTTTCGACTTTGGGCTTAAAACCAGCATCTCCAGCAATGGACTGTCTTAAGAAGTTGACGTAAACTTCTCTGGCATCGCTATAGATTTGATTGACTTCATCCGGGAGTCCGGTAAATAGCTTTTCTTTGGCCCACAGGAAAATATTGAAAATCTTGAATTTTTTCCAGAAAATTTTAATTTTAATGCCGTGGCGATGGTAGTAATAATTTTTCTGCCATTTTTTGAAGGCGGCTTTTTGCACGATCTCAAAGGCGCGGCGAGCAACCTTTTTCCCCAGTGCCATTCTGCGTTGGACTTCCCCATCCATCTCTGCTAGGATGCCATCTACTTTGGCTTGAGATTCGGTATAAATGGCATTTAGCTCTTCCGTAATTTTCAGCCGCGCCGCTTCATTTGTACCCTTGGTTTCCTCTTTCTTGGTGGTCATGTCCGTCATGGTTTGGAGGCGCTGATCTTTCATCGCTTGCGTGGTTTGTTGCGATTTTTCTTGGTTGCGCGTTTTGGTATCGGCGATCGCCCCTTCTTCCTCTTTGCGGAAATCTTCCGGCCCTTCTTGACTAAATTTCTCCGTCTCCTGCAACCCTTGCAGCGCCTTATCTCCTCCAAATGCCGGATCGCTGAAGGTTTCCATATCTTTCGTCGTCAGGCTTTTCCCCGTCCCCGTCCCCAGATCCACCGATTCGGCTTTCTCCGGTTCCACCTCCTTTTCCCGTTGCAAAATCCACTGGGGAGAGCGATGGATCGTTTCGGCTAAGGTCTTCGCTCGCAGGATCTGTCGGGTAATATCCATTTCCGTAGGGGCGGGTTTCAAACCCGCCCCTACAGAACCCGCCCCTACAGAACCCGCCCCTACGGAACCCGCCCCTACAGAACCCGCCCCTACAGAACCCGCCCCTACGGAACCCGCCCCTACGGAACCCGCCCCTACAGAACCCGCCCCTACAGAACCCGCCCCTACGGAACCCGCCCCTACATCTGACGCTTCAATGGTTTTCGCTTGCACCGGTTGGGGATCGGGCATCTCCATCACCGTATCCGCCATGCGATCGGCTTCCACCTCATACCGATCCTGGGGCCCGCCCACCATCAACTTCGCCTGGCCAAAATCCCCAAATGTTTCCTTTAACCCCTCCTGCTGTTCCGTTAACTTATCTTCTACCTTCTCCGTAGAAGTCTCTGGGGGAGCAGCCTTATCCACTTCAGGAACAACATCCTGCATATCATTAATCTTGTCTTCAACCCCCTCGATCTCCTTAACCGGCTTAATATCCTCGTCTTTCATCTCTGGGGGCGCTTGGGCAGCCTCTGGCATTCCTCCACCCGCATCAGTTGTCGCCGAACCCACTTCCTTGTCAATGGTGGCTTCTGCTTCCTTACCAACGCCTCCACCACTTTCGACTTCCTTCATACTCTTGGGTTCTTCAATACCCAAAGCCGCGAACAGGTTCTGTACAAAGGCTTCTCGGTCAAACGTTGCCGGGTCTTGACTGGCGGCTGTGTCACCTTTCCTTTCCTTGGCTTTGCGGTCAGCTTGGTTTTCATCCACTACTGCGTCCTGAACTTCCACCGCTTCCTGTTTGGGGTCATCATGCTTAGAAAACTCTGTCCCCTGTTGTTCAATTTGCCCAGTAACTGCCAGGAATGCCGGGTTCTGGTGGGGGTCGTCGGGAACCTGGCCGGGAACCACATCAGGGACAGGAACAGGAGCGGCTGTGTCGTCTGGAGGAGGTGGAGGCGCTTGTTTTTTTAGGTCTTCCGTAACATCCGGCTCGCTAGAGTCATCGGTTTCTTGAGGGGCTACTTCATCTTTTGGTTGATCCTCATCCTCTTTCTCTTTTTTATCTCCTTTGCCATCATCTTGTTTTTTTTCCTTATCTTTTTCTACGTCTTGCTCGGTCTTGGCAGCATCTTTATCTAATTTTTCAATGTCGTCTTCACTATAGTCATCGTCGCTAATTTCCGTGGTCTTTTCATCGACTTCGCTGATACTTTTCTTGTCTTCACTATCATCTGCACTCTTGTCCTCACTCTTGTCTTCACTGGTGTCCTCACTCTTGTCTTCACTGGTGTCTTCACTGGTGTCTTCATCCCCTTCTTTCTGAATATCCGGCTGAGTTTTCACACTGGGGCCGGTTTGTTGGATGGTGTGGGTGAGTTCGTGGGCGAGTAAATGTTTGCCACCGGTAGAGGTGGGGTTATATTGTCCGGAATTAAAATAGATATCTTTCTTGTGAGTAAAGGCTTTCGCGCCCAGGTCTTTGTTCATCTGCACCGAGTCACTATCGGTATGGACGCGAACCCCGCTAAAGTCGTTGTTAAAGCGAGATTCCATGAAGCTTTTGGTCTCTTTGGGTAGGGAGGAGCCGCCCCCTTCTTTACTCTTAATGGTGCGTTCTATGCCGCTACTGGCCTCAAATGAGCCATCGCTATCGGCTTGCAGGGTTGCGGGTGCATCATGGATGGGTTCGGGTTCTGGCTTCAGGGTGATGTTAACGTTCTGTTCATCTGTGTTGATGTCCGGTAACTGGGGTGGTGCGGGGGGTTCTTCTGCATCGTCTTCGCGCTTGAGGGTAATACTTACGTTCTGTTCGTCTTCGCTTTCTTCCTGGCCGCCTAAAATGGCTGCATAGGGGATGGCTTTGGGGCGACGACTTTTTGGCCGACCATTGCCGCGCTGTATTCTCTCTTGTAGGGGTTTGAGGTTCAGGTCGGCACTGGTTTCAGGTTCGGGTTCTCGATCGGGTTCTGGGTCTTGTTGTAGGGTGGAGGAGCGATCCATGACGCGATCGGCCATGCGGTCTGCTTCTTGTTCGTAGCGATCGCCTGCTGCACCTACAATTAATTCTGTCTGGATCTTCGCCCCATCACTGTTGGTTCGCTGGATCTGAGCCGCCAGGGGTTTCAGGTTAACATCAATGCCACTCTGTTCTTCCTGCGGTTGCACGCGATCCGCAAGAGGTTTGAGGTTAACATCAATACCACTCGATTCTTCTTTGGGTTGCAGATTTCCCCCCAAAGGCTTCAAATTAACATCAATACCACTTTTTTCTTCTTGACGTTGAACGGTTTTCGCTAACGGTTTTCGCTTAATTTCTTGTGTTTTTTTATTCAGTTTTTCCGGTTCTGAACCAACTTTATGGGGTTTTGTGGGTTCAGTCTCGGCTATTTTGGGTTTCAGTGTCGCCCCTTTTTGCTGGATGGTGTGGGTCAGTTCGTGGGCTAAAAGCCGTTTACCGCCCGTTGAACTGGGGTTATATTGCCCGGAATTAAAGTAAATATCATGACCATGGGTAAAGGCTTTAGCTTTTAGGTCTTGGCTCAGTTGTACTGCTGTACTATCAGTATGAATTCTAACTTGACTAAAATCATTGCCGAAGCGATCTTCCATAAACGATCGCGTGCGATCGGGTAGAGGTTGCCCTTTTCTTCGCTTCGCTTGTATCCGTTTTTCTACAGATTGACTCGTCTCGAATGTACCATCTCTGCGAAATTTGGGCCGGTCTTCTTCCTCTGTTTGAGATTGCAATAGGGCCGGATTTGTACGAGTCGGAGCTACGGAAACTTGACTGAATTGATACCCTAGGGGAGAGAGTTGGGGGCGATCGCCTTTACCCGTTCCCTCCTCATTTGGAGGCGTAGCACTCATGGCGCTCATCTGTACCGTTTCACTCTCCGTATCCGTCTCCACAACCGGCAAAGACTCCGTAAACGGTTTCGGTGTAGGGAGAGCATTTTTCGCCGGAGTTGCAGGAGTCGGAGTAACTGGAACTTGGGTTTTAGTTTTCGTTGCCATAGCCGATCATCTCGCTTGTGGCCCCATAAAGGAGATAGGTAGATTCTATCCTAACATTTGGGGATAAGCGAACTTAAAATAGCCATATACTGGATGAAATGTTAGAGAAATGACGAGACGTTAGTCGATCGCCAGACTCAACCAACCTATATTAGGCAATGGTGTGAGTTTCCATCCCCAAGCATAATCTTTGCAGCCATACACTGTACGACAATGATTCTTTATGATAACATCTCCATCCAGCAAATAGCAGACCGGGATGGTATAGCGATCGCCGCACTCCTCAAATGTTTGTGTTAATCCAGACAAGAATTGATTGCTCTAAACAGCTACTTTTTCAGGATTTATCGGATCGTGATACAGTACCATCAGTTGATGTTCATTTAAGGTTTCAATAGCATAGGCTTTCCCGTCATTATCGCTAAATTCCACTTCAAAAACTTGGGGTTCGTATTGTTCTACAATGGTTCCCACCTGCCCTCGATAGAGTCCAACTTCTGGTAAATTTTCGAGTAAGGCAACCACATCTAGAAGTTTCATAGTCTATGCTCCATTAAAGAATATAGCAAGTCACTAAACGAGGAATATTTTCGTTGTTGTCTACAATCCACACACTATGAATTGTAGCGGTTTTATTGTCGGTATTCATCAACAGCTTGAAAATCAGCATCAGTTTCAATTTCCCCAACCCTTAAATCAACATCCCAAACTCTATGATTTTATTGAGGGGGTCTCTAAGCAACCCGTACAGAAGCAAAAAATATCACCTTTGGAACCTTAACTGCTACTGGAATGAGAGATTATATCGCTACGATTTGTTTTGATTGCCAAGATCCCAAGCGCTATAAACAGGAATTTATTAAGCGAGTTTATCAGCGTCAAAAATACCAACCTATTTCTGCCCAAGATTATGCCCGCTTACAAGGTTTCCCTGAATGGTTTCAGCTTGCCCAGCGAGAGAGTACAGCCAAGAAACAGTTAGGTAATGCAGTTTCTGTGCCGGTTGTTTATTATTTAGCTCAATCCTTAGTTAAAGTCTTATTTTAAGAGTTATGAGTAAATCCAGTCAAGAATTAATTAAAGAAGCAATTCAATCTGTCATTACAGCGCTTCGCGCGGTAATGGGTAATGGGTAATGGGTAATGGGAAAACCATTTTTTACGCTAGAGTGCCCATTCTTCAGGCTTTTCATGGGACAACACTCTCAAGGAACATTTCGATTACTGTACCTCATAACATCGA
>NZ_JAQPOK010000138.1 GCF_030068445.1 Roseofilum halophilum BLCC-M91 | reverse complement strand
GCACAGTTTAAGTGTTTACCCCATAAACGGGTGTACCGTTTGTGAAGTGCTATGCAATGATTATAGATGACCCCAGCAGCATTGATTTGTCGCTTCAGGTATCTATTTCGTTTATGTTTGTATAGCTTAAACTTTAGGGTTTTCATGATATTATGATAACACAAGAGAACAGAAAAAGCCGCCCTGGAAGGGCGGGGCTTTAGACCCATTTTTTTTGGTAAAACAAGACTTTTGCCTATTGCCTATTGCCTTTTGACTTTTGCCTCCCCTTGACTCACTAAAATATGCCCACACCCACTAACCCCAGTTTCCACAGTTCACTCAATCTGGGTTGAGAATCAAGTCCCAGAGAAACATTAGGGGGACTCTCTTGAATTTCAAAAACCCCTCCTTGCCTAACATCTTGTACCCCGATAGTTAGGGCAAAATCTCCCTGATTCCGATAAGCGGGGTTTTTAATCAGTAATACGCCATAATTTTCACTATCAACGGTTCTGGATTTATAAAATGCCCATCCTTGGGTCAAAGCACCGAATCCACCAATGGTAGCAATGCGCGGTGTGGGATAGGACTCTCCTTCTGGGGCCCATAATAGGGGTTGACTCCCAGAAACTAAATCATCTAAAGACCACTTTTGAGAACCAAACGTAGCTTCAAAATCCGAGATCCTAAAATAGTCTACCCCCTGGATGTTTCGATAGGGCTGGGCATCATCATAACTGAATTGACCTTGCCCAATCAGCTTGCGCCTAGTCCCAAAAAAATTCATGGTTAGGGTGACGGTCTTCGCTTCGGCAACGGCTTGCCATAGAATCAAGCTAGAGCTACTGAGGGTAAGGGTTAGAGCAAAAATACAGGAAAGAAAAAGAGAGGGTTTTGGCGGTCTGTTCATAGGGATAGTCCAACTAAGAGATTAAATCCTCTGGTCTGGGGGAATTGAGAAATGTCCACCAGTGAAAGGCACAATTGTTTACAATATAGGGGAAATCTTGTGGACGAGAACCCCAAAGATTTTCTCTGGCTATGCAGATGTCACCTTAACCCCAATTTGGTTTATGAGGCAACGGGATCGATTCAGTCAATTTAAGGTATCGGATCGGGATGTGAGTTTATGGCGGGAGCCACTTATGGGCAATCGAGCGATCGCCATCAAAGGGGTTCGCGTGCGAGAGATCCTATTGATGGCTCTCGTGTTGACGACGACGGGATGTAAATTGCTCCCGCGTCCAGAATCGAGGGCTTTGTCGCAACCGGTTGCCAATCAGCTCCAGACTATTTCTGTAGATGTGGCGACGGCTGTGGTTGGCGATCGGGGAAACCGATTAGCTTATACGGGAAACACAGAACCGATTCAGGAGGTGATTTTGCGATCGCAAAGTGAAGGGCAGCTCCTTTACTTGAGTGTAGATGTGGGCGATCGCGTCCGTCGAGGGCAAGTGATTGCTGAAATTGATAAGGCCTTACCCACCGCAGTGATTAACCAAGCTCAGGCGGAACTCTCGGCTCGTCGGGTAGAAGTGGCTGAACAGGAAAGCGAGATTCGCCAGTTGCAAACCCAAATTGAAATCGCCAGATTAGAATTAACCCAAGCCCAAGCCGATGCCCAACGTTTGGAAACTCTCTATCAAGAGGGAGCTATTTCTAAACAGGATGCCGAATTAGCTCGTACTGCTGCTGAGAGAGCTAAACAAGCCCTACGAGCGGCCGAAGCTCAAGTGATGACCCAAAATAAAGTGGTAGCAGCGGCCGAAGAACGGGTGAGCGTCCAACAAGCCATTGTCAGTCAGGCCCAAGAGCGTGAATCTTATACGGAAGTAGAAGTGCCCATTTCCGGGACAATTTTAGACCGATGGATGGAAGCAGGGACGGTGGTGCGTCCAGGGGATGAGCTGCTGAGAATTGGGGATTTTAGCCAGGTGAAAGTGAAGGTGGAGGTCTCCGAGTTGGATTTATATCAAATTTATGTGGGTCAATATGTGTCGGTGACGTTGGATGCTTTTCCGGGGGAAGAATTTCCCGGAGAGGTCACCCGTATCTCTCCAGCGGCCGATCCGGTGGCGCGATTAATTCCTGTGGAAGTGACGATTTCTAATCGCAGTGGGCGCTTGGGGAGCGGATTATTGGCAAGGGCTAACTTTGAAGTGGGCGATCGCCAAACGATCCGAGTTCCCCAACAGGCCATTGTCAACCGCGACGGTGAGGATGCTACCCTATTTCTGATTAATGAGGAAAATGGAAACACTGTAACCTCTAGGCGGGTCATCCTGGGAACAACCCGTGATGGTGAAGTGGAAATTATCTCCGGTTTAGAACCGGGGGAACGCTATGTTCTGCGAAGTTCTCGGCCTCTTGAGGACGGCGATCGCGTAGAATTAAGTATCCTCTCTTCTCCCTAAGTGTTGCTTCCGTCCAATTCCCTTAACTTTTATCAGCGATCGAACACTACCTTACGAAAGTAATACGGGAGTCTTTCATCCCCGTCAATTTATTGCGGGGATGAAAGACGACACGAGCGGCTTTAGCCGCCTTGCTTCCCTATTGTACCTGTTCTAGGGCAAACTAAAACCAATGATGTAGTCAGCAAAAGATGAGAGCGCGATACCAATATCGAATCTATCCAACCCAGCGCCAGACACAAAAACTTGCCCAGTTGTTTGGCTG
>NZ_JAQPOK010000137.1 GCF_030068445.1 Roseofilum halophilum BLCC-M91 | reverse complement strand
CCACCACCAACGCGCACATCCAAAATGTTGAGCTAACACTTGAATTTGTTCGTCTGTGGGGTAGAGCCTGACTTTTACTGCTTGTCGTCTCATCTAATTTTCTCCAAGTATCGACCTATTACTATTCTATACAATTTCAGTAAAATGATTGGGGCAATATTTGGCTACTCCTCATATCTCTCCTCTCTCGCCTTGGGGCATGGGTCGGAGATACAATCGTTGCAGCCCGCCTTAGATCCCGCCACTGAATTCGGTACTCCGAATCAGTGGCGGGATCTAAGGCAATTAGTTAAACAATCATCTGTAACGACGGATTCGGCTGATGTTCCACCCGGAACACATTGGCATACAAATTCGCAATCACCTGCTTTCCTTCTTGGGTTAACTCCAAATAACCCAAGGCCTCCTTAATGTAAGGAAAAACTCCATGCCAATAAAACTTAGGATAATTATTGCGTAAATCTTCAGGATGACGATAATTGAGCGCCTTAGCCGCTCCCGTTTCCAAAAACTCATAATACAAAGCACTAATTTTCTGCAAATATCGAGGATCGCTCAACTGGCCAATCAAATCGGCCGCCCGAACCAATCCCGGATAATCACTGGTATTCTGATGATCGCTATCATTGGGAACCGGAAAGCGCGTCAGTTCAATATTACGCTTAATCACATCGGCATCAATTAACTTATGGCCCCCAAACCGTTCCTCAATAAACAACTTGCCCCGGTCTACATGGTAAGGAGTCATCCCCGCATCGGAAGCCCCTGGAGGTAAGGAAACCATCGCCTCATCCTTACCCGTTGCATAGAGACCTTCTTGGTCTTGGCGACAGACTCCGCGCACATAACCAATATCATGGCAGAGCAGGGAAATAATAAAGTGCAGCCAATCTTCACACGATACCCCCCCCTCACGAATATGTCTGCCTCGGATCACCTCTTGACCCACTAAGGTAACCAAAATCGTGTGTTCTACATTATGGTATAGGGCATCACTATTGGCGATATTTTCCAAGGCCATATTGGCTGCCCAACCAATAATATCTTCATAGTCATGTTTCCAGCCTCCATAGGTACGACGATATCCCTGCTTGACTTGATCGACAAAATGGTGAATGAGAATTTCTGTAGTGTTTAACATGATGTCCTTGGTCAGACCCTACTGGAACCCGTATGAATAGAGTTAGACTTTAATTGTAGACCCTAACTGCTCAGATGCCTTCTTGACAAAATTTGGCCGTTTCCCAGTCCATGTGGTTATAATTAGGTTAAGTGTTAAAGATCGGCTATGGCGATCGCCCACGGGGCTGTAATGGTTTCGACGGGATAGTGAAAGCTAATCTGTGATGCAAGCCGAGAGTGAGTCCCCTCTCGTAAATCAAGGCTCAAACTAAATGTAACTGCGAACAACATCGTTCCTTTCGCTCGTAAGGCTGCTGCTGTAGCCTAAATCTAGCCTCAAACAGGCGCGAGCCATCATAGTCCGACTCCGTTAAGGGCTGTGGTGAAAACCCCAACGGATGCTCCCTTGAAAAGTTTCTAGTGTATTTAAGGGTTAAGACTTAACTAGAAATCCCCACCATTCGGGGTCAAGAATGGTTCCCGCCCAGAGGATATAGATGGGATAAGCTTGTGAACGAACAGAGAGTAATAGCTATTGCGGACGGCAGTTCGATTCTGCCCAGCTCCATTTTTAATAAACCCTTTTGTTACACTGCGATACACTGGTATCGCAGTTTCCCCAGGGTTCAGCGCTATACCTCTTGCCCGTAGGCTTGCCAAGCCAAATCTATCAACCCATTCATAATCGCTGAAGCCACCACCGCACTGCCCTTACGGCCCTCAATGCGAATATGGGGAACTTGAGAATCATTCAAACGGCCCTTGGTCACATCCGCTTCCACAAAACCCGCCGGTGCGCCCACAATTAAAGCAGGTTTAATCACTTCCGTCTCCACTAATTCTACTAAGGCAGCTAGAGCCGTTGGCGATTGACCAATCACAAATATGCCTTCTGGATATCGTCGAGCTAAGGTTTCCACCCCCCAAGCCACTTGGGTTTTTTCCTTTTGGGGACGGGTGAGGGTCTCCATGCTGCAATAAACCGGATTGGCAAACGTTTCCTGAATTAATTGGGCAATGCCCACTTGTACCATGGGGACATCGACAACAATGGTGGTTCGGGCGGCTAAAGCGGCTGCGCCAGACTGGAGAGATTGGTCAGAAAATCGGATCAGGGACTTGTACTCAAAATCGGCAGTGGAGTAAATCACCCGACGGACAATTTCGTATTCTGCTGGCGAAAAACTGTGAGAACCAACTTCACGGTCAATGATGCCGAAACTGAGAGCGTCTGTGATGTGCCATTCCATATTTGAGTCGCAAGACAAGGGTCAGGTGGGTGGGTGAGCATTCAGAGGAGTTAAGCGTCGTTTGTTTTAGACTAACCTCTGAATGCTTACGGTATTAGCTTACCAGTTTGGGCCACTCTGGTTTAGGTTTCTGAGATTTCCGATTGGTTGAAGGTGGGAGAGAGATAGGCAACTAAGGCTCCGAGGACAAATCCAATGATGTTGCGAACTAGGGGCAGCCATTCGCTGGTGCGGGAGACAACGGGGCCAATGCCGAAGGCGATAAACAGGATGCCCCACAGGGGAGAGAAGATCAGGGCCCATTGCCAGGCGAAGATTTGCCCATTTTGCCGAGGAATGGCCGCAAAGCCAAAGATGATGCCACCGACGAGGGAGGTGATTAGGGTGAGAATCCATTGTTCTCTGGGTAGTCCGGGGACGACGTTGCATCCGCCTTGGATGAGGCAGGTTTTGATGGATTCAAGAGATTGAATGATGGATTGGTCGGAGCCGTTTTCGCGGACGAAGAATTGGTTACCGTAGCGGGTTTGTAGTTCGATCCAGAAGGTGCGAGGCAGGAGGCTATAGACATCATCGCCAACGCTAAAGTTGAGGATGTTTCCGCCTCTAGCATCGGCGATGAGGAGGACGCTTTTATCGTTGAGTCCCCAGAAGTCTTTGACGGCTCGGCCGGGGGTTTGGTCGAATTGGGTTAAGACTCTGAGTTTCCAGCCGGTTTGTTGTTCAAATTGGGTGAGATCGTCGGCGAGGTTGCTTTCTTGGGTGTCGGTGAGGTTGCGCCCTAGGTCAATGATGGGTGTGGGTGTGTCGGGTAGGAGTTCTGGGTTGTTGTAGGCGTGGGCGGCTGGAGCGATCGCCCAAATCAACAGCGCTAGAATTCCCGCTAAACAGGTTTGCCAATTTGTTTTTTTATGTGTTTTTTTCATCCTTAACCCCTCGTGCAATGGTCAATTGTGGGAATAGCCGAAACTTTTGTGAGATTATCTTAACGAATCTTTACATTTTTGACTAGACTTTCATCTTAGGGAGAAGTGGGGCGATCGTCAATGGTGGGGGATGGAAGGATAGGGGGATAGGGGGATAGGGAGTTTGTCGGTTGGGTTGATGTTGGGTTTCACTTCGTTCAACCCAACCTACTGCCGTGACAACCCTAAAATGGTGGGTTACGGCGGATTGATAGATTGCTGTCAGAGTCTATGTTTTAGCCGCCTAACCCACCCTACGCTAATGCACTATTTTAGCTGTGTCATGGCACTACGGGCTGTGAGAGAGGCGGTTTTTTGCCGTTAGTCTTACCACTGGGGATTTTTAGCTAACAAGGCTGTTGCTCCTGAAGCATCCATCGGTCGAGATAACCAATACCCTTGACCATAATCACAATTGAGTCTTTGAAGTAACTCAAATTGATCGCCGGTTTCGATCCCCTCTGCAACGACGGTCAACCCTAATTTATGGGCTAAAATAATAATGGTTTCAATAATTTCCCAACTTTCATGATCGAAAGTCGTTCTTTGCAAAAATGACTTATCAATTTTTAACGTATTCACAGGCAAATTATGCAAACGAGCTAAGGAAGAATAACCCGTACCAAAATCATCAATACTTAACTGAATGCCTGCCTCTCTCATCGTTCTTAACAAGTCTAGGGCAATTTCTTCATTTTCCATCAATCCACTTTCAGTGATTTCCAACTTTAAATAACGATTATCCAAGTTCATTTCATCGAGTAATTGTTGAATTTGGCTGACGAGATGGGGGTTATGCAACTGCAAACTAGATAAATTCACGACCATAGTCACTTCTAAGCCATGGGGAAACTTACTTTGCCACTCTCGTAACTGATAACAAGCGGTTTGTAAAATCCAATCGCCTAAATCCATTATCAATCCTGTCTCTTCCGCTAAAGGAATAAAATCCACGGGAGAAACCATGCCACGGGTGGGGTGATACCAACGCACTAAGGCTTCAAATCCACTAATTCGCCCCGTATCTAAAGCCACAATGGGTTGATAATAGAGCCGAAAATCGCTTTGCATTTCTAATTCCAATCCCCATTGCTCAGAGGGATAGGTAAACGGTGTTGGAGTAGGATGGCTCTTTCTCATGGAAGCAGACAAGTTTTCCTGTTGTTTTCGAGAGCGATTAATGGCTCGTCGCAGATCTAATTCTAGTTCTAATTTTTGCACTTCTGCGTTGTGGAGATTTTGGTCAAAAACCGCGTAGTGATGACTTTCTTTAACTTTGGCTTGATACATGGCAATTTCGGCATCTCGGAGCATACTTTCTGCCTGGGAATAGATGTTCACCGAAACTTGATCGAAATCCGAATTGACGGCTGACAATGCTACTCCAATAAAAGCGGTCATGGCCGATAAGTTTTCTTCTAGTAAACTCCGGGTTTCGTCTGAGTCTCCAGGGGGGAGTAATCGATCGGAAATACAAGCATGGGAGAGGGTTCGATCGATGGTTTGAGCGATATCGATCGCCTGTCTGGGATAGAATAAAGTATTAACCAAAACAGCGAACGTATCCGTATCCAAGCGAGCGATAGTAAATTCAGTCCCTTTAGAGGCGATCTCAGAAAGGGAAGAGAATTGGGGTGAAGGAGACAACAGGGGCCGAGAGGAATCGGGAGAGATCGCTTCTCTGAGAGCCTCTTCAATGCGATCGCCGATCGCTACCTGCAACTCATTACTCAAGCGATGGCCCGAATCGGGGTTGACCACCTTAGAACGATCCAGATAAATAAAGAACACGGCAAACAACGGCGGCCCAGCCTGTTGACGAGTGCGAGAAAGGGCCCCCTCTAACCGCTCCATAAACAAGGCATAATTGGGTAAACCCGTAGCCGAATCATAAAAAGCTGACTCAAATAACTGCTTTTCCCGTTCCACCAAAATCGCCTTCATCTTCAACCGGTCTTGAAGCGTCACCAATAACAGGGTTAAACCCAACAACATCAAGGGAGATACCACCGGCAAAAGATAATAAAACCGGAAAGCCACATAACAAACCCCTAGCCATACTCCACCCAAACCCACCACCACAATCACTTGTTTGCGGAACGACCAAAACACCACGGTGGCACTCAAGGCGATCGCTCCCCCAAAATAAAGCCAATGTATGCCACCCCAATTCCAAGAGGTTCCCACCCGCTCTAGTCCATTCTGGGATAACAAATTACTGATCACCGCCGCATGAACATGAATGCCATTGGCTGGAGGATTAACATCAAAGGGCGTTAACACAGGATTAAACCCGGTCACATTAGCCCCCACAATCACAATTTTGTTGCGGAAGTTCTCCATCGGCACTCGCCCTTCAATCACATCCAATAACCCATATTGGGGCAAATGCTTCACCGAGCCGGGCCAATTAATCCATAGGGGTTCAGACCCCTGCCGATCCAAGCCCACAGGCTGATTCATCACCTCATGAGCGACTGCTACTCCCAGGGCTGGAATCTGTCGTGATTGGAACGCTACGGTGCGAGTCAATCCATCGGCATCTTGACGACTGACCACATGGCCCATGACTACAGCTTCGGCGGCTAATTCCGGAACCGGCTGCTTCTGATTTCCTTGCCTATCCCAAGCCACCGGTAATGCCACGGGGACTTGACCCATGGCTTGAGCCAACTGCGGATCGTCGGGGGAGCGATCGTGCATTAAAATATCCAAAATTACCATCCGGGGCTGACTGGGGGCCAAACTCTGTAAAAGAGCTGCATAAAGTTGCCGGGAACTCTTGGAGTTTTGTTGATTTTTCAGTGTTGTTTCATCAATGCCCACAATCACCACTTGACTATGCCAACGTTCCTCTCCCCGCAACTGGAACAAGCCTCGATAGGCTAACTGTTCTAATTGATCGATCATCCCTACCCCCTCTAGCCCGATCACGATCAATGCCGCGAGAGTCCCACCAACCCACCGTTGCCATCCCGGAGTTGAAGTTAAGTGATTCATCTGGTGATTGTGATCGTTGAGCATGTTTGGGTTGATTGAGAGCGGTGGATGACCCCTAAGACCCTATCCCTGAGCGATCGCTGATGCCACAGGCTAGGGGCCTGGGAAAGATTCAATAGGTCGGAACTCGAAGGGGAAAAGGTGGGTTTTGCCCCTCAACCCCCTATGTCACAAGCCTCTTCTTCTGTTTAGAGTAACGCGATTTTTTATAGCTAATCGGGATAAAAATTGGCTTAGGGGATTCAGGGATATCTCTTCCCTGATGGTTCTGCCGAGAAATTTGTTGCACAGTCCGCATTTTTGTGAATCTATAGATGCTCCCTGGGGACTGTTGAATTTTGAGCTATAGACGATCTGCGATCCAGAATAGCCTGAGAAGGGAGCAATCTTGTACTGTTATCCCATCAATTTAAGGATTGACTCGATAGGGCGATCGCACTTCGGGAGCTTGATTAATTTGTACCAAGCCTTGATAAACCAGGGCTGCCACTTCTGCACGGGTGGTGGATTGCTGGGGACGCAGTTGCCCAGTTTGAGGATAATTGACCACCATTTGCTGTTGAGTAGCGATCGCCACTTTTTCTAAGGCATAATCAGGGATTTTTTCCCGGTCTTCATAGCCCTCCAACAGTCGATCGACTTCTACCTCTGGCACGTCCCGCAATAAATTTGCCAAACTCACCACAACCTCAACCCTTAAAATCGGCTCTTCTGGGCGAAACAGATCTCCTGGATACCCTCCCATGAGCTGGGGAATGGTCGTAGCTACATATTGAATTGCTCCATGGGCCCAAAAATCTTCGGGTACATCTCGAAAACGGACGCGCTTACGCACCTGGGGTAGATCGAAGGTTTTCTGAAGAACACTGGCAAACTCGGCGCGGGTGACTTTTGCATCGGGGCGGAATGTACCATCGGGGAACCCAGACATCAGGTCACCCTCGACTAGGGGGATGATAAAGGACTTAGCCCAATAGTCGGCCGGAATGTCGGTAAAGGAGGTTTGAGCTGGGGAGGTTTCTGAAGCCGGTCTAAAGCGCATTTGCCCCATTTCCCCATTCTGACGGTAAAACAGATAGAGTTCTCCATTCGGGTTAATCTGGTAGCGCTCTACTTGCCCTAAATGCTCTAGAAATTGGTCTTCTTGTTCGGAGAGGTTGCCGCAAGCTTTGAACGTGCGACCGAAGGACTCAGCCATAGTTAGGCGATCGCCGTCCACTTCGTAGGTAGAAAAATAGCTGTTACATCCCCCAAATCCACTCACTTCACCCTCTTTGAATATCAGGGTAATCGGAGCTTGGGAGAGGGGACGCTCTGTGGTGTCCCCTTCAGTCCAGTCAACCCATTGCCAAGATTGGTTCTCTAGGGATGGGGGGAGTTGGGAAAGATGCAGACTGGGGCTGAGGTTCATCACCATTAAGGCGGCGATCGGCATAAGAGGAAATAGAGACATGATTAGAATTGTTGCATTAAACGCCCTTTGAGCGCTCTGAGATCCTAGGAATACAGAAGATAAGGGACACCAATCAAGATACCCCAACAAAAAAGTAGGGGCAATTCATGAATTGACCCCTACAGGATTAGGATTGAACCGAAACTCTGAGAATGGAGAACCTACACCAGAGCAAAGGACTGACTAAAGTCAACGCTGGCGAATGCGGTTGCACCCACGGCAAACTCTTGACCACCAATAGTGCCACCCACAAACGTGCTGCTCATGACGGAAACATTACCGGTAACGTTAACCTGAATGTCGGCAGTGCTAAAGGTGAGTTGCTCAGGCGCTACACCATTAACGATACCGAGAACAGAGGTTGCGCCATTATTGGTCACTTCGATAATGGTATTGCCATTTTCGACCGTGAACGTGAGGTTGTCGGGAGTGATGCCACCGGTTAAGCCGATGGTGTCGCCTTCGCGGTAGTCTAAAATCAGGTCGGCTTCGGCTGCGGTAGCGGCTGCGGTTCCGGTGCGAAGAACAAAGACATCATTACCTGCGCCACCGATGAGGGTGTCTGTACCTGCATCACCACTGATGACATCATCGCCATCCCCACCGTTGATCAGGTCATTGCCTTGACCGCCAAAGATGTTATCGTTGTCTGCGCCACCGTCGATGGAGTCATTGTCTTGACCGCCGGTAAGTTGATCTTGGCCAGCATCTCCGTTAACGATATCATTGCCGCGATCGCCCGAACCCATATCATTACCATCACCACCACTGACGGAATCATTACCTTGTCCGCCGTAACAAGTATCATCACCTGTACCGCCGTTAACCACATCTTCACCTTGGTTACCATTGGCAGTATCATCACCTGCACCGGCATCAATTTGATCGTTACCGGCTAAACCAAAGATATTATCAGTTCCGGCCGTACCCACAACCACATCATTACCGATACTGACGTTAAACTCAGTGGTAAATTCAACAGAAACATCCGTTCCGGTTGTAGTTGTGGTTGAAGAAGAACTCGGAGGCGCAACCGGGTCAGTCACCGCACCCGAACCCGAACCGGAACCAGACGCTGGGGGTTCAGGGTTGGGGAAGGCCGCCAAAATTTCCGCACTGGTTAAATTAGCGACTTGTTCAACAACACCAGCTCCGCCAGAATTACTGGTAAAGGAGAAGAAGTCTTCAACCACCAAGTCTTTGGTTGCATCAACCTGGCCATCATTATCGAGATCGACCACTAAATTGGTGCCATCGCGTAAAACCTTCGTTCCCGTGGCTGGCGCTGCATCTTCACCTTCCGGAGGTAGAGACAGGGTAACCCCTTCCACCTCGATGGCATCATCCGTACCACCACCATCTTTAATCGTGGTTCCCACAGCATTTTCAGCAGTCAACTTGTAGGTGTCGCTACCACCGCCAGCTTGCAGATTTAAGCCAGCAACCGCACCACCCGTAATCACATCATTGAACTCGGAACCAATTGCCCCTTCAAATCCGCTAATCTGATTCTCGAATTGACCCACAACCGTGATCCCAGTTTCCAGGTTGATTTCCACACCGACAGAGGCTTCCACATAGGAAACAATGTCAATGCCATCGCCACCGGTTAAGGTATCATTCCCTTCTCCACAGGTGAGGGTATCATCTCCTTCGCCACCATCAATATTGTCATTACCTTCTCCACCATTGAGGGCATCGCCGTTCTCGCTACCGGTAATTTTGTCATCACCTTTAGAACCGGTGAATCCTTCAACTCCTTCCATTTGGTTGTTGAGTTGTCCCCCTCCAGCTAGGCTTCCCGTTACTGTGGTTGTGCCTGTGGCAGAAACGTTAATTTCTAAGCCAATATTGATCGAAATGTCTAGCTCGATACTCAGGAAACTGACGATATCAAATCCAGCTCCCCCTTTGATTTCAGTGGTGGTTTCTCCACCAATGAGCAGGTCATCATCAGCGCCGCCGTCCAGCACATCGCCACCGACGAGGGTATCTTTACCATTACCACCGACGAGACTATCGGCTCCTTCTCCACCAACGAGGCTATCTTTGCCGTTACCGCCCACTAGGGTATCACCGCCTTCGCCACCGACGAGGGTATCATTACCATTGTCGCCGACTAGAGAATCATCCCCTTCACCGCCCACGCAGGAGTCATCGCCATTGCCTCCCAGACAGGTGTCATTACCGGCATCGCCCACTAGGGTGTCATCCTGATTTCCGCCGATGAGGGAGTCATCGCCTGCACCCCCTTCGAGGGTATTTTTGCCATTGCCGCCGTCTAGGGTGTCGTTGCCGTCGTTCCCTACACAGGAGTCGTCACCGTCACCCCCAACTAAGGAGTCATCGCCTGCACCCCCAATGAGGGTATCTTTATCTTTTCCACCGTCTAGGGTGTCTTTGCCATCTCCACCGTCTAAGGTGTCTTCGCCATCGCCACCGACGCAGGAATCATCACCCGCACCGCCAGCACAGGAGTCGTTACCGTCTCCACCGAGACAGGTATCGTTACCGTCTCCGCCGTCCATTTCGTCGTCACCGTCAGCACCGGATAAGCCAGAGAGAGCGCCTGATGCGGCTCCGGAACCACCGCCGGAGCCGCCAGAACCGGAGCCGCCAGAACCGGAGCCGCCACCCGAACCAGATTTTTTCGATTTGCCCGATCCACCAATGAGGACATCATTGCCATTTCCCCCATTGATTTGATCGTTTCCTGCACCACCGATGAGGATTTGACCGTTGCTTAAATCGCCGGATACGCTGCCTTCTCCTTTGCTATCAACGGAAATAATGGCTTTCCCAAGAGCAGTGGTGGCGGAAATTTCGAGGGCAAATTCGCCGATTTGTGCATCGCTGAGTTCGCTGACGTTTACCCCAAAGTGGGCTTGCAGTTCAGCTTCGTAGTTGACTTTGACAAAAGTCAGAGCTTCAACGGATAGGGTGGATTCAGCAGTAATGAATGCCATGTTTTTATTCTCCTGATTTTCTTGAGATTGAGTAGGGCTGGGAAATCTAAGTGGGTTGGTGTAAATCGGTAAAAGAACTGAACGTTGTTCACCTCCAATTACCCATTACCCATTACCCATTACTAGCGCATAGCGCTATAGTCCACAGCGCTTAAGTCGCGATCCGAGGTAGGGCCATAAGCGCCCCCGTCTTCCCCAAGTGGGAAGATGGCCCTGGGGAGCGCCGATATCGAAGGTAAGGTTAGCGTAGGCTAACCATGATTGGCCTAGCGATCGCCAACCGACGCGATCGCCGAATTCTTGATAATTTTTGTCTAAAGACCGCCAAATGCGGTTTTGCACGCTAAACCCAAAGTGACCGTTACTATACTGCACCCATAAGCGGTCAATGGTTCGCAGGTCTCTACCGGGGAGGTATTTGACTTCTTCTTCGGTGAGACTGCCTTGGGAGGTACGGTTGCTAATTTCGAGCAAGATTTGCTCGGTTTGGCGATCGGCTTCTTGCCAATTTCCGGCGGCTAGGAGTTGTTCTAAGGCGCTGTAGTCCATGCCTACAGCCGAACTCCACTTACGCTCGCTATCGTTGATCGGGGTGGGGGTTTGCCAAGGGGGAGAAATGAGGGCAAGTCCCAATAGATCGAACCAGTGCTGAATGGACTGGGGCCGGTCTTCGGGTTCGAGGGCCATGCCTGCTAAGATGGCGGCGTTGGTGCGATCGCTAATGACTGGGTTCAGTTCCTGGGGAGGAATGAGGGGATCGCTTTGGTTACGAGCTACGCGGCGATCGCGATTGGTTGCCGATTCTGGCACTTGTTCGGTTAAGAGCGCATAGAGGGTAGCGGCTAAACCATAGACATCGGTGTAAGCGCCCCGAAAGGATTGCCAGTCATACTGTTCTATGGGGGCAAATCCTCGACTCACATAAGCGGTATGACCTTGGACTAAGTTGGGCATAAATTTGCGAGCCATGCCAAAGTCGATCAGTGTGGTTGAGGCTTCACCCTTACGCCGGAGGATATTGAGCGGTTTGATATCCCGATGCAAGAACCCTTGATGATGGACGGTATTGAGAGCGTCTCCAATTTGTTGGATATAGTGTAGGGCTTCGGCTTCGGGTAAGGCTCCTTCCCTATCTACTAGAGTACCGAGATTGGTTCCTTCTATATACTCCAGAACAATACACCACAGGTGGTCTTCTTGGATCAACTCTTCGACCCTGACAATATGGGGATGGGAACATTTGGCAATCCACAGGGCTTCATTGAGAAAGTCTTGCTGACATTTCTCGAAGTTTTTGTGGTTGCGGATTTTGTCATTGAGGGTTTTGATCGCTACATTCTCGCCAGTTTGGGTTTGAGCGAGATAGGTGATCCCAAATCCGCCCTCACCGAGTTGCCTGGCGATCGTATAGTGACCGTCTTGGAGTTGATGTCCCGGTTGCCACACCATAGGGTTTTGTTGTTCGAGATCAACAGCGAGGTTTAATTTAGGCTTTATTTTAAGTCGATTGACCTGTCCGTTCGCGAAGCGATGCGGAGCATTATCTGGAGTGGATAACAAGAGCATAAATCACACTGAATACCAGGGTTCCTGATGGAGAACATTGTTGACCGGATAGGCTATCATCTTGCCTGTTTAGGCGATCGCCCCAATTAGATTAATGGAGCGATCTGGCTCCCTCCCCCTTCAAAGTTCTTGGGCGAGGCTTCTTTTTCAGAACTTCCTCTCACATCCATAGAATTTGACCTAGCCGGTCATCTTCTACAAGACATCACTTGATACAGCGCTTTTCGATGTTATGAGGTACAGTTATCGAAATTTTAAGGGTTGAGTGCCTTCCCATGAAAAGCCTGAAAAATGGGGATTATAGCGTGAAAAATGGTTTTCCCATTACCAATTACCCATTACCCATTACCGCG